>JAHKKQ010000034.1 GCA_020027805.1 Candidatus Dadabacteria bacterium
TATCGCCTCCGATATGCACTCGACCGCCTCCTCGTTCGATTTCAGATTGGGAGCGAACCCCCCCTCGTCACCGACCGACGTCGAATAGCCCTTCTTCCCGAGGATGGCTTTCAAGCTGTGGAATACCTCGACTCCCGCCCTTATCGCTTCCCTGAAGCTTTTGAAACCGAGCGGGACTATCATGAATTCCTGAAAATCCAGGTTGTTGTCCGCGTGCGCGCCCCCGTTTACTATGTTCATAAGCGGTACGGGGAGCGTATTGGCGGTGACCCCTCCCAGGTACCTGTATAACGGTATGCCGAGGGAATCGGATGCCGCCCTTGCCGCGGCGAGTGAAACCCCGAGTATCGCGTTCGCCCCGAGCTTCGCTTTATTGGGCGTACCGTCGAGTTCGATCATGAGCCCGTCTATGAGGCTTTGGGAAGACGCGTCGAGCCCTTTTAATTTTGGAGCGATGACCCTGTTCACGTTCGCGACCGCTTTCCCGACCCCCTTACCCAGGTACCTCTTGTTATCGTTATCCCTGAGCTCGATTGCTTCATGCTCGCCTGTGGACGCCCCCGACGGGACGGCTGCCCTTCCGAAGGAGCCGTCGTCGCATAGAATATCCACCTCGATCGTGGGATTCCCCCTCGAGTCCAGTATTTCTCTCGCTCTAATAGAAGTTATCGTGGACACTATATATTCCTCCCGCGGGCGCGAATAACGGCTAAGGGAAATTACCACATGAGCCGGCCCCTATCAAATCGGCATATTTTATCGGTTATTATTAATGTATCGTCAATTCCAGCTAACCGTGCGGAATACCATATTGCTAAATAACACGGCATTCGCAGGGGACGGTTTATTGATTTTTGTTGGAAATATACGATATGTTCGGTAAAATCTTGTACTTTAAAAATAATTCTCCAAGGAAAAACCTCTATGAAGCTTGCTCGTAAATTTAAGTCGTTCTATATCTTCACATTAATTTCGCTGGCCGCAATACTCGTTTCATGCGCTGTGGGCGATGACAAAACGCCCGGAACGATATCCGACCTTACCTCCGATGAAATCACGAGACTCCTCGGCTGGACAGCCCCGGGAGACAGCGGCCAGAGCGGGACGGTGACGATCTATTTCCCGAGGTATTATGACGACGAGCAGGTAGCCGAAATACTGGGCGTCCCCAACCTGGACGGCGTGCCTTTTTCCGAAATCCAGGAGGCTGTCATAGATAACTTCAAGAACGCGACCCAGGTGCCTGACTTTCAGGTGCCACAGTCCGCCGGGAACCCCGAGACCTTCCTCTCACCGAGGCTCGACGTCACGGGAGACACGAGATATTTCTATTCCATACGCAGTAACGACGAGACCGGCGGTTCCTCGCAGCCCTCGAATGTGGCCGAGCTTTCGACCCCGCTTCAGAACGTAAGGTACGTGAGCGGCGAGCCCGGGAGCTGCCTCGGGCAGTCCGTCGCGGCCGGCAATTACGACGGCGAAGAGATAACGCAGAATGTATGTATAATCGACGACAACAGCAATAACTGCTTCGGCGGCGGTCAGGATATTGGGATTAACGATATCGCGGTCGGAGACCCGTGTCTCGGCCTCGTATATATATTCTTCGGGCAAGGCGACCTCACTGAAGATGGAAGCACTACTATCGATGTTGCAGACGCCGACGTTACGATCATCGGCAACGCGTCCGACAGCTTCGGGGCCTCTCTCGCCACGACCAACGATTTCACCGGCGACAGTCAGGCGCAGGAGCTAATCATAGGCGCGCCCGAATTTGACGGCGGCACCGGAAAGGTATATATCGTCCCCGGCAGCAGGAACATTATGCCGGTGATCGATCTCGTGAGTGGCACCGAAGACCATTTCGAGATTGTCGGGGAGAACCCCGGGGATAATTTCGGATTCTCGGTCTCGCAGGGGAGCGGGGTGACGAACGGAAGGGGAGTGTTCATAGTAGGGGCTCCCTTCTACAGCTCCGAGACCGGCCGGGTCTATGTTTTCAAGGGGGGCGACCTTGAAAAGAACACGGAAGTACCGGCGACCAAAGCTCAAGCCATATTCACGGGACAGCAGGCCGGCGGGTTGTTCGGTTTCGATATAGCGCTTCTCGGGGAGATCGACGGCGGCTCGGATGAATTCGGCGTCGGAGCCCCCGAGCTCGGCAGGGCCTATGTGATCTTCGGCAAAAACGACCTCAAGGGCAGAGACCTCGCTACCGATACCTCGGACGTCCTCATCCTCGAAGGGAGCGCCGCCGACGGGTTCGGGACCAGCATATCGGGGGACGGCGATATAGACGAGGACGGGCTCGAGACGGACGACGTGATCGTCGGCGCGCCCGGGGCGAACAGCGATACGGGCTCAGTGTTCCTCTATTCCGGCGAAGACCTGGAGACAGCATTTAAAGACGATACGACTCCCCCGGTCGAAACCGAATTTACGGGCTTAAACCCGGGAGACCTCTTCGGTACGGAGATAAGCGTGTTCCCGTTCTTCACCCCTGAATTGATATCGCAGCAGAGGAACACGGCCATAGTGCTGGAATTCAAAGTGAGCAACGCGGATTTCGGAGTCGGGGCGCCGGGCGTTCCGAACGGGGCTGTCTACGTGTTTTTCGGACAGGATGATTTCCCCGGCACGGTTCCCGCCAGTCAAGCGGACATCACCCTTACGGGTGAGGACGGCGATTCCGCTTTCGGAAACGTCGTCGAATGGCTGGGGGATGTGAACGGCGACCAGGAAGACGATTTCGGGGTCGGCGGCGAGGGCTTTATAAACCTCTATTATTGATACCACCCGCCCCGGCGGAAAGGGATTCTTACTCGTATCTCAGGGCCTCGATCGGATCGAGCTTGGACGCCTTCCGCGCGGGATAGATACCGAAAAATATTCCGATCAGCGCTGCGAAGCAGAATGAGACCAGTATCGATTCAGGCGATATTACGCTCTTCCATCCGGTGAACGAAGACCCTATCTGGGACCCCAGCACCCCTGCCGCTATGCCGATCACGCCGCCCGTAAGCGAGAGCAGCACGGCCTCTATCAGGAACTGCATCATAATATCCTTTCCTTTGGCCCCGACCGCCATCCGTATCCCGATCTCTTTCGTCCTCTCGCCCACCGATACGAGCATAATGTTCATTATCCCGATGCCGCCCACGACGAGCGAGATCGAGGCTATGCTCCCCAGGAGCACCGTCATGATATTAGAGATTGCGAATATCCTGTCTATGACGCCCGTCTGAGATTTTATATAAAAGTTGTCGTCTTCGTTCTTGTCGAGCTTGTGCCTTTCCCTGAGTACGAGTTTTATCCGGGATTCTGCGGCAGGTATGTCTTCCGGCGCCGCAACGGATACCGATATCGACTCCAGTATGTCTGTGCCCAGTATCCTCTTCTGGAACGTCGTGTAAGGGATGAGCGCCACGTCGTCCTGGTCCCTCCCCCCGCTCGTCTGCCCGAGCGTGCTCATCACGCCTATCACCCTGAACGAATCCTTTCCGATCCTGACCGTAAGCCCGACCGGGTCCCTGTATCCGAAGAGGTTCGCTACCACAGACCTCCCGAGGACGCAGACGTTCTCGGTCTTCGCTACGTCTTCATTATTGAAGAAGACCCCCGCGTCGGGGTACCAGTCGTTTATGAACACGAAATCGGGGCTCGTCCCGACGACCACCGTGAACCAGTTCCTGTTTCCCCATACCACCTGCTCCGGGGCGTCGACCATGGGAGAGACGTACTCCACTATGTCGAGATTCTTTATTGCGTCCGCGTCGTCCGCTGTGAGGTCTATCGCGTTTTCCTGCACCCCCACGCCCCTTTTCCCGGGGCTTATGAAGAGGGACTTTCCGCCTAAGCTCGTAAGCTGCTCCTCGATCATCTTGTTCGCCCCCTGGGTCAGGGAAACGAGGGATATCACCGCCGCGACGCCTATGATGATACCGAGGGTCGTAAGTATCGACCTTACCTTGTTTGATCTTATTGCTCTCGAAGAGACACTGAGCGCAGCCAGGAAATTCATGTCGGTACCGTTCGCGCGGCCCTTACGCCCCTGCCGTTTTTACTCTTTTCTTCGGTTACGGAGCCGTCCTTGAATATTACGATCCGCTCGGCGTTCTCGGCGATATCGTGCTCGTGCGTGATTATGATTATCGTCTTGCCCTGCTCGTTGAGAGATCTGAATATCTCCATTATCTCGCTGCTCATGGCCGTGTCGAGGTTCCCGGTGGGCTCGTCGGCGAGTATTATGCTCGGGTCGTTCACTATGGCGCGCGCTATGGCCACTCGCTGCTGCTGGCCGCCCGAGAGCTGTGAGGGGAAGTGTTTCTCCCTTCCGCCGAGCCCGACTCGCGAGAGCGCCTCGTAAGCACGCTCTGCCCTCGTCCGCGACGGCGTATTGTTATATATCATCGGCAGCTCCACGTTCTCGGCGGCGGTCGTCCTCGCAAGGAGGTTGAAGCTCTGGAACACGAATCCGATTTTCCTGTTCCTTATATCGGCGAGCTCGTCCTTCTCCATCTCGGAGACCTTGCTGCCGTCGAGGTAATAATTCCCGGAGGTCGGCTTGTCGAGGCACCCGATGATATTCATGAACGTGCTCTTCCCGGAGCCCGAGGACCCCATTATGGATACGAACTCCCCTTCCCTGATATCTATGGAAACGCCCCTCAGCGCGTGGACCTCCGTGTCCCCGAGCTTATAGACCTTGTGTATGTCCTTCGTGACGATGACGTTCCCGCCCATCCGTCAGAATCTCCTCGGCTGGGGGAGGTAGGACGAGCTTCCGTTCGATTTCGAGCCTGCTACGGCCTCCACGATGATCTTCTGCCCTTCTTTCAAGCCCCCGTCCAGTATCTCGGTGTAAATATCGTCGCTGACCCCGATCTTTACGGGGAGCGCTCCGATCTGGCCGTTCTTGAGGGTTATCCATACGTACGAATTATCCGAGAGCTCGTCGGGCCTGTCCTTTATATCGGCCGAAGAGGGCGGGATGAACCTGAGCGCCGCTGTCGGCACCCTGAGGACGTCCTTCTTGTCGGCTACGACTATCTTCACCTCAGCCGTCATCCCGGGTTTTAATTTCCTTTCTTCGTTCCCGGTCTCGACGACCACATTATATGTGACGACGTTGTTTGTTATTATCGGTTCGTTCCTCACCTGCGATACGGTCCCTTCGAACCTCTCGCCGGGATAGGCGTCCACCTTGAAATAGGCCTTCTGGCCGGTGACGAGCTTCCCTATGTCGGCCTCGCTCACCTTCGTGTCAATTTTCATATCCGTGAGGTCGTTCGATATTACGAAGAGGGGCTTTCCGCCCGTCGTGACGGATTCGCCGGCGTTTATGTTCCTCGAAAGCACTATGCCGTCTATGGGCGACCTGACTACCGTATTTTCGAGATTTGTCCTGGCGATGTCGAGGGTGACCTTCGACTGGTCGAAAGCCGCGAGCGCCCCGGAATATTTGGCCTGCGAGTCGTCGAACTCCTCTTTGGGAATAAGCCTTTTTTCGTAGAGCTCCTTGTTCGCCTTGTAAAGCGAGCTTGCGATGCTGAAGTCCGCTTCCGCCTTCTTCATGCTGGCCTCGGCCCTCTTGAACTCGATTTTAAGCGGCGCCGGGTCTATTTCCGCAAGCGGGTCGCCTTTCTTCACCTCGGAGTTGAAGTCGGCGTTCATGTTGTTCACCGTGCCCTGGACCTGTGAGCCGACTCCGATTGTGGTGAGCGGGTTCAGCGTCCCCGTAGCCGTAATGAGCGATATTACGTCGTTCCTGTCGGCCTCGGCAGTCCTGTATGTGATACGGGAATCGTTTCCTCCGAGGAACCTGGGCACAACGAAGATGCCCAATAACAGTATTACGATCAGCCCCGCGGCCGTCTTCTTATTTATCCACTTCATCCGTTCCACCTATGGCGCGTTCGAGCCTCGCGGCCGTGATATTATAATTGTAGATAGACTGCATGTATGCCGCTTTGCTCGAAGAGTAGATGGCTTCCGCCTCCGCGAGCTCGAGCTCGGACGCCCTCTCGAGCCTGTACCTTTCCTGCGCCAGGAGGAAGCTCCTCTCTGCCGATTCCCTCGTCTTCTCCGTTATCTGTATGTTCTCTTCCGCGAGATCCAGGTCGAGCTTGAGCTGCTTAACCTCAGCCGCGATCTCGACCCTCGCCGTCTCCATCTCCGCCTGGGAGCGCATCAGCTTCGCCTTTGCGTCCTGCACGTTGGCGAAACGCGAGAACCCGTCGAATATAGGGAACTGGAGCCCTACGCCGGCTATGAACCCGGGCGTCTCGGCCCCTTCCCCCTTGAACCTGTAAGCCGTCCTTCCGAAAAGCAGGGGATAAAACTCCTTTTTCGTCGCCGCGACGTTCGCCTTCATCGAGACCTCCTGCGCTTTAAGGCTCTTCAATTCGGGTCTCGTGTCGAGCGCCCGGTCTATCGAATCCTCGAGGTTTATATCTTTTTTCTTATAATGGAGCGAATCGACGAGCTCGAAATTGAATTCGCCCTCGAGGCCCATTGCCGTCATTAGACTGTCCTCCGCGATCTCGAGATCGTTCCTCGCAGCCGAGAGCTCCATCTTCGAGTTGCCGAGGTTGACCTCTTCCTTCGTGACCTCTATCTGAGAGATCCTGCCCGCCTTATAAAACCCCTCGGCGCGCTCGAAACGCTTTTCCGCCTCCACCGCTTTTTTTTCGTATGCTTCTGTAATATGCGTTTGAGAGAGGACCGTGTAATAGCTGACGATCGTGTTGAGCTCTATATCCTCCCTCGTCGTCTCCCTCTGGTACTTCGAGGACTCGAGCTGCGCCTTGCTCGACTTCACCTTATTCGACGTCCGCCCGAAATCCCATATCATCTGGTCGAGGAAGAAGCCCGATTCCCGCCCCACGAACGGGACGATGATCCGTGTGTAGATCTCAGGATAATAGGGGGCCTGCATATTCCTTACGAACGCCTTCGATACCTCGACGTCGGCTTCGGAAACTCTAATGCCAGGGTTCTTTTCGAGGGCGGTGCCGACAGCGTCTTCCAGGGTCAGGACCTTTTTATCCTGAGACCCGGCCGTGTCGAGGCTCGAAAGAAGCATAAAAAAGACGATAAATCCTGTACCCAGGGTCCTCATATCATATCCTTATTAAAGCAATAATATGACGCTAAAACATATCCGTTGCAACACTCCCCTGTGTTGCAACGTCCCCGCCGCTCCCGTAAAATACTGGAATGGCCTTCGGCGTATATATACATATACCCTATTGCGTAAAAAAATGCCCCTACTGTGATTTCAATTCCTGGGGCATAAACGGGGGCTTTCCGGAATCCGAATACACGGAATCGGTACTCGGAGAGCTCGAATTTTACAGGGGGGAGATAGAGGGCCGCGGGCTAACCTCCGTTTTTTTCGGGGGAGGAACCCCGTCTCTTTTCGACCCCCGGAACATAGGAAGGATAATATCGAAAATTTACGAGATGACGGTGCCTCATCGTGATATCGAGGTATCGCTCGAGGTAAACCCCAGGACGGCCGACCTCGGGAAGCTAAAGGGGCTCCGCGATGCGGGCGTGAACAGGATAAGCGTCGGGGTCCAGTCTTTTTCCCAAAGGAAGCTCGATTACCTCGGCAGGATCAACAGCCCCGAAGACGGCAGACGCATACTCGATGAAGTCAGGTCGGCGGGTTTTGAGAACTATAACTTCGACCTCATGTACGGCACGGGCGGCGAGACGCTCGATGAATGGCGTCGGGACCTCGAAGAGGCGGTCCGTTTCGGGTCGGCCCACATATCCGCCTATTGTCTCACCATAGAGCACGGCACAGAGTTCGGCAGGCTGTTCAAGAAGGGGAAGCTCATTCTTCCGGGAGAGGACACTCTCTCGGATTTCATAAGCTATACGACGGGGTTCCTCGGAGGGGCGGGTTACGGGCAATACGAGATTTCAAACTATGCGAGGCCCGGTTTTGAGTGCAGGCACAACCTCCTTTACTGGAAGGGCGAGAGCTATCTCGGGGTAGGCGCGGGCGCGCATTCCCATTTAAAAAGCACCGGAGAGTCCCCCTGGGGCCTCCGGTGGGCTAACGTAAAGCCCCCGACGGCTTATATGAAAGCGGTCGGAGGGGGAAAAAGGCCGGTCGATTTCTCGGAGCGTCTCACGAGGGAAGAGGCACTCGAGGACAGCATCATTATGGGATTCAGATTGAATGAAGGGTTAGACATGCGGGGGCTCAAAGATAATTACGGCGTCGCTCCCGATCCGGACCGTATCGACTCACTCAGGGAAGACGGCTTCGTCGAGGTCTCGGGCAATACTGTAAGGCTCACGAAAAAGGGAGCGCTATTATCCGACGAGATCATCGTCAGGCTCGTAAGCACCCTCGGCTAGTGCCGGTCAGTCCTTTTTGATTACGCGCCTTACGCCGCCGGCCTCTATAAAATAACAGTTCCCTTCCTTTACGGCGGACTTCACAAGCTCGTAGTAAGCGGGCCTCGAGAGCCTGGCTTCGAACCTCTTATTTTTCACCTTCGCGTAGGGAACGTTCTCGGCGGTCAGCCGCAGGGAGCCGAAATCGAGTATTTCCTCGGTCTCGTCGTTTAGCCTCAGATAAAACTCCCCGCCCCGCCTGTAGACCATCTTGACGACGTAGGGTGTGTCCTCCACCTCGACGTAGAGCCTCCCGCTCCCTTCGTCGACGAAGAACCTTCCCTCCCCGTCCATATCGAGGAGCCCGTTGTTGTAGAGGTACGTTCTCCTGTGCCTTATCCGTATCCCGTCCTGGAACCAGTTCCCTGTCTTGTCTATGAAGAACCTGTATTCCGTTTCTCCGTGTTTGCGGTCCTCTGCCATCGGTATCTATTATAACGGAGGAGACCCGGACAATCCCTTAACGGCTCTCATTCCCCCATGACCTTTACTATAACCCTCTTCCTCCTCCCGCCGTCGAATTCGGCGTAAAATACCCTTTGCCAGGGCCCGAGGTCGAGCTCCCCTTTCGTAACGGGCAGTATGACCTGGTGGTGCATTATCAGGTTCTTAAGGTGCGCGTCCCCGTTGTCCTCGCCCGTTTTGTGGTGCCTGTAATTTTTATTATAAGGCGCCAGGTGCTCGAGCCATTCCCATATGTCTTCTATGAGTCCGTCCTCGAGGTCGTTTACGTATACTGCCGCCGTTATGTGCATCGCGGATACGAGCGCAAGCCCCTCCCGCACTCCGCTCCTTTTGACTATGTCCCTTACGGTGTCAGTTATGTGCACCATCTCCCTCTTCTCTCTCGTATTGAACCATAAATACTCGGTCAGGCTTTTCATGTTCTCCTCCTTCGGTATTTATTGGGTTAATCCGGTCCCGATATAATGAGCTTATCGGATGGAGACCCGTATGCAAAAACCCCCCGCCATGTGTAGTATGATATGAATGCAATTTCATTCCCCGGGAGGTATGAACATGATAATAGAGCTGAGCGTAATCCCGATCGGGGCCGGCACCTCGCTCTCGGAATACGTTGCGGACGTGATGAGGGTCATCGAGTCGAGCGGCCTCAAATACGAGTCCCATTCAATGGGGACCAATATCGAATGCGGCTGGGACGACGTCACGCCTCTCGTGAGGAAATGTCACGAAGCGCTCAGGGCGAAGGGCGTCGGGCGTATAAGCACCACGGTCAGGATAAGCGAGAGGACCGACAAGCCCTATACGATGGAAGGCAAGATGAAGAGCCTAGGCGAGAAGCTGGATATCGGTTAGAGCTATTCCTTATCTTTTTTATAACTTTCTTTTTCCCTCC
This sequence comes from Candidatus Dadabacteria bacterium, assembly GCA_020027805.1. Classification (GTDB taxonomy): domain Bacteria; phylum Desulfobacterota_D; class UBA1144; order Nemesobacterales; family UBA2774; genus 2-12-FULL-53-21. The sequence continues at coordinate 9,776 of JAHKKQ010000034.1, forward strand.
CCCTTCCTAAGGTGGAGGGTTCGGGTGGGGGGTTTCCCTTATCATTCGAATTAATCAAAGAAGTCTTCTCCTGACACTCCCGTAATCCGCGGCGGGCGCACACACATTGTGTGATTCTACGATCATTCCGAATCTCTTCCGCTCATACCGGCAACGAAGCCAAACCCGCCTGTCCTGAGCGCACACGAAGTGTGCAGTCGAAGGGTCCGTCCTTCGGCACAGAACCTGCGCTCGTATACGATTCTTCCTTCCTCCTCATCTGTAACAATATCCCCCGTATGTCCGCGGCGACCCGCCGCCCCATAATCTTGACTCCCCTCTGTTTTTACGGTTAATACTTTTCTCAATGCGTGAAGATGCAAAATACTGGATTGCGCTCAGCTTCGTGAACGGTCTCGGGGACGTCCTCATAAAAAACCTGTATTCGGCGTTCAGGAGTGCGGAGGATGTGTTTAAGGCCTCTGCGAAAAAACTCGCCCGTGTGGACGGCATAAGCGAGAATATGGCCCTGGCCATAAAAGCTTTCGACGAATGGGACAGGGTCGGTGAAGAGATCGAAAAGATAAAAAAATCCGGGTTCGGGTTCCTCCCTCTGAACGACCCCCATTATCCCGAACACCTCCTCCAGATATACAACCCGCCTTCATATTTGCTAATGAAAGGGACCTTACTCCCGCGCGACAGGGTCTCGATAGCGATAGTCGGGTCGAGGATTCCCGACAGGTACGGGCGGGTAGTTACGGAAGCCCTCTCCGGGGAGCTCGCCGCTTTAGGCGTGACCATCGTGAGCGGCATGGCGCGCGGTATTGACTCGATTGCCCAGGAGGAGGCGCTCAAGAGGGGAGGGCGCACGATAGCCGTCCTGGGCTCTGGAATCGACATCGTCTATCCCCCCGAGAACAGGAAGCTTTACAGGGACATCTCAGGGAACGGCGCCGTGCTCTCGGAATTCCTCATGGGCACGCCGCCCATGGCCCAGAACTTTCCGAGGCGGAACAGGATAATAAGCGGCATCTCTTTGGGCGTAGTGGTGGTGCAGGCGTCCGACAAGAGCGGCTCCCTCATAAGCGCCTCCTTCGCGCTCGACCAGAATAAGGAGGTCTTCGCCGTTCCCGGCAACGTGGACAGGAAGCTCTCCCGGGGCACGAACTGGCTAATAAAAAAGGGGGCCAGGCTCGTGGAGACCGTAGACGATATTTTGAACGAAATCGAGGTCTTGAGGGCTCTGAAAGGGGACCCGTCACCCGAATTGTTTGAAAATGTCCTATCCGCCCTCCCGGACAGGGAGAGGGCGGTATATTCCGTTTTAGGCTCGGAACCCATGCACGTCGATGAAATCATCAAGCTCACCGGGCTCGAAACCTCGAACGTGCTGTCACTCCTCCTTTCCCTCGAATTAAACGGATATATAGCCCAGCACCCGGGGAAGCTCTTCCGCCGGAGGCTCTGATATTCAGCCGTCTTACTTTAGTCCTAAGCCACTTAAAACCAAAGTATGTTGACATTTTAGGACTTTCGTATTGTAATTATATTAAAATCCTAAGCGTTATTGACCCTTCTGACCGACGCATATTTCCATACGCCGGACGTTTGCATGGGGGGTGACAGGAGAGTATGTCGCAGACAAAAGCAGTCTCCGTAAATAACACCGAGTCGATAAGGACTATCGTGGCGTGCCATTTCCCCCTGCTGAGGGAAGGCATATCCAAGATTCTCGAAGACGGAGAGAATATCGAGGTGGTTGCGAAGGTGTCTAACCTCATCGACCTCATACAGTCCTGCGAAGGGCACCCGTTCGATATACTGCTCCTCGACGTCGAGCTTCGCGGCCTCAACCTCACGAGGATAATGAGCCTCATAAAAAAGAACAAGGTCTCCAAGGTGATCCTCATAATAGATAACGACTATAACGAAAACCTCCTCATAAACGCTATCAGGTCCGGGGTGAGGGGATATCTCGTGAAGGACACCGACTCGAATCACCTTATAAAATCAATCGCCGCTGTCCACAGCGGGGAGCTGTGGGTGGAAAGAAAGCTCATGGGCAAGGTGCTCGACGGCTCCGCGTACCCCGCCAAGACAGTACGCGGCAAGGGGGAGGTATACGACCTCACCGAGACGGAGATAAAAATTATCAAGCTCGTCCTGAACGGCTACACGAACAAGAACGCAGCCGACGAGCTCTACATAAGCGAAAAGACGGTGAAATTCCACCTCTATAAAGTGTTCAAGAAGCTCAAGGTGAAAAACAGGTCCGAGCTCATATTGTTCGGGTTTCGCCACGGGCTCGTCCAATGAATAATCCCGCCCCTTAACCACTCGCTGCGCGGGCGTTTATCGGGTGTTCTTGATTAATACCGAAATTCGCACTAAGTTTAAGCGCTGTAGGTTGGATCGGAAAATCATTTCCTGTAAATCGTCTATGAAGTTCATCCCATTATTGATTACGGAGTGTCCAGCATGAATCTGAGCGTGATCGGCACCGGCTACGTGGGTCTTGTCACAGGGGCGTGCCTCGCGGGCAGCGGCAACAACGTGATATGCGTCGACATCGACGAGACGAAAGTAAAGAGTCTCAAGAAAGGGCACGTTCCCTTCTACGAGCCCGGTCTCGAAGAGATAGTGAAAAAGAACTTCAAGGAAAAGCGCCTCCATTTCACTACCGACATCGGCTATGCGATTAAGAACTCCTTTATCGTTCTCATCGCGGTCGGGACCCCGCCCAATCACGACGGCTCGGCGAATATGGACGCCGTCCTGAGCGTCGCGAGATCGATCGGGGAGCACATGGACGGTTACAAGATAATCGTTACGAAGAGCACGGTGCCGGTCGGGACGACCGAAATGATACGCGACGAGATAAGAAAGCTGACCGCGATCGAGTTCGACGTAGCGTCTAACCCCGAGTTCTTGAAGGAGGGTAACGCGGTAGAGGACTTCATGAAGCCCGACAGGGTCATCATAGGGGTCGACAAACCCTCCGTGGGCGGAGTCCTGAAGGAGCTCTATTCGGCCTTCATGCGCTCGAGTGACAGGGCGATAGTCGTATCGATCAGGTCCTCGGAGCTCGCTAAATATGCTGCCAATGCGATGCTCGCCACGAGGATCTCGTTCATGAACGACATCGCCAACCTGTGCGAGCTCGTAGGGGCCGACATATCCGAGATAAGGTTGGCCATCGGCTCCGACGGGAGGATAGGGCGTCATTTCCTCTTCCCCGGCATAGGCTACGGCGGCTCCTGTTTCCCGAAGGACGTAAAGGCGCTCATAAGCACCGCGCGCGCCCTCGGTTACGACCTCAAAGTCTCGAGGGCGACCGACGAGGTGAACACGAGGCAGAGGGAGCTCTTCTGGAACAAGATCGCGGGGTATTACAAGGGCGGGCTCAAGGGCAGGAGAATTGGAGTCTGGGGTATTTCTTTCAAGCCTGAAACGGACGATATAAGGGAAGCGCCCTCGCTCTATATCATAGATAAGCTCACGGCCGCGGGCGCCGAAGTGGTCGTCCACGACCCTGTCGCCATGGAAAATGCGAGAAGGCATTACGGTGACAGCGTAGAGTACGGCGGGTCCAATTATGACGCGTGCAGGGGGGCGCACGGCCTCGTCATCAATACCGAGTGGAACGAGTACAGGCAGCCCGATTTTACGAAGATGAAAGAGCTTATGAAAGACTATGTGATTTTTGACGGCAGGAACTTATACGACCCGGTAAAGCTTGAGAATCATGGGTTTAAATATTTCGGCGTCGGGATTGGTACTCCCCCGGGCTAAAAAAACGCAGATGCCCTACGCTCCGGGCACTTGTCTCGGTTCTCCTCACTTTGATCTCGAATTATTACGGTTGAACGGCTCGGTCTGTCTCAAACGGAAGTCCATGCTCCCCTTGTCGTCCGCGCGAACCCTGCGCGGGACTCCTCCTGCTCCCATATCCTTATCCCGTAACTACCGGATAAAGTAAGAAATTATAAGAGATTTTTATCCGGGTGAAATATTGATTGACAGATTAAATCTTATTTTGCTATGATGAAGGGAGGTTAAAGTGTGAGGAGGGTTAATATGCACTCAACTGCCGGTTTGATTCTCATGAAGCATTTCTTGTATGTATTTTTTATTTCTCTGGTCACGGTTTTTTCTTCTAGCGGTTTTCTCACGGCACAGGAAGAGGAGGGCGTAGTCGAAGTGGAAGAAGCCAAGGAATCGGCCCCGCCGGCTCCCGCTGACAAGCCCGTTGAGAAGACTCCGTCGGTCCTGGCTGCGACGGACGGCGAATATACGGACGTAAAGCTGGAAGTCACGGAGCTTAAGCGCACAAGCGGCGATACGCTCACCTTAAAGTTCACGATAATCAATGATTCGTCCGAGCATATGAGTTTCAGCTACGACTTTGGGGAGGCAGGAAAGTATCATACTATTGATTTTAACAGCGTAGGCGGAGTCAATTTGGTTGATGCAGCCGGCAAAAAGAAATACCTGGTGCTCCGGGATTCGGCCGGGAATTGTTTGTGCAGCCGCGGTTTAAAGGATCTTCAGCCCGGGTCGCGCGCGAATCTCTATGCCAAGTTCCCCGCGCCTCCCGGGGACGTAGAAAAGATAACCGTAGAGATACCCCATTTCATTCCGATGGATGACGTTCCTATCAGCAAGTAGGGAAGCCCGGTTTCGCGTGTTGAGACCGATCTCTAGTCTGCCGCCGCTTCATAAAGGCGTGGGTCGAATCAGGTATTGTCCGGGGAGGTTCTCATGTCAAATTTGATTTGCTCGATAAAAAGAGGGGGATGCCTCCTCTTGATCGCCGGTACCATTATTTCCGCTGTCATTTTTCCAGATGCCGCAAGGGCCCAGGTAGACCTGGAACTTAGGGTTCTAGATATTATCTTCAGTGTCGAAGACCTGGAAGGGGAAACTCTCGACCTTGAGGTAAAGGAAACCGAAACCGAGATAAGGATCGAGCTTTCGGGAGACATTCTGTTTGATTTCGATAAATGGGATATACGCCCCGCAGCGGAGCCCGTGCTCACCCAGGTTGCGGAGGTTATAAACAAATACCCCAATGCCGCCGTTTTGATAGAGGGTTATACCGATTCAAAGGGTAAGGACTCCTATAACCTCAAGCTCTCTGACAGGCGCGCCGCGTCCGTAAAGGACTGGCTTCTGAAAAAGGGCGGGGTCGGCAACAAAAATATAACTACAAAAGGCCTGGGAGAAGCAGACCCCGCAGCCCCCAACGAAAATCCCGACGGGAGCGATAACCCCGAAGGACGGCAGAAAAACCGGAGGGTGGAGATAACGGTGAAGAAGGGATAGCCGGAGGGCAGGAGTTCAAAGTGTACGGATATTTCAGCCGGAATTGCCAATGTCCTCAACTGCAGAAGTCTTCGTAGCGAGTATTCCGGTCGGGTTATTATTTCTGCCTGGAATGAGCCGGGGTCAAAGGTTCACTTCTATGTTTTTCTTCTTCCTCTTCCCATAGATCATGAGCTGGTACCTGTTCTGCAGGTGTAGCTTATGAAAGATATTCGTAATATGCGCTTTCACGGTCTTTTCGCTGACCGAGAGCAATGCCGCTATATCCTTATTGCTTTCCCCGGCGGCGATAAGCTTTATGATCTTTGACTCGGTCTTGGTTATGTTCGAGGGCTCGGTTTTTTTATCGGCGGGAGCCGGATTTTCGCTCGCCTCTCTCTTGATTACAGCCACGAGCTCTGTGGATGTAGTCTCGTGACTGACATTGATAAGGTTGGGGATGCCCTCTCCGGCCGTCCCTCCCTCTGTGAACTGGATAACCCTTATGGCCGACCTCTTGATCTCGCCCGATCGCATGATCTTTTCGATATCGTACGCGGATTCCCTGTTGTCGAGGAAAATAAAATCGGGGCTCATCTCCTTCGCGAAATTTTTCAGATTCCTCAGACCGGCCCCCTCCGCGACAATTGTCATGCCCGCCTCGAACTCGAGTATCTTTCGTA
>JAHKKQ010000153.1 GCA_020027805.1 Candidatus Dadabacteria bacterium
CGCCTCCCGGCGCCACTTTTGCGATAGTTATACCGCATTGCCCCTGCGCAAGGGCGGAGTTCCCGAACCCCGCGAGCATCGTAAAGCCTGTCAATACGAAAACTATAGAGAAAACACGGAATTTGAACATTTTACCATCCTCCTTTAGGCCAATATACTGAATATACTGATTTTACGACAAGCTGCAGCCTTTTGCAATCATTTTCTATTCACTGTAATCATTATTTACCAACATCGCTTCCCCCTGCCGCCCCCATAAATTTCAAACTGACCCACTTCCGAACATAATGAACATAATATAGGTGGTATCTTGACATTGCCCGGCTGGGAGAGGAATGAATAGACGGCTGCGGGACAGAGTTTGCAATATACCGCGTATGTTCAATATGATATTATTACACAAGACACAGGAGCAAAACGATGGGCGCACCGAAGAAAAGCTATCTGCTCAAGGCCGGGGAAATAAAAAAGATGGAAAAGAAGTTCTCTCACCCCTGGAACCCGAAGTCGGAAATAATCGGGGCGAGGCTCGGCGCGAAGACGGGGCTCATGAGGACTGGGGTGAATATCGCCGCGATACCGCCGGGGAAGGAGTCCTTCGTATACCACTCGCACCAGTTCGAGGAGGAGTGGATTTACATACTGTCGGGGAACGGGGTCGCCGAGATAGACGGGAAGGAATACAAGGTGGGGCCGGGGGATTTCATGGGGTTCCCGGCTCCGGGGGTAGCGCACAATATGCGTAACGACGGGAAGAAGGACCTCGTGTACCTCATGGGCGGGGAGAGCCGCGGGCACGAGATGGTCGAGTACCCGAAGCTCGGCAGGAAGCTAATACGCACCGAGGACAAGGTCGAGGTGCTGAAGGTCTCCGACCTGAAGGACTTCAAGTTCTGGGAGTGAGAGGGGGTCAAACTTCTTTAGAAGCCGCTCTTTCCGGCTGCTTATATTGATTCGGGTGAGTTTCTGAGCCGGCTGTTTCAGATCCCTTCTTTCTGGATGAATATCCCTTTATCCACTTTCGAGAAGAAGTCCTGGTAATACTGCTCGTCGTCCACCTGCTGCACGAGCATTACCTCGCCCATATTGTTCATGGACTTCACCTGGAATATCACGCGTACTTTCACCTGCTTGCCGAACCCGCTCACGTTAACCGTGGATTCGATGACGCTGTTTTTCGCCCACCGCGCGTTGGCGCCGAAGAAGAGTATGGAAAAGAACTTTTCACTTCCGCTTTCGATATCGAGTTCCTTCGTGGCGCTTATGATTCCCAGATCGGTTTCCGCGTCCTTGATGATGAAGCCTTCGTCGAGCAGCACGCTCGCGACCGCCTTCATCACCAGGAGCTCGTTGTTTACATCAAACGTCCTCGTTTGAAACTCTCGTATCTGTAATTGGGTCTTTTCAGGCTCGACGTTCGCTGCGGGAGCGCAGGACAGCGCGAACACGAACAGAAGCGATGACAACGCAAATGCGATTCTCATGATATCCCCCCTCACTAAAACGAAAATCAAATTCTCGGAACCATCTTAGAATTTACTCGCGTGATATGAGAACGATTCGACCAGGCCCTTGGCGTCGTACTTGATGACGACCGTCAGCGTTTTCTGCGTGGTGCTGACGGCTCCCGCCTCCCTGTTATATCCGCCGAACAGATTGATTATCAGGCCCGTGCCTCCCGCGTCCTTCGAATAGGACACCTCGGAAGCGATCTTGTCGTACACCCATGCCTCGTTCCCCGCGCTGTCCTTCGTGACTATGTTGGGCGAGCCCAGCGCCTCTGCGACGTCGGCCCCGGACATCCCGACGCGGATTTCCTTCTGCACGACGCCCACGGTCATCTCCTCCGCCTGCGAGGACGGCAGGCTGCTCTCATGCTCGGCCGCGGTCATGCACCCGCAACATACGGTTAATATTAACAAGACTACTAAAGACATGCGTCTCTTCGACATCGGTTAACCTCATAATTAATAATTTTATCTGTAGGATAATCGGTAGCCGGCCGTTTTTCAATCGGTATTTTCAAGCGGGGGCGCGGGCAGGTGAATAGTGAGGATGGCTATGAAGACTAGGGAGAAGTGAAGGACTTCAAGTTCCGGGAGTGATGGAATGGTTATTCTTAAACCCTCGTATTTAATTTTCCCTCCTTCGCCAAAATCGCGTAATATAAACCCTCATATTTTAAATGTATTCCAGGCTGTTTTAACTGCCTGCCCCGCCGGCCCTAAAATTATCCTTGACAGTCTCCGGGAATAGTATATATTGAATTTGACATTGAATTTCATTTGACCGCCGAATCCGAATGATATCAAGAGGTAATCAGGGCAATATGACGATACTCGATTTGGACCACGAATCGGAAGCAGTTTTCAAAGGGGCAAGAGATCACCACCACACCTACGGGAAACTCCGCTCCATGGGCCTCCAGAAGGGCACCAGGATCAGGGTAAAACGGATTCAGGGCCGGAACATCATCCTAAATATACTCGACCTCGGCGTCGAGCTCGTAATAGACAAGGACCTGGCGGGAGTTATGGAGGTCTCTTAACTCTGATTACCGTAGGGCTCGCTGGGAACCCGAATGTAGGCAAGACTACAATCCTCAACAAGATCGCCGGTAAAAACCTCAAGGTGGGGAACTGGGCCGGGGTGACTGTTGAGAAATCCGAAGTATACATCACGCTCGACGGCCATAACCTCCACATCATAGACCTGCCCGGCATATACGACTTGAAGGCTACGACAGACGCCGAGAAGGTCGCCGCGAATTTTCTGAGGAGCGAAGAGCTCGACATTATTGTCGACGTCATCGACCTCTCCAACTTTAAAAGGAACATCATGCTGACGCTCGAGCTGCTCCCGCTCGGGAAGCCCGTCGTGCTCGCGCTCAACATGGCCGACGAGTCGAGGAAGAGCGGCATCAGGGTGGACGTGCCCGAGGTCGAGGGCATGCTCGGCGTGCGCGCCGCCTTCACCGTGGGCAAAACGGGCGAAGGCGTCGATACCCTTTTGAAGTACATTCTCGAATACTGCAATAAGGTCGGCAAGCCGGGCGGCGCGGATGAGGGCGGGGACGCCCGCCGTAAGGCCGCGCGGCTCACTCTCCCGCGGGGCGATTCCGAGGAGGCCGGGGAAGAGAGGTGGCGTCTCGCCGACAGGGTCGAGAAGGAGGCCACCAATTTCTCGAAGAGGAAACCGGGCAGCCTCACGCACAGGCTCGACAACGTGCTGCTGCATCCGTTCATCGGGATCGCCATATACATCCTCCTCTTTTACCTGATGTTCAAGATCTCGTTCGATTTCTCGGGCCCCTACATGGACTGGATAGACGGGTTCATGAACAACTTCCTCTCGGCGGGGTTTACGGCGCTCGGGACGAATATCGGCCTGCCCGCGATATTTATCAAGTTCGTGAACGAGGCGATAATCGGGGGCGTGGGGTTCGTCGTGACCTTCATACCGCTGGTCGCGATACTCTATTTCTTCATCACGTTCTTCGAGATGTCGGGCTACCTGCCGAGGATCGTTTTCCTCATGGACAGGTTCATGCACAGGCTCGGGCTCCACGGCAACATGATGACGCCGCTCCTCTTGAGCTTCGGCTGCAACGTGCCCGCGATAATGGCGACCAAGAACCTCGAGAACAAGACGGACAAGATATTGGTCGGAATGATGATACCGTTCATGAGCTGCCCGGCGAGGCTCGTCGTGTTCGCGTTCTTCTCGTTCATTTTCTTCGACCACCCGGCCGTCATAATCATATCGCTCTATCTGATCGGCATCGTCGTCGCGCTGCTTATGGCGCTCGTGCTGAGGCGGACTTACCTGAAAGGAAAGAAGGCCAATTTCGTCCTCGAAATGCCCCCTTACAGGCTCCCCTCGTACCGTACCGTCGCGATTATAGTCTGGGCGCATACGAAGAGGTTCCTCTGGAGGGCGGGGACGGTGATATTCATCGTATCGATGATCGTGTGGGGGCTCCTGAACCTGCCGCCCGGCATAAAGGGCCCCGACGAGAGCATAGCCGCCTCGATTGGCAAGGCCATAACCCCCGTATTCAAACCTATCGGCCTCGACGACTGGAGGGCGACGACGTCGCTCATTCCGGCGTTTCTCGCGAGGGAGGTTGTGCTGAGCTCGATGGCGGTCATCTATAAGACGTCCGAGCCGGTGCCCGCCCCCGGAGCCGGGGGCCCGGACCTCCTCGTGCTCGCAAAGGAGCAGGGCATAGGGCTTCTCACGAGCGTGAAGGACTCGTTCCTCGCGGTCGCCACCCTCGGGCTCTCTTCGTTCGAAGTCGGGCAGACGGCGGAGGAAAACGGCCTCAGGAATTCGATCAAGCAGTCTTTCACCCCCGCGTCCGCGTACTCGTTCATGATACTACTTCTCCTCTATAACTCCTGCGTCGCGACGGTCGCGATAATGATAAAGGAGCTCGGCAGGAAATATTCGCTCATATTCCTCGCGGGGAGCTTCGTTATCGCGTGGGTGCTCGCGTTCGTCGTGTTCAACGTCTGGAGAGCGCTCTGACGCCGCTTTACTAAACCCGGCTTCTTTTATATCATTCATCCGTGGCTGAAATTCCCGACAGCAAAAGGCGTGCGACCGGAAAGTGGATTTTGATAATCCTCGCCGCGCTCATGGCGCTCAACATCGCGCTCCATCTCGTGTTCGCGTCCGCGACCGATAGGGGGGATGCGTACGCGGTCTCGCACAGGGGGGCCGCGGGACTCGCCCCTGAAAATACGCTCTCCGCCTTGAGGGCGGGCGTGAGCGCGGGCGCTCCGTTTATAGAGATAGACATCCGTCTCACTTCGGACGGGGTGCCGGTCCTCATGCACGACGGCTCTCTCGACAGGACCACGGACGGCACGGGGCGCGTCAGGGAGCGGGACTGGGAGTACGTGAGGAATCTCGACGCGGGCGGGCATTACTCCGATAAATTCAAAGGCGAGGCCGTCCCCCGCCTGGGCGCGGTGCTCGAATACATGAAAGGGACCTCCTCCACTCTCGTCATAGAGGTGAAGGACCCGGGCGGCAATCCCGGAACGGCCGGGACGCTCGCCGAATATTTGAGAAGATACGGGATGGAGAATAGGGTCGTCGTCATATCGTTCGACGC
>JAHKKQ010000154.1 GCA_020027805.1 Candidatus Dadabacteria bacterium
CGGGCGGCAATGGAGCGTTCTGAAAAGCGGGCAAGGTTAGATACCGTTATCTTCCCGGAATTTGGAGATCTCCTTCCAGACGGCGTCTGCCAATTGGTCTTTGGTAACGCGGGAGAATATCTTCCTCAAAATCCTCTTCTCGTCCTCGTCGATGACTTTGTCCTCGAGCGCGATCTTCTCCAGCATGTGAAGCTCGCCTTCGCTAATCGTATCGTCGTTGGCGAAGACCACCAGGAAGGCGTACCCCATCAGGCGTTTTGCTCCGGAATTCGGTTCCATTCGTGTCTCTCCTCCATACCTATTATAAAATCAGAATCCCCGATTATAAAGAAGAAATGTTAAGGGTATGTTAAGTATTGAGAGACTGGAAAAATTGGTGCCGAAGGCGGGAGTCGAACCCGCACGCCCGGAAGGCACCACCCCCTCAAGATGGCGCGTCTGCCAGTTCCGCCACTTCGGCACTCGTCAGTTAAAGATTAGCATAAACACGAGGGAAAAGATAAATTAGCACAAAGGGGGGAGATTTCAAGGGTGGACATGGAGAGGACCGGAGGATCGGATTTCTCATAATTCGAGATAGAAGAACAAAAAGCCGATAAAAAAATAGAAAATGAAAAATCCACCCTAACCCTCCTTTACAAAGGAGGGAATTAATATAAAAGACAAAAAAGAGACCTCACATGCTTCGACAAGCTCAGCATGAACGGGTTGTAAGACTAGATGCTGAAACAAGCCTGCCCTTCTCTTTTCTGTCATCGCGAGACCGTCTTCCGGTCGTGGCGATCTCGCCTTTTGTTTGAGATTGCCGCGGTCGCATACTGCGCTCCCTCGCAATGACAAATAAGGACGAGATTCCCGATCGGAGTCGGGAATGACATATAGAAAGGAATCACGCCCCGTACTTCTGGAGCCTGCCGGAGTGGGCGAGAATCAGGGTCATCAGATCCGCGGCCCTGAAAGTGCCGAGCTCCCCTCGGCTGCAGTCGTGCTCCCCGAAGCCCTCGGACCCCCCTCCCCTCGCGTATTTCGAGCTTATGAGAATCGGCACCGGATGCCAGCTATGGGCTTTCATGGCTGCGGGCGTCGAATGGTCCCCCGTTACTATAATCACGTCCGGCTTAAGCGCCGTGATTTCGGGAACGAGGCTGTCGAATTCTTCTATCACTTTGGCCTTCGCGTCGAAATTCCCGTCCTCCCCGTAGCTGTCGGTCTTCTTTACGTGGAGGTAAAAGAAGTCGTACTTGTCGAAATCCCTCTTGAGCGTTTCGATCTCGCTTTTAATTGTCATGTCCTCGACCTCGAGGACGTCCATGCCTACCAGCTTCGCAACACCTCTATACATAGGGTATGTCGCTATGCACGCGGCATCGAGCCCGTAGGCTTCCTTATATGAAGTGAGGTTCGGGTGAACTGCGAATCCTCTGAGCAGGAGATAATTCGCCCTCTCCTCGTCGCGAATCACCTTCGCAGCCTGATCGATGAACTTCTCTATGACCTTTGCGACCCTGGCCGCCCTGGGGTTATTCCCCCTGGGTATAAGGGGACTCTTTCCCTCAAGCTGGGGGTCAGTGTCGTGTATATCGTCCCCGCCCGCGGGAATGGGCTCCGGGAACGTGAATATTACGGCCACCCTGTGCTCCATGCCCGAGGTTATGGAGACCTTTACCCCGTCTATCTCCTTAACCTTCTCCGCGATGCGCGAGACTATTCTGATATTCTCCTGCGTGGGAATCCTGCCCGCGCGCCTGTCCGTGACGTATGGCGTATCCCCTTCGTATCTGACCGAGGCGAAGTTGCCTCTTATCGCGAGGTCGTTCGGCGTGAGCTCTAGTCCGAGACCGAGGGCCTCCAAAACCCCGCGCCCTATCGCGTACTTGAGCGGGTCGTAGCCGAAGAGCCCCAGGTGAGCGGCTCCGCTTCCGGGCGTGATGCCTATCGCGACCGGGAGGTGCTGTCCGCACGCACCGCGTCTCGCAAGCTCGTCGAGATTGGGCGTGGAGGCCGCCTCTAATTCGGTCTTCCCGTCCCTCGGCAGCCCGCCCAGCCCGTCCAGCACGCAGAGGACGATCTTCGAATCATTGGGCTGTAGAATTTTTCTAATTACTTCCTGCATTCTCGCACCTCTCGGATTAGATATTACAATTTTCCATTACCTGTCCTGGTAATCAAGTCAGGGTAATCAAGTCAGGGGTCGCGGAGCTCGAGCTCCATACCGTCGTACGCCGGCACAATAGAATCCGGAAGCTCCCTCGACAGGGTATCGTAGTCGAGCTCGTGGCCCATGTGAGTCAATACGGTGAGCCGGGGTTTCAGCTCACTGGCGACTTCGACCGCCTGCTCCACGTTAAGGTGGGCGGGATGGGACTGATACCTGAGCGCGCTTATGATGAGCACGTCGAGGCCGCGGAGCTTATCCCACGACCACTCGGGGATGCCGCTGCAGTCGGTGAGATACGCCATGCCGCCTATCCTGTAGCCCAGTATGGTCCAGTCCGCGTGATACACGTCGACCGGTGTTATCCCTACCCCCTCGAATTCGAATTCCCCGGAGACCGCGGTCAGGGTCAGCTTTGGCTTTCCACCCGCAGATTCCACGCCGTCGAATATGTACTTGAAATTATTTTTAATGTTGTCTATGGTTTGCGCGTTCCCGTAACACCTGATCGAGGTCTTGTTTGCGAAGTTGTAAACCCTTAGCTCGTCTATGCCGTGCGTATGGTCGGCGTGGGAATGCGTGTAGAGGACTGCGTCGAGCATCGTTATACCGTGCCTGAGTGCCTGACACCTGAGGTCAGTCGATGTGTCTATGAGGATATTTTTACCCCCGGCCTCGACGAATACCGAGCATCTTGTCCTTTTATTACGGGGATTTGCCGACGTGCACACGGGGCAGCCGCATCCGATTATGGGGACGCCCGTCGAAGTGGCGGAGCCCAGTATAATTACCTTCATCGTTAGAAATTTATCACCAAGAATCAATCATTTCAAAAGATTTACCCTTTAAATTGAAAGAAAATCCGGTAAAATGTTAAAGTACTTTATAAAATACCATTTACAAATGACCACGAAACTAATATAATTAAAATAGTAAAGTGAGAACAAAACCGCGATTTTCTGCAATCGTAGTCTCTCTTTTCGTCCTTATCCTGTCCGCACACCTTTCTTACGCCGAGGATAAGGGGGAGAAATTATATACCGAAACGTTCCAGTTGTATAAAACCCTCGCGGGAAGCCAGGAAAAGGTAAACAATAAGGAGATCTGGGAGACAATAGCGAGGGCCTTTTACAGCATCTACATAAATTATCCCCAGAGCGACAAGGCCCCGAATTCACTTTTCATATCGGGAAAGATGTACGAGGAGATGGGGGAAAGGTTCGGCTCCCGGGACGACCTGGATAAAGCCCTCGATTATTCGAGGCTCTTCGTAAAGAGATACCCCGACAGCAGTCTCGCGGACGACGCTCAATTGAGGGTAGCAAGGATCGTCGAGAAGGATAGTAAGAGCGGCGCCTACGTCGAATACGAAAAAATCACCGAGAACTACCCGAACGGCGATATGAAGACTATCGCGAAGAACAAGACAGCCGAGCTTTCACCTTTCAAACCGGCGGCGAGAACAGCCGTCAAAAATACGGAAGCGGATAATACAGGCGCAGCAGACGACACGCAGAGCGGCCTCGCGAGCGTGAGCCAGATACGGCACTGGTCCACCGATAACTTCACGCGGGTCGTCATCCACGTCGATGAGGAAACACCGTTTAAATCCATGTTCCTCAAGGAAGACATGGCGAACGGGAAACCCCCTCGCCTCCTGGTAGACATATACGGCACCAGGGTAGACAAGAAACTCTACGTCGAGCCGATCACCAAAGGGCTCCTCGAAGAGATTAAATTCGCGAGGAACACGAGCGACCAGGTGAGGGTAGTGCTTTATATAAAGAGCTTCGAGGACTATAAAGTCTTTGCCCTGAAGGACCCGTTCAGGATCGTTATGGACATACAGGGGAATCCGAAAGCGCACGACGAATACATCGCGGTAAAAAGGAACACGGAAGATTATAAGTACGAGGCCGGCTTGCCCGAGGACCAGGTGTCGAGCCTTTCACAGGCCCTCGGACTCAAGATAAGGACTGTCGTGATCGATGCCGGCCACGGAGGACACGACCCGGGCGCGATAGGCCCGTCGGGACTCAAGGAAAAACAGGTAACGCTCGAAATAGCGAAGGCGCTTAAGGAAAAGCTCGACAGGGACGGGAGGAAACACGGTATAACCAATGTTTATCTCACCAGGAGCGACGACCGTTTTATACCGCTCGAGGAAAGGACAGGCATT
This sequence comes from Candidatus Dadabacteria bacterium, assembly GCA_020027805.1. Taxonomy (GTDB): domain Bacteria; phylum Desulfobacterota_D; class UBA1144; order Nemesobacterales; family UBA2774; genus 2-12-FULL-53-21. The sequence continues at coordinate 4,335 of JAHKKQ010000154.1, forward strand.
GCCAAGAAGCAGGGGGCCGACCTCTTTATCTCGATACACTGTAACGCAGCCCGCGATAAACAGGCATACGGGACCGAGACATACTTCCTGAGCCTGACCAAGGACCAGAGGTCTCTCGCGGTCGCGGCCCGTGAGAACGCAACCACCAGCATATCGCGCGGTGAAATGTCGAAGGTCTTAAAACAGTACCTCCTCAGCGCGAAGATCGAGGAGTCCCAGCGCCTGGCGGGGCACGTTCAGAACGGCGTCGTAACCAATATTTCAGCGAAATATCAGCCCGCGAAAAACAAGGGCGTAAAGAGGGCTCCATTCGTCGTCCTTATAGGGGCCGACATCCCCAGCATACTCGTCGAAACCGCGTTCATCACGAACCCGAGGGACGAGCAGAGGCTTAAGTCGGACGGATATATCGACGAGATAGCCGACGGTATTTATGACGGTATTATAAGGTTCTCTTCGGAAGTCCAGACCGCATCCCTCGAGTAAGACCCGCTCTACCCGAAAAGATATTTCCTGAGACCGCGAAGGTCTTTCAAACCTATAACCTCTGTATCTATCTCCGGCACCTTTATGCACGGGTACCCGGCTCCGAGCCTTTTCAGCGCCTTTTTTTCGGCGTCCGCTTCATGCTTGTACCCTTTGTATAGCCCGGCTAGCTTATCCCGGAGCCTGCGGGATGGTAGAGATTCCAGACCTATTGTGCCGTTTATGCCCGGCAAATCCCAATACCGGTTGGTCCTGTTTACGACCACC
>JAHKKQ010000035.1 GCA_020027805.1 Candidatus Dadabacteria bacterium
GCTCGGCATGCCGATCCTCGGCATATGCTACGGAATGCAGCTCACGGCGCAGCTCCTTGGAGGGATCGTCGAGCGGTCCAGGGTGCGCGAGTTCGGACCCGCGACCCTCAGGATAACGAACGGTTTCGACCTGCTCAGCGGAATCCCCGACAAGAGCGACATCTGGATGTCTCACGGCGACCGGGTGCTCGAGCTGCCCCCGGGCTTCGAATCGATAGCGGAGAGCGAGAACTCCCCGAGGGCCGCGATGAAGAACCGCGAGATGAGGATCTACGGAACCCAGTTTCATCCGGAGGTCGTCCATACGAAATTCGGCAGGGAGATCCTGTCGAACTTCCTGTTCAAAATCGCGGGATGCGAAGGCATGTGGACCCCCAAGTCCTTCGTCGAAACCGCAATAAAGGACATAAGGCAAAGAGCAGGGAACGCGACCGTCATATGCGGCCTGTCGGGCGGCGTGGACTCGGCTGTCGCCGCAGTCATCATACAGCGCGCCATATGGGACAAGCTCCGCTGCATATTCGTGGATACGGGACTCCTTAGGCTGAACGAAGCGGAGGAAGTCGTCGAATCGTTCAGGGACATGGGTCTCAACCTGGTGCACGTGGATGCGAAAGAGCGGTTCTTAAACAAGCTCCGCGGCGTTACCGACCCTGAGAGAAAAAGGAAGATCATAGGCGAGGAATTCGTGAACGTGTTCGAAGCGGAGGCGTCTCGGATCAAGGACGCGCGTTTCCTCGCCCAGGGGACCCTCTACCCGGACGTCATAGAAAGCGTGAGCGTCAAGGGCCCGTCGGCGACCATCAAATCGCATCACAACGTGGGCGGACTCCCCGAAAAGATGAACCTCAAGCTTATCGAGCCCCTGAGAGAGCTCTTCAAGGACGAGGTAAGGGAGGTGGGCCGCGAGCTCGGGGTGCCGGACGAGATACTCGGCCGCCATCCGTTCCCGGGCCCGGGCCTGGCAATCAGGATAATAGGCGAGATCGACGAAGAGCGGATCGGGATACTGAGGCAGGCCGACAGGATATTCATTGAAGAGATAAAAAAGGGCGGGGTCTACGACGATATCTGGCAGGCGTTTTGCGTATTCGTGCCTGTAAAAACTGTAGGGGTGATGGGGGACGAAAGGACGTACGAGAACGTTATTGCGCTCAGAGCTGTAACGAGCCTCGACGGGATGACAGCCAAATGGGCGCGCATACCCTACGACCTTCTCGAGAAAATCTCAGTACGCATCATCAACGAGGTCAGAGGCGTAAACCGGGTAGTCTACGATATATCGACCAAGCCCCCAAGCACAATCGAATGGGAATGAGCCGGCCGCGCACCGGATCGGCCGGGTATATTAATTTTTAGGTTTTTTTAATATTTTGAAATCACCGGCCAAAGAAACGAGCTCCCAGGAATCCTCGCCGAGCTCGTTAAGTGTATTCTCCATCCCCTGCCCCACCTTACTCCTTCTGGCCGTAGCGGCATCCTTGGACACCGCAATATCGTGGTCTTCGCCGCCTTGAAACAGTTTGTCTATGGAAATAACCTTATAGTCCCATCTCATCAAGTTCATTCCTCACCATGCCCGGCCTGAGACCGGCCCTTTTCATTCTCATCCTCGATCACGATAGGCTCGCTATTGCCCTCGACGTCGGGAAGGCTGCTTATATACTTGTCGTAATCCTTTTTTGTAATCAAACCTTCTCTAATATTCCTGTTGGCAATTCTCACATCGCAAAGAAAATCTTCTTTCTTCTTCATGAATTGAACCTCCGAGGTGATTAAGGATACCCTAACGGCCCGGATTCGCAATCGACCGCAGGGGGGGCGCACAAAGACTTCACTGCGCACAGGTACCGCATAGCGGCCGCAGGCTGCTAACCCCTGTTCGTGCCGGAGTAGCCGGCTTTAAACCATTCCCACGTATTTTTTATGCCTTTCGCAAGAAAGACGCTCGGCGCCCAGCCCAGCACCTTGCCCGCGAGCCTTACGTCGAGGCTGATCCTGCCGACCTCGCCCGCGCGCGCTTCCGCGTGCTTCACCGGGAAATCTATTCCGGAGGCCGCTTCGAGCTCCGTGATGAGACCGTTCACAGAAGTCTCGATCTGAGTTCCGATGTTGTAGCTCCCGGACGGAGACCCGAGCGCGCAGAGGTTCGCGCTCGCGACATCGCCCGCATAGACATAGTCCCTCGTCTGACCGCCGTCCCCGAATACGGTGCATGTTTCTCCCGAGAGTATCCGGCTGCAGAATATCGCGATAACCCCGGCTTCGCCGTGCGGGTTCTGTCTCGGACCGTACACGTTCGCATACCTGAGAGCGACGTAGTCGAGGGAATATATGTACCTGTAGTATTCGAGGTATTTCTCGACCGCGTATTTCGATGTGCCGTACGGTGAGATGGGCATGGGCGGGGTTTTTTCATCGGCTGGTATATTCGGGGGCTCCCCGTAAATCGCTCCTCCGGTCGATGCGAATATGAACTTCTTTACGCCGCTCCTGACGGAGGACTCGAGGAGCCGGATACTCCCGATAATATTCACGGACGCATCGAACGCCGGGTCTTCGACAGATTTCCTGACGTCGATCTGCGCCGCGTGGTGGTTCACCACATCGGGGCGGAATCCGGCGAATGCGCCGCGCAGGGCGTCCTCGTCTCTGATATCGCACTTAACGAAGCGCGCCCCCCCGGGAACATTCTCCGCCTTTCCGGTCGACAGGTCGTCGAGCACGAGGACCTCATGACCTTCCTTTATATATGCTTCCGCAACCCAGGAGCCGATGAACCCGGCGCCGCCCGTTACAAGAATCTTCATTAGATACGCCCTCGTGAAATGATTATTTCGATAGATAGATTCCCGGCGGACTTTCTACCGACCCCGCTAATATTTACTTTATTCGAATGGGTTGTCAACAATTCATATGCCGGTTTCCGTATACCGGGACATCCGGGATTTGCGCTTCGAGCTTATCGGGAAGGGGTTTATTCCGATGGCGCGATCAGGCACGTTGAATAACCGCCGGAAGACCGTATCCAGTCACCGGGATGATATTTTTGGTTAGCGCTCTGAACAATTTTCGTTTTCAAATTCTGACCTATAACCCCGACAATGACATTTTTTGTCACAAGTCCATACCGCGAGGGGCAAAACAGACAAGCCGCCGCGCTGCATATTAGTTAATATTATCAAGCAATTGGAGAGAACATTTGTTTCATGGCATGAACATTGCATCTGAAACTATACGAGGATTAAAAAACCGGAGGATACATCAAATGGGTCGGAACAACTTCAAAGAATCATCGCACGCTTCAATGACAGGCGGCCTCATGGGCAACCATGATTTCGGCAAGCATAAGTCCATGCACGGTGATTATGGCCACGAGCAGAACATCATGAGCGTCGCTACCACAGGCAGGGGCAACGGAAAACAAAGGGTGATCCCCGACGAGGATTACAAGCTGCTTCAGTCGTATTTCCGGGAAGTGGGGACAGAATCGCTTCTCACAGCGTCCGATGAACTCCGAATAGCAACCAAGCTAAAAAAATATAACGCGAGGGCCCGCAAGCTCGAAGCTTTCATTCACGACCTCACGGAAAAGCGGAGCGGCGGAGTCAAACTACAGAAGGCCTGCGAATGCCGCCGGAAGAACAGGAGCGCAGCGGGGCACGATAATAAAACGGGCCAGCGTTTTTCATTAAAAACGACGCTCAACAGGCTGTCCGCGCTCTTGAGAGCCTACAAGAGCAGAGAGATTCTCAACAAGGACAAATTCATAAAATCGAACCTCAGGCTCGTAATAAGCATCGCGAAGAACTACATGGGCAGAGGGCTCCCGCTCGCGGACATAATACAGGAAGGGAACATAGGGTTGATCAAGGCGGTGGAGAAATTCGACCCGTCGAAGGGATACAGGTTTTCGACTTACGCTTCGTGGTGGATAATCCAGAGCATAACACGATCGCTCTTCGACCAGACGAGGGTAATAAGAATACCCGTGCGCGTGCTCGAGCAGGCGAATAAGATCACGAGGACTACGAACATGCTCAGGCACGAGAACGGTGAGAACCCGGATATAGAGAACATTGCTCAGGAAGCGGGTCTCAGCGTAAAGAAGGTCAACAAGGTAATCAAGGCCACCTCCACCAACATCGTCTATCTCGACGCCGTGAACCCGCATAACGGAGAGGCGAAGAACAGCTTCATAGATTTTATTCCCGACACGAGGCCGACGACCGACATGCTCCTTGCCACAGTCTCAATGTCTGAAAAGATAGAAGAGGCGCTTTCCAGCCTTACGGACAGGGAGGAGGACATTCTCAGGATGAGGTTCGGCATCGGGTACGACGAGTCCTATACGCTCGACGAGATCGGTAACAGGTACAGCCTCACGAGAGAGCGCATCAGGCAGATAGAGAGGCGCGCGCTGAAGAAGCTGAGACAGCTCAGTAACGGCAGCGTGCTGAAAGACTTCATAACCTGCTGAGAAGCGCGGTGTAAGGATCTTACAAACGACGTCCTTCGACCCTTCGACAATCTCAGGACAGGCTCCTGCTCAGGACGAACGGGCGGGCGAGTCGCCGCGGACATACGAAATTACCGCGATTCCTGCTTTTGGCTGAAGAGATTGGGATGGATCATATATGTGCACACAATGTGTGCCGAAGGACGAACGGGGCGGCAAGTCATCGCAGCCGCATAGTCAATTTATTCAGAGCCGATACTATGCGCCGGGGGCGAGGCTTATGATGGTTTCTCTAACGATCTCACGTGAGGCTTTCGGCGGGAAAACAAGCACGGGAATGTCGGCGCCTTCTTTGTAGTAATCCGCAATTATTGACCTTCCGTGCCCGGGCGTTCCGGAAACGGAAAACGAATCGAGCATCCTGTCGCTCACGGCCTCCAGAGCCGCGCCCTTCTTTCCGCCTTCCCATGCGCCTTTTATCGCATCCGCTTCGTCCGCGAACCCGTACCTGCAGACGGTATTGTAATAAAAAGCCCCCATCCCGCCGATGTAATAGGCGATGTGCTCCCTCACAGCACTTTTTGCGGAATCGCCGCGCTCCGAAACCGAAGCAGTGATATAGGGACAGACCATGATCTTATCCGCCTCTCTGCCTGCGGAGAGCGCCCCTTCCCGGAGCCCTTTTCCGGCGTCTCTCAATCCCTCTTTCGGTATCATGAACGGTATCCAGCCGTCTGCGGTCTCGCCCGCGAGGCGTATGTTCCGGGGGCCTATCGCCGCCACGAGAACGGGTGTATCGCTCCTTAGCGGCTTGAACTGGAGCCTGAACCCCTTGAGCGAGAACATCTCGCCCTCGTAATCTACACGCGCCCCACTCAGGATCATCTTAATTATCTCCACGTATTCCCTCGTCCTCCGGAGGGGCTTTTCGAATCGGACGCCGTGCCAGTTCTCGATCACGGCGGGACCGCTCGTTCCCAGGCCCAGCATCATGCGCCCGCCCGAAATCTCGTCGAGAGTCGCGATAGTCTGGGCAATGACCGCGGGGCTCCTGCTGAAAACCGGGATTATCCCTGTAGCGAGCCTGATCCTCTTCGTGCTGAGTGCGATCAGACCCAGGATCGAAAACGCGTCGCGCCCCCACATCTCGGGCACCCAGATCGAATGGTATCCGAGCTCCTCGGCGAGCCTCGCCGTCTCGACGAGCTCTTCTGTTTTCAGGTCGCTCCAGTAAGGCGCCACAAAACCTATGTCAGACATTCTCACTCCTGTGTATCAGTGTATTGAAGCAACAGCGCGGGGCGGGATAGAACATTGCCCGAGAGGCTCCGTCCCGCGCGCGCATTTACAGGGCGCTCAGGTATTGGGCATATTATAATATCGGATTTTTTATACACAATAAACGAAGATTCAGAGGAGACTCAAGGAATGGACAAATTGATGAGCGCGGCAATGATCGCGGTAAGAGACTGTATGGCGGTTAAGGAGGGCGAGAACGTCCTTATCATTACGGACGAGCCGCTCAGAAAGATCGGTTATGCGCTCTGGGAAGCTGCCGGGAGCCTGGGCGCGGAGGCAGTTATCACGGAGATAATACCCCGCAAATCGAACGGGGAGGAGCCGCCCGGGACGGTGGGAGAATTCATGAAGCTCTTCGACGCGGTGCTCATACCCACTGAGAAATCGCTCAGCCACACGGAATCCAGAAGGAACGCGAGCAAGGCCGGGGTGAGGATTGCGACGCTCCCGGGAATTACGGAAGACACGATGGTGAGGACACTCAATGCCGATTATGAGCTGATAGCCGGCAGGAGCAAGAAGCTCGCCGAAATAATCAGCCGGGGGTCGAACGTGAGGGTTACGACGGAGAAGGGTACCGACATCAACCTCGTGATAGAGGGAAGGGAGGGGAGCGCGGATACGGGGCTCAACCATAATCCCGGGGACTTCAGCAACCTCCCCGCGGGCGAGGCTTACGTCGCTCCTCTGGAGGGGAAGTCGAGCGGGGTCGTCGTGTTCGACGGCTCGATGGCCGGGGTCGGGAAGCTCAATGACGAAGTGATCTGGGTCAGGGTGGAGGAGGGTTTCGCGACTGAGATAACGGGCGGGCGGGGGGCGGAGAAGCTGCTCTCGATAATGACCCCGTTCGGGAAGCTCGCTTTCAACCTGGCGGAGCTCGGTATAGGGACACACGACAAGGCGCTCATAACCGGGAGCGTGCTGGAGGACGAAAAGGCGATAGGGACGATACACATCGCGTTTGGCGACAACAAGAGCATGGGGGGGACGGTGAGGGTGGCGAGCCACCTGGACGGGGTCGTAATGAAGCCCACGGTCGCGGTTGACGGGGAGCTTATCATGAAGGAGGGAAGGCTCCTTATATTCTAAGCCGCTCTGAAAACGGGGGAGTCGTATGGTAAATTTAATGTAATGGAGTCAGCGGTAAGCAAATTCGTTTTCCTTAACCCGCCCGGGCTTGCGGAAAGCGCCTTATTCCTCATTCTATTCGCCATAGTAATATACGGCTCGCTCAGAAGCACGAGGAGTCTTCAGAGCGCGAGAAGGAGAATTGTCCTGACCTCGCTCCACGCGCTCGCTTTTATTACCGTCCTATTCATCCTGACTAACCCCGCCATCAAGGAAGAGAGCTTCAGGGAAGAAAAGAAGACCCTCGCCGTAATAGTCGACGGGTCCTGGAGCATGAACCTGGCCGGGGGGGCCTCAGGCGGGGACAGGATAGAATCGGTGAGGGGATTCTTCGGGGATAACGCCGATTTCTTTACACGGCTCGGGCAGAATTTCATCCTCGATTACTACACCTTCGACGAGGCCCTTAAGCCATCCTCGCAGGAGTCCATACTGAAGAACGAGCCCTCGGGCAAACACACAAATCTCGGCAATCTCCTCAGCGAACTTATCGAGAAGAACAGGAAGGGAGAGCTCGACGAGGCGCTCCTGATATCGGACGGCGCGGGGAGCTGGCAGTCCCTGGACGAAGGCTCCGATGAAGCGCTGAAAAATGCCGGCTTCAGGATCAACGCCGCAGGCGCCCTCGCGTCCGACGCGACTGAGGACATATGGATAGACAAGATAGATTCGAATGAAGTCTCTTTCCTGAGATACCCCTACTCCGTAAGCGCAGTCGTGAAGTCGGGCGGGCCCGCCGGGATGAGAATCCCCGCGTCACTCTACGAGGGCGACAAGCTGATTTCCATAAAAGAGGTCTATATCGATCCCCGCACGAAGGAAGGGGAAGCCGAGTTCGAAATCAATCCCGTAACCCTCGGGAGAAAGATCTACACCGTATCCGTCCCGGTATTATCCGACGAGCTGATACCCGAGAACAACCGGAAGTCCTTTTACACCGACGTCATTATAAATAAAATACGGGTCCTCCACGTGGCGGGCAGTCCTTCATGGGACGTGAGGTTCCTGAGAAAAGCGCTCAAGAGGAACCCGAACATCGACCTCGTATCGTTTTTCATTCTGCGAGACCCGTCCGACCTCGTATTCGCAACGGAGAACGAGCTCAGCCTTATACCGTTCCCCGTCAATGAAATATTCGGAAACGAGCTGCCGACGTTCGATATAGTGATATTTCAGAATTTCAATTTTCAGCCCTACGGAATCTTCGGCTTCCATCTGAGGAGCGTCAGGGACTACGTTATGAACGACGGCGGAGCGTTTCTAATGATCGGCGGGAACAAGAGCTTCGACAGCGGTAATTACGGAAGGACCCCGATTTCTGAAATACTGCCCGTGGAGCTCGACTACATGGCGCGCCCGGCCGCCGATACGATCAGCGGCGAAGCGTTCCGGCCTAAACTGACTGCCGCGGGCAAGAACCACCCCATCATGAGGATAGTCCCGGACAGGGATGAAAACGAGAAGCAGTGGAACGGCATGCCCGAGCTCGAAGGGTTCAACATGGTCGAGGGGCTGAACCCGGACGCAGTGCCTCTCCTGGTCTCGCCGGAGGGAGAGCCGATACTGGCTCTGGCCAAGGCCGGGTCCGGCAAGGCCGCCACATTCCTCTCCGACTCCTCCTGGAGATGGAATTTCATTTACGGAAGCGAAGGGGACGTTTCACCCCTCTATGAAAAATTCTGGAACAGGCTCTTCCTCTGGTTCGTCAACGACCCGGAATTGAAGGACGTAAGGATCGATACCGATAAGGCCGTATACAGCCCGGGAGAGAGTGCCGGAGTCGGCATCTGGGACATGAGCGGGGACGAAGCAGGGGAGAACCCTGTAAAAGCGCAGCTGACACTGCCCGACGGAACCACAGCCGATATAGAGCCTGAAAGGGATTCGCGTCAAAGGCTCGCTGCCAAAATCATGCTCTCACAGCCGGGTGTTTACAAGATAACAGCCCGCCCCGGGGATAGCGGTGCTGATTTTTCTGATTCGGAGACATCCGAAGCGTCTTTTATTGTCGAGCCGCCCGGGGACGAGTTAAGGGGGGTCACGTCGAACCTGAAGCTGCTGAAGTACATAGCCGGTGCGACCGGGGGGAGCTATATTTCGACCCGGGACAATCCGGAGGCACTCAATATCGAAAACGTCCGCAAGAAGACGATAACCGGGTATAAAACAGTCCTCCTCTGGGACAACCCCGTCTTCCTTTTGCTCATATTGGGGTTATTATTCTCCGAGTGGTCGCTCAGAAGAAGGTGGGGGCTCAAGTAGACAAGCACTCCGTTAGTTCGCTCTCCCGCTTGAAATAATGGATTATAAGGATTTACTTATAGGGATTCGGAGAAAAGAATGATCCTCGCGGTCGATATAGGGAATACCAATATAGTCTTCGGCGTTTTCGACGGCAGCAGTATAAAGTGTCACTGGCGCATCGGCACCGACAAATCCAAGACCTCCGACGAATACGGCATCCTGTTCAGGGAATTAATGAAGATAAGGGATATCGATCCGAGCTCTATAGACGGGGCGGTAATCTCCTGCGTGGTGCCGACCATACAGTCGACCGTATCGAACGCGGTTAAAAGTTATTTCGACGTGAGCCCCGTCGTTGTGGGCCCCGGTGTAAAGACAGGGATGCCCATACTCTATCATAACCCCAAGGAAGTAGGCGCAGACAGGATTGTAAACGGGGTGGCGGCCTACGATAAATACCGGAGCGGGGTCATCGTGGTCGATTTCGGAACGGCTACGACGTTCGACTGTGTCTCGGACAGGGGAGAATACATGGGGGGGGTCATCACTCCGGGTCTTATGATTTCTGCAGAGGCGCTCTACCGGGAAGCCTCCAAGCTCCCGAGGGTCGAGATCGCGAAGCCAGAGAACATTATCGGCAAGACTACGGTAGAGAGCATACAGTCGGGGCTCATACACGGATATGCGGGCCTCGTGGACGGCGTCGTTACGAAGATAAAATCGGAAATGAAAACAGAGCCGCGGGTTATCGCCACGGGCGGGGTTGCGAGCCTTATCGCGCCCGAGACCAGGACGATTGAGGAAGTCGACGAGTTCCTCACTCTCCGCGGGCTGAAACTCATACATGAAAGAAACCTCTAGCTTCGTAATAGGCAGACACAGGTGCTCAAACAGACACTACGACCTTATCCTCGAAAATAAAGGAGAGGCGAGGCACTGGATTATCCCCAGGAATATCCCCAAAAAATACAGGGAGAAAAGAATCGCCATAGAAGAGAAGGACACGGGGGGCATTCGGCTGAACGCCGGTGACGGGAACAGGGCCGAGGACAGCTGGGGTGGCGGACAGTGGGAGATATGGGACAGGGGCGTATTCGAGACCGAAGCATCCAACAGTATAAGACTCGTTATTAAAGCCGCAGGCGAGAAGTTCAGGGGCAGGTATTTGCTCCTGGTCCCGGGCTGGGGGAGATGGACCGGGAAAAGGCTTTGGGTCCTGGAGAAAATAAGGGAACAGATTTAAACAAACGGATGCTGAAACAAGCATGCCCTGAAGTCGTTTCAGGATTCAGCACGACGTCCTAAAAGAAAAAGAGTTACACCCCCCACCAAAACCCTCACCCTCCTTATTGGCGAGAGGGAATAAAAATAAAAAAAGGAAATGCCTATCGTTAATATTAACTTTAAAGTACATTTAGCTATGTCTCATCGATCGGCAAATTATCAGGCAGCCGAGGCACGATTCACCCGCACTTAACACCGATCCGCCGATGAATAAAAATCTTATCATCCTGATAAGCGCTATAGTTTCTCTCGCCGTTTATTTTCTGCTGCCCGTCGATAAAGGCATACTGAAAGGCCTGGCGATTCTTATATTCGTAGCGGTGTTATGGTTTACAGAGGCGCTGCCTATAACCGTAACCGCACTCCTCGTCCCCATACTTGCCGTACTTACGGGAATATTCGACGCTAAAGACGCGCTTAGCCACTTCGCGAACCCCGTGATATTCCTCTTTCTCGGAGGCTTCGCCCTCGCCGCGGCCCTCCACAAACACGGCCTCGACCGGCTCATCGCAGGTTATATAATGAGGGCCGCGGGAGCGAACTCCCTTCTCTCCGTGCTCGGTTTATTCGCCTCGACCGCCTTGATAAGCATGTGGATAAGCAATACGGCTACGACGGCTATAATGCTGCCGGTCGCGCTCGGCCTCATCGCCAATATTAAAGACAGCTCGACTTCGACAGAGGAATTCATACTCCTGGGTGTCGCGTACGCGGCGAGCATAGGGGGCATCGGGACCATCGTGGGAAGCCCGCCCAACGCGATCACGGCCGCCAACCTCGGGATGGATTTCAGGGACTGGCTTTCAGTGGGCGTACCTTTCGTGATTATCCTGATGCCTATAATGGTCCTCGTACTATATCTCGTGCTCAGGCCGAAGCTGCCTAAAGGAGGGGTCGCGGCGGACGGCGGGCTCGGGCAGATCGCCATAGATAAAAACACGTACAAACTCGCGGCGATATTCGGCCTAACCGTCGTCCTCTGGATATTCAGCGGGCCTATATCTTCACGCCTCGGCATCGACAAGGAATTCGACTCCATAGTAGCCATACTGGCGATATTCATGCTCGTAGTATCGGGCACGATAAAATGGAAAGAGATAGAAAGGTTCACGGACTGGGGCGTGCTCCTGCTGTTCGGCGGGGGCATCGTATTGAGCGCGTTACTGTCGGAGACGGGCGCGAGTAAATTCCTCGCCGATCTGGTGAGGGACCACCTTTCGATACACGGCCCGTTCCCTCTCATTCTCGGGTCGGTGATGTTCGTTATCCTGCTTTCCGAGTTCGCGAGCAACACGGCGACCGCGGCGATAATGGTGCCTATATTCCTCGTCCTCGGTCGGGAGACGATGCAGCACTCGCCCGAGGCGATCGCGCTAAGCGTCGGGATAGCGGCTTCGTGCGGGTTTATGCTGCCCGTAGGCACGCCGCCTAACGCCCTCGTATTCGGGACCGAAAGGGTACGTCAGAGGAGCATGATAAAAGCGGGACTCTGCCTGGACATAGCGTGGGGAATAGTGATCACGCTGGCGAGTTATTTCTTCTTCAGATGAATTCCACGGGTATTCAACAGTGACGGACTTCAAACGTCCTTATCTAGCTCGGCGAGCTCTATCAATACCCCGTTCATGGCTTTGGGGTGTATGAAAGCGACCCTAGAATGATAAGAACCGGGACGCGGGGTTTCGTCTATGAGCTTCACGCCATCCCTTTTAAGCCTATCGAGGGCGGCTTCAATATCGTCCACGAGAAAACAGATATGGTGAATGCCCTCCCCCCTCTTGTCGAGGAACTTCGAGATCGGGGACTCCCCGCTCAGGGGCTCCAAGAGCTCTAACGCGGTACCGCCCTTTTCGGGGACGAGCATGGACGTCCTCACCCCCTGATCCTCCACCACTTCCCTGTGCTCGACCCTGAGGCCGAGCGCCGTCTCGTATAATTTCTCGACTTCATCGATATTCCTGACCGCGATCGCCACGTGATATAAATTCTCCAATACGCCATTACCCATGATAAACGCTCCCTTCGTGTCTTTGTGATATGGGGGGTGGATTTTATGTATGCCGCGATTATTTGAGAACAAACCGCCGAAACCGGATGTATGCGACAGAGAGCCGCTACATGGATTGTGCCTTTTGCGAATCGGCTTCCAGCTTCCTTTTGATGCCCCTTTCGAACCTCTCTTCGTTGATTATAAACATATCGTTATAACCCGTGGCGATTTTCTCCACTTCGTCATAGGCATCTATCTTGAAATAAACCTTGCTGCCCTCTATCCTGTCGATTTCGGCCCTCACGGTTATTGTAGACCCGATCGGTGTCGAGGCTAAATGGCTCATCTCCATCCTCACGCTCACGACCATCTCGGCCGGGTCCAGGAAAGGAGCCATGAGGTCAGCGCATATAGTCTGCATGAACGTTATGAGGGACGGGCTCGAGAGCACGCGGGGCGAATTTTCGTGGAAACGGGAAGCCGCCATTTCGGGCTTCGTCTCTATCTTCTTTTCCATGAACATTCCTGCCTGAAACGACCTTCTCATCGCATCACCCGTTATAAATACCTATCCGACCTGAATTATTTGACCGGGGCTTATGACGACCAGTCATCAAATAAAATATACCTGTCTTTTATAAAGCTGTATAACAAATTCATGATCTGCGGAAAACAACGGAAATCCAGGGACGTACCGACGGGCTATTCTGCGTCTCCGGCTGCCGAATCCTGCGGGTGGATGGATAAAGCGAGCTCCTGCCGGGACACCGCCCCTTCGGAATCCGTGACTATTACGGTGACTTTATAATCACCCGCGTCCTTTTCGCCGTATTCCCAGATGATGAGACCCGCTGCGGGCTCGATGGTCATGCCCCTTGGTGCATTCCTGAGGCTGAAATCGATGGAATCCCCGTCAGGATCGTGAGCCTCTACGATGTAGCTGAACCTTCCTTCCTGGAAGGACGTACCCGGCTCGGAGGTTATGACAGGGGGCGAATTCGGTATTTTGAAACTCCCCTCAGCCGATATTACGCCCTGGCCGAGGTCGCTGTACGGGGTGACGGCGACGGTTATCGCGTCGCCTTTTTTAAACCCTTCACGCCATTCGAGCTTTTCTTCACTTGCCCCCGTCAGATCGCTGCCGTTCTGCTTCCACTCGTAAATGAAAGACGTACTCTCGTCCGGGACGCCGCTATACTCTATCTCCGCCCGAAACCCCTCTCTCGGGTCATCCGACAGCGTATGGATTTTTACGGATTTGATTTCCGCGAGGGAAGGAACAGACGGCTCGGAGTATCCGGTATCCGGCGATTCCTCCTCCGGGACGTCTTCTGTCTCCATGACGGGCCCCTCCGTAAGCTCCGGAGCCGGCTGGTCCGTCACGGACCCGTCCCCGTTTTCCCCCTTGCAGCCCGGGAGAAGGAGCAGGGTTATCAGAAGCAGGTATTTAATAGCGCTCGTCATTAGCAAACCCGTGCCGTACGTAATTCCAACGCTTACCTAATAATAATGCCGTATTTGAGAATTGTGATAATCGTGAACCCGGAATGTACGCCGCCTGTCAGTCCGCTATGACCTCGAACCTGCCTATGCGTCCCTCGACGGGTTTATATGCGATCTCGACGCCGTGTTCCTTCTCCAGGTGTTTCAGGTTCTCGTGCTCGAACTCTTTCAGCCTGTGTATGACCTTCGCACTCGCCTGAACCTCTATTCTCTTTACGAAAGGCTTTACGATCCTGCTCTTTATTTCCCTTATAATTTCGTAACTGATGGTGTCCTTGGATTTGAGATAACCCGAGCCCTCGCAGTAGGGACAAGGTTCCGCGAGCTCGGTCAGCAAGCTCTCCCTCACGCGCTGGCGCGTCATCTGAATAACGCCGAAAGGAGACATCTCGAGGACCGCCGACCTCGCCCGGTCCTGCTTAAGGGCCTCGACGAACGCATCGTATATCTGGCCCCGCAGCTGACGGTTTTTGATGTCTATGAAATCGACCACTACTATTCCCACGAGGTTCCTGAGCCGTATCTGCCTCACTATCTCGGTTGCCGCTTCGAGGTTAAGCGTATATATGGTTTCTTCCTGGCTCTTGCCGCTCTGGTATCTGCCTGTATTCACGTCAACGACCGTGAGCCCCTCGGCCTCTTCGATTATTACGTGGCCGCCCGATTTAAGCCATACCTTTTTATTGAATATCTTTCTTATCTCGCTCTCGACGCCGTACCTCGAGAAGAGGGGCTCCGGGTCCTGATAGAGCTCCACGCTCACGGAGGCATCGGGGAAATTGCGCCTCAGGTAAGCCGTAACCTCCTGATAAACAGGCTCGGAATCGACCACGATCCTGTTGTATTCGCTCGACACGAAATCCCGCACAGCCTTGATATAGAGCCGGGGCTCTTCGTAGAGGAGGCACGGGGCCTTCTGCTCATCGCTCTTCTTTCTTATGTCCTCCCAGAGACGAAGCTGATCGTTTATGTCCTGCTCAAGATCTTCAGCGCTGATCCCGACGCTCGCCGTCCTCGCTATTATCCCTTTGCCCTCGGGTTTGATTCTCCTGATAATCTCGGCGAGCCTTTCCCTTTCTTCCGGGTCCTCTATCTTTCTGGAGATTCCGACGATATCCGTCGTGCCCAAGAGGACGGAGTACTTGCCCGGTATACCGATATTGGAGGAGAGCTTCGCCCCCTTCCCGCCGACCGACTCCTTCAGCACCTGGACGAGAACGTGCTGCCCTTCCCGCAGGATGTCCTGTATAAGCCCCCTGTCGTGTTTTTTCGATTGCTGTGATTCCGTACCGCCGTCGAGAAAGTATTCGTAAAGCGAGTCCTCGTGCACGTCCTCGACGGATATGAAACCCGACTTCCCGAGACCGATATCGATAAAGGCAGCCTGCATTCCGGGAACCACCTTCCCTACAATGCCCTTGAATATATCCCCGACTATGCGCGGCGCAGACTGTCTTTCTATATAAAGCTCCGCAACGACGCCGTTTTCCATGACGGCTGCCCTTGTTTCGTTGAACGTAATATTTAGAAGTATCCTCTTGTCCATAAACGAGACATGAACCGAATTAATCCATACTTTACAAGC
>JAHKKQ010000155.1 GCA_020027805.1 Candidatus Dadabacteria bacterium
GAATTAAAATCTTATCGGAACTAATCCGATTAGTACAGTATTAATTTTACATAACAGCAGGAATACCGACGCGGGCGCACCGTTATTGCGTTGCCGGCCGTGGAATTAGTGGAACTTAACACATATGCTATCATTTTCTTTATCAGGAGCGAATAAGGACCCGGCAAAAGTGTCGACTAAAATAGATAGGGCAAAAAAGGCTTTCTTCTTCGATTTCGGCGATACGCTGGCATCGACCAATCCGCCTTTTATATTCAGAATCGCCATGGCTATGAGGAAGGCCGGTTTTGATATTACGGACAGGGAATTCGAAGCGAAATACGTCAAGGCGGATTACAGGCTCTTTTTAAAGCACAAGGAGATGGGACGCATCAGCCCGAGGGAGCACCGGGAATGGTTCTTCCCCATTCTCTATGAATCGCTCACGCCGGTTGTCGATATCGGGAGTTTCCGGGAGAGGGTCAGAAGGGAGATGAATGAAATCGGTTTTTCAAGGTCTCCGATTCCGGGCGCAGCGGAGCTGCTCGATTACCTGAAAGGGAAAGGTTACTTGCTCGCCGTCATTTCGAACAACGACGGCTATACGGAGGAGAAGTGCGAGGAAGTCGGGATCAGGCGGTATCTCGATTTCGTCTTTGATTCTAAGAAGCTGGATATGGTCAAACCCGACCGGCGGATTTTTAAATTCGCGGCCGAGAAGATGGGGATTTCACCCCCGGACGCGGTGCACGTCGGCGATATGTACGGTACGGATGTCATGGGGGCCCTAAACGCGGGCTCCGATGTGATATGGTTTAACGGAAGAAAAATGAGGAAATTCGACGACACCGATGTCAAAGAGGTAAGCGAGCTGTCCCAAATAATCGGGCTTGTCGATTAACTCAACAGCAGGACCGCGCGCACCGTCCGTCTCATCGAGGCGGCTTCTAATCATCATTACAATATTACAATCGAGTAAAAGGGCACGGTCATGGAAGGCGAGATCAAAATCGAGGGAGCCAGGGAAAACAACTTAAAGAATATAACGGTCTCGATACCGTGGCATAAATTTACGGTCGTAACCGGACTTAGCGGCTCGGGAAAGTCCTCGCTGGCCCTGGATACGCTCTACGCCGAGGGTCTCAGGAGGTATATCGAGTGCCTGTCGACCTACGCGAGGCAGTTCCTCGAGCGCGTCGACCGTCCGGATATGGACGATATATCGGGGCTCCCCCCGGCGGTTGCGATCGAGAGCAGGAATTCCGTCAGGAACTCACGCTCGACGGTGGGTACGACGACCGAGGTCTACGATTACCTGAGACTCCTTTTCGCTAAAGTCGGCAGGATCTTCTGCCCCGAATGCGGCAGGGAGGTAAGGCACAGGTCGCCCGGGGACATCGCCGGAGAATTACTGAGCGGCCATGAGGGGAAAAGGGCATTGATCACGTTCCCCCCCGGCAATCTGAATCTAACGCCTGCCGAGCTCTTGTCGAACGGTTTTACCCGCATAATCTCCGGGGGCGATATATTAGAAGTCGAGGGCCTGTCAAAGGTCCCCAAGGGCTCGGAGATCGTCCTCGACAGGCTGGTCCTGGATAAGAAATCACGTTCCAGAATAGTCAGCTCGCTCGAGCTCGCCTTCGAGGAGAGCAGGCATGTGAACGTCCGCATAGTCGACGGCGAGACCCTGAGGTACACGGCCGACCTCGAATGTCCGGCGTGTCAAATGCGCTTCAATGAGCCGACCCCCCTCCTTTTCTCCTTCAACAGCCCGCAGGGCGCGTGCCCGGAGTGCAAGGGGTTCGGCAACATACTCGCTCTCGATCCCGACCTGGTTATCCCCAATCCCGAAAAGAGCCTGTCGGGGGGCGCGATAGAGCCCCTGACGAAGCCTTCACTCAGGCCTCAGATGAGAAAGCTCCTCCACTTCGCGGAGGAAAGGGGGATCTATACGGACAAGCCTTACAATGCGCTCACGGATAAAGAAAAGGATCTCGTTTTCGAAGGCGGAGCCGGGTTTCCGGGCGTCAGGGGGTATTTCAGGCATCTCGAGGAAAAGAATTACAAGATGCATGTGAGGGTATTCCTCAGCAAATACAGGTCGGCGTTCACATGCGGTGCCTGCCGGGGGTCGAGGCTCGTGAAAGAGGCGCTCTGGGTCAAGGTGGGGGGTGTGAACATATACGAGCTCTCCCTTCAGCCGATAGACGTGCTCGGGGAATTCTTCGAGGAGCTTATACTCAGTGAGTATGAAAAAAACATCGCTCACGAAATTATGAAGCAGACTAAATCCAGAATAGATTTCCTCATAAAAGTCGGCCTCGAATACCTCACGCTAGCCCGTCTTTCGAAGACCCTGTCGGGCGGGGAGGCGCAGAGGGTGAACCTCGCCTGTCAGCTGGGCGCTACGCTGACGGAGACACTATATATAATGGATGAGCCCTCGATCGGGCTCCACCCGAGGGACGTCGACCGTCTCGTCTCTCTCATCAAGGAGCTCAGGGACAGGGACAATACCGTGGTCGTGGTCGAGCACGATTTCGAAATGATAAAGTCGGCTGACAATATTATCGAGCTCGGGCCCCTTGCGGGCGAAAGGGGAGGGGGCATAGTCTTTCAGGGAGAGGTGAAGAATCTCCTCAACGGCTCCGTGGACTCCCTGACGAAGAGATATATAACGGGCAGGTCGAAGATCGAACCGCCTCTGAAGAGACGCAAAGGGAGCGGGAAATCCCTCACGGTCACGGGCGCCGTTGAGAATAATCTTAAGGACCTGACCGTTTCGTTTCCGCTCAGGACGTTCATTTGCGTGACGGGGGTCTCGGGCTCGGGGAAGAGCTCGCTCGTAAACGATGTGATTTATTCGGCCTTGGCGCGTAAGTTCAGGGGCGAGGTCGAGAGGGTCGGGAAATACGGGGATATAAAAGGGGCCGAGCACCTGTCAGACGTTATCATGCTCGATCAGAACCCGATCGGAAAGAGCTCGAGATCAAACCCCGTGACCTACATCAAGGCGTATGACGAGATAAGGAAGACTATGGCCGGCACCTGGCAGGCCAGATCGAAAGGACTAACCCCGTCTCATTTTTCATTCAATGTCCCCGGGGGCAGGTGCGAGACATGTGAAGGCGAGGGTGTGCAGCAGATAGAAATGCACTTTCTGGCCGACGTGTTCGTGACATGCGAGGAGTGCGAGGGCAAGCGGTTTAACAAGGACGTGCTGTCCATACGTTACAGGAACAGGAACATCGACGAGACACTGGCGCTCACCGTGAACGAAGCGATTAATTTCTTTTACGAAGCTCCCGCAATCGGCAGGAAGCTCAGGATACTTCAGGACGTGGGCCTGGGCTACATAAGACTCGGCCAGGCTGCGCCCACGCTTTCGGGAGGTGAGGCCCAGAGGATTAAAATTGCGAGGGAATTGGGGAGGAAAGGCGGGAAGGACATACTCTACATCCTCGACGAGCCGACCGTCGGGCTCCACGCCGAGGACGTCAGGAAGCTGCTCGAAGTGATTAACAAGCTCGTCCTCGCGGGCAACACTGTCCTGGTAGTGGAACATAACCTCGACGTGATAAAATCAGCCGATTATGTGCTCGACCTCGGTCCCGAAGGCGGGGACGAAGGCGGATATATAATTGCCCGCGGGACCCCCGAGGAAGTCGCGAAGTCCGATAAATCCCATACCGGCAGATATCTAAGGCAGGCTTTATCTTCCTGACCGTCTGCTGCTTACGGCGTCCTTACCTCATGTATTCGCTCCGGTATGGGAATCATCCGTATTTTCATTTAGAATTACCCGCTCCATATCGGTTCGCATCCTCGACACATCCGGATTTGCGGGTTATACGGGCTTGAAAAAAGGGAAATGATTTTTATATATGGAATATCGGCACGTACAGGATCAATATATGCCTAATGGAAAAAGGGATTATTACGAGGTACTTGGCGTCGACAGGGGCGCAAGCCAGCAGGAGATAAAAAAGGCCTACCGCAAGCTTGCGATGCAGTATCACCCCGACCACAACGACGCGCCCGACGCTGAGGAGAAATTCAAGGAGCTCTCCGAGGCTTACGGCGTCCTCTCCGATTCGACGAGATATTCGGATTCGGGAGGGGGAGGGGGCCGGCCAGGGGCAGGGATATCGAGGTGGAAGTCAGGGTCCCCCTGAAAAGGATTCTTACGGGCGGCGAGGAGATAGTCTTATACAACCGGAGGGTCGCATGCTCAGGTTGCGGAGGGTCGGGGGCCAAGCCGGGGACCGAGCCCAAAACTTGCGCCGAGTGCGGAGGGTCGGGGCAGAGGGTTTATACGAGCCGTCAGCACGGCATGACGTTTCAGCAGGTCGCAATCTGCAGCGGGTGCAAGGGGCGGGGCTCGATAATAGAGGAATTTTGTCCCGCCTGCAAAGGGTGAACGGAGGGGCGAGCATCTTTACAGGATAGAAATGATTCAGATCGCCGACGCCGTCCTCGGGACAAAAGTCGACATACCCACGCTTACGGGAGAGGTCGAGATGAAGATACCGCCCGGAACGCAGCCGGGGACGGTAATGCGCATACCGAACGAGGGGCTTCCGGGCTTCAGGAGCGGCAGACGCGGCGATATATATGTAAGGGTCCAGGTCGAAATACCCAGAAAGGTTTCTCAGGAAGAAAAAGAACTCTATAATAAATTGAAAGCGCTCGGCGGCGAGAAAGTAAACTGAAGGCACACATCAAAAACCAATAACAAAGCGCCCCGTTCAGTCCAGGGATTCATATTCAAGAGAAAATAATGCGCTGGCCTCAAGCCGTCACTGGCCCCTCGGCAGCACCGGGAACCCGAACGACAGCGTGCGGTAAACGGGCGTGCCCTCTAATCCGTAACTGATGTCGAGCGTGACCTGGTTCACGTCGTCGGGTATCTGTTTGAAAAATATGTATCCCCTGACGGACGCGTTCGGTGAAACGGTACCGGGCGCGAGCGCCTCGGTGATCACGTCCTTCGTGCTTGGAGGCTTCGAGTAGTAATAAGCGGGAGGCGGATAATACCATATCGGGTTAAAAGCATAGAACCCGAAGGGCCTCCGGTACGGGCCGTAGTAAGGGCCCCATCCGCCCCTGTAAAAGCCGCCGTAATAACCGCCTGCTATGCCTATGGAAACATTTGGATATACGGGATAGGCGTACGCCGGAGCCGAGGACTCTACTATGTCCGCCACGGCCTGCGGGTTGAGCGGGCTGTACTGCGTCCTGAACTGGTCGAAGAGTAGGATATCGCTGTAATCGAACCCGACCGGCTGACGCGAAAAGTTCTCGATCTGTATATAAAAGGGCGTTACGTAATTCTGAAGGTTCCCTGGCGACCCCGTCCAGTATGAGGGGATCACCGTGATCCTGACGCTGTCCTCGCTCGTCTGCACATTCGGCTCAGGCGCGAACGGAGGCGGGGGCGGGATGTTGTATCCCGACGGATAGCATGAGGCGATAAAGGCAATCGCCATGGCTAATCCGATGGGGAAAAACAGAGCGAGTCGGAGGCTATTTTTCATGTTCGGGCCATTCGGAGATCGAATCCGGCATATGAAAGTATATTCGATGAATTATCCCAATTCTATCGGTATCTTTTCTATTTTCGGCGTGATTTGGATTACACTTTCGTTTTTGCTACAATAACCATCAACAATCACAGGGGGATCACGAGAAATGGGCAAATATCCGCCGGGGCTCGACGTTGCCGTCGACTATAAATTCATGGACGCAGTTTTCGAGAGGAGGTCGAGGAGGTTCGGCCTCGGCATGGAGATCGAGAAGGGGCCCCTCGCATACAAATCCAGGCACGCCCCGGTACCCCTATCCGAGCTTGAAGAGGCGATAATCGTCTGGAACGGACTCGGTATAAAAAACATCAACCTCTCGGATTTTCCTCCTCACGTGGGGCTCGACCTCGAGATGCAGTTTACGAGCAGGACTATCCCCGCGCTCGGGGACGTCCACAGGACGGAGCTCTTCTACACGAACGACGAAGGCACGTACATGGTGAAGCTCCACGACAGGCGGCCCGATGATTTCAGGGGCCTTGAGGGACTCAGCCGGGAGAAGAGGGTCGATCGTATACTCGAGCTCTTCAGGGAGTCGAGGATAACGCTCGAGGACAAGAGGGCCGACCTGCCTTCGAAGCCGCCCGGACTCGCCGCACATAACCTCTGGAACGTAAACAAGCCCGGCACGACCCTGTTCATGCCTGTAACGGACCTCTCCGCCTGCATAATCAATCTTTACTTCTTTTACATGCGTCCCGACCACAGATTCAATTTCGTCGACGAGCTTCACGGAATGAGGGCGCCCGGAACGGCAGAATGGCAGAAAAAGGGCTTCCTCGACCTCGGGAAGAGGATGCCGCTCATAGAGGCGGAGCTCCGGTTCGCGAACGGCTACATAGCCGAGCAGGCGTTCATGGGGCAGAACATGGCGCTTACGCTCCAGGCCCTGGGGTTGGGGGGGTGGCTCTTCAGCGGGTTTGCGAGCATGTTCATGCTGGGCGGCACCCCTTTTAACAGGGGTCTCGGATTCAGGTTCATCACACCCCAGTTGAAGGGCGAGACCGGTAACCCGAACCCTGTCGCGGTCGGAAAGGACGGGCATTTTCAGGCCTTCTGCCCCCCCTATTACAAGGACATGGGAGAGGCCGTCGAGGCTTTGAACGATATGAAATGGACAAACTGGGAGTCCCATACCATGCCTTTCAAGAACCCCGAAGGGGTGCTCCAGGAAGTCGAGAGGCCTAGCAAGGAGGAGATACAGGTGGTTAAGGACATCTGCAGCTATGTATTCGATACATACGGCAGGTTCCCGGCGTTTTCGGACCCGATGTTCCTGAGATTCATGGTGCAGGCCCACCACCTCGACCTCGATTTTTACGACAAATATTATCCGCCGGGCGCGTATACCGAGAACCACAAGAACCATTTCAAGCTCTGGCATCCGGAAATACCCGACCCGTTTGAGAAATAGAGACTGTCCGGTGTCCCGGATTTTTATAATCCGCCAGTCCATGTGCCTGTCGGAATGGATTCATTCAACAAACAAATGAAAAAGATATATGTCAGCGCCCAATATCCGGGGGAAGCGTTCGAGCGGCTCAGGAAGGAATACCGTGTGCAGGAATTCCTGGGGGAGCGTCTGCCTACGAGGGCGGAGCTGCTAGATGGCGCGGCCGGCTCAATAGCCGTCATTTCCACCGTTTCCGATAAAATCGATAAGGAATTGATGGACCTTCTGCCGGGTCTCAAGATAGTGTCCAACTGCGGGGTCGGATATGAAAACATAGACGTGGCATATGCGACGGAGAGAGGAGTGATGGTCACGAACACGCCCGACGTGCTCACGGAAACGACAGCTGACCTCGCGTGGGCGCTTATGATTTCGGCGGCCCGGAGGGTCATCGAAGCCGACGCCTATGTGAGGCGCGGGGATTTCAAGTGCTGGCACCCGTCTTTACTCCTCGGTCAGAACATTCACGGAAAGACACTCGGTATTTTCGGCATGGGGCGAATCGGCACGGCGGCCGCCAGAAGGGCTGCGGGTTTCGGAATGAGGGTCATATACAACAACAGGAGGAGAAATGAGGAGGCCGAGAAGGAAACCGGGGCTGTCTATGCGGACTTTCCGCAGCTCCTTAAGGAATCGGATTTTATTATCGTCTCGTCTCCCCTGAATGATGAAACGAGGGGCCGTTTCGGGCTGGGTGAGTTCAGGCAAATGAAGCGGACTGCGGTTATCGTGAACGTCGGACGGGGGCCGATCATAAAGGAGGGCGAGCTCGCCTCGGCGCTCAGGGAGGGGATTATCTGGGGGGCCGGGCTCGATGTGTACGAAAAGGATACCCTTCGTTCGATCACCCACCCCGCTGTTACTGGGAGTTAAGAGCCGGGAACAGGTTTTTATTCCCGGTGAGCTTCTTGATCGTCTTGAATATATCGCTCTCTTCGAACTGCGAGGGGTGTATCGGCTCGGACTCTTCGTCTTCGAAAAGCCTCTCGTAGGAGATGAGCAGCGCCTTCGCCTTGGCGATCTGCTGCTTGGGTGATTCCAGAGGGCCGCCCAGGAGCAGCTCTATCAGCTTCCTGCCCCTGTCCTCACCGTATTCTTTTATGCCTTCGTCGATGAACTGCTCATAGACCGGGACGCGTTTTGACGAGAGGTCGCCTTTAATCGATTCGGAGGATTCGTAGATCCCGATTAATTTGTTGGAAAGGTTTTTTATCCTGTTCATGTCCTCATGGATCAGGTCTATTTTTTCCATTAGGGCAGGCAGCTCGTTATAATCTATATCGGAGAGATCGAAACCTCGATAGTTAACGGGAATATCGGAATCAAAGTCGTCGAAATTATCTGTCATCCTGAATCCCTCCTATTAAGATTTATATAATAAAGTCTAAGAATTTCTGTGCCAAGTTTCAAGCCCCTATTTTATTTACCGCAGCTCCGTAACGCGGGCTGCCCGTCCGATTGATTCTTGCACCGCCGCTTTACTTCTCAGCGTTTCCGTCCGGGCCGCCGAATAAAGACCTGAAAGGCATCTTAAGTATATATGCAATAACGGCGGGCCTCAGGAATATCGATGCGAACTGCCAGATATCAGCCGGAGTCAGGTAGATTTTCGAATCCCAGACGCCCATCTGGCCGCTCAGCACCACGAAGTCTCCCTCGACCGACGAGTCGCTGACCTTGATTTCGAAATCCCCTGCGGGGCTTACAACCTTCATTACACCTCCGATCGTGTTTCAGCTCGTGAGCTTATATCCTGATTATCCCATAAAGCAGGTATAGATACCAGTGGGTATTTTGAGTTATTC
The DNA here is from genome assembly GCA_020027805.1 of Candidatus Dadabacteria bacterium. Lineage (GTDB taxonomy): Bacteria > Desulfobacterota_D > UBA1144 > Nemesobacterales > UBA2774 > 2-12-FULL-53-21. Next base: position 8,823 of record JAHKKQ010000155.1, read on the forward strand.
GGGATGAGGAGTTTGATATGCTCGGGGTAAAGACGAGGCTTCCGGGGAACGTATTATTCGATTGCCTTTCTCATGACGTCTACGGGGGCTTCCCTGCCGGTCCAGATCTCGAAGCTGAGGGCGCCCTGGTAAAGGAGCATGCCGAGCCCTCCTGAAGCCCTGTGGCCGAGCCTGCGCGCTTCCATAACCAGGGGCGTTTCCCTGGGTTTGTAGACGAGGTCGTATACAGCGGCCGACTCTTTGAGGGATTCGAGCGGCAGACCTATTGCGGCTTTTCCTTCCATTCCCGCCGATGTAGAATCGACAAGTATGTCCGATTCGCGGAGCCTTGCTTTTATAACTTTTATATCGTCGAGCGCGACCGGCTCTATTTTTATATTTTTGAATTGCTTTCCGAACTCCGACGCCAGCTTCAGGGCTTTATCATATGTCCTGTTCGCGATGCATATTCTCTCCGCCCCGTTCATGCAGAATGCCGACATTACAGCCCGCGCCGCCCCCCCCGCGCCCATGAGGAGCACGCTCGATCCCCCGGGATTGATGCCGAGGTCTTCCTCGACCGCCCTCAGGAACCCGCCCACGTCTGTGTTGTAACCGGTGAGCTTGCCGCCATCGTTCTTTACCGTGTTGACGGCGCCCATAAGCTCCGCGTCCGGTGCGATTTCGTCGAGGTGCGGGATTATGCTCTCCTTGTGGGGGATGGTGATGTTAATCCCTTTTATCCCGAGGGTTCTTACGGCCTGGGCAGCCTTGCCTATTTCTTCGGGCGCTATATCGAACGCCACATACACACAGTCGAGCCCGAGCGCGGAGAAGGCGCTGTTGTGCATCACAGGCGACAGGCTGTGGCTCACCGGGTGCCCGAATATGCCGTATATTTTCGTAGTTGCTTTTATTTCCAATATTTCCCCGCAGCAAGAGTCATATTAACCTTATATTACATCAGTCCGTATTCTTGAGAACGTCTTTCACCCTTTCCACGTCTATCCTGATCTCGGCGACGAGCGCGTCCACACTCTCGAAACGCTTCTCGTCCCTTATCCTCTCCACGAACTCGAGCCTGAGTCTTTTACCGTAGATATCGGAGCTAAAGTCGAATATGTGGGTCTCGACGAGCAGCTTGCTGCTCCCGAAGGTGGGTCTGTGGCCTATGTTCGTTATACTGTCCAGTCTATTGCCGTCTATATAAGCCCTCGTGGCATAGACCCCGGTTTTCGGCAGCATGTCCCAGTCCGTGTCCAGGTTCGCGGTGGGGTATCCGATCTGTCTGCCCCTCTTTTCCCCTTCGGTGACCTGTCCCTCGATATAATAAAAGTACCCCAGGAACCTGGCCGCCTTTTTTGTGTCGCCCGCCTGGAGGAAGTTCCTGATGGCCGTACTGCTGACGACCTCGTTGTCTATGAATACAGGTCCGATGACGGTTGTTTCGAAGTCGTACGCCTTGCCCATGGCCTTGAGAAGGTCGGCATTTCCTTCCCTCTTTCTTCCGAATGAAAAATCCGGGCCTATAATGAGGTGTTTGACATTGAGCCTTCCTACAAGTATTTCCGATATGAAGTCCTTAGCCGTGATCTTCGAGATTTCCTTCGTGAACGTGTAGCACGCGGCGAAGTCTATGCCCTCGATCTCGAGGAGCCTGAGTCTCTCCCTGATGGGCATGAGGAGGGGGATGTCTATATTCTGGAGAACTTTCTGGGGATGGGGATGAAAGGTTATCACGCAGGAGCTCAGACCATTCCTTTCGGCTGTCTCCTTGACCGCGCTCAATATCTTCTTGTGCCCCGTGTGTACGCCGTCGAAGTTCCCGATCGTGGCTGATGTCGGGTTCGCTATCGGTTCTTCGGGATCGAATATTACTTTCATTTCATTTCTGCCGGGAATGAGTGAGAGAACTTAATAAGTTAACCCCCCGGATTTGCCGAGCTTTGTGAAAATCCAATATGATATATCTTCCTTCCGGTTTAGAATCTCTACTCGGTATATTGTTTCAAAACAGCGGTTATCAGCGACGTTGCCCATACCTTAAAAGACCTGAATATTAACATAACATACTCGAAGTATAAGCATTTATTAATCCCGACGACATCCGCGGCCGAACGGCAGATTCTGCCTTCAGGGGGCGGTATCCGGCCCGGGCGTGCGGCTTTTGCCCTTCCATAGAATTACGACCCCCGTTAAGACCAGTACGACTGCAATGAGCTGGGCTTGCGATAAACCCGGGATGAAACTCGGCGTGGTCTGCCGCAGGAACTCCACCAGGAACCTCTGCACGCCGAGAGCGACAAACGTAATCGCCGTCATCCATCCGGTCGGGAAATTTTTTTTGCGTATGCTCCAGAGCGCCGCGAACAGTATCACCATGCAGATCGTATCGTATATCTGGGTGGGGTGGACCCTTTCGACCGTAGGCGGAGAGCCTTCGGGAAAGGCCATCGCCCAGGGAAGCTCGGAAGGGATTCCGTAGTCGTCCCCGACGAGCAGGCATCCTATTCTGCCGACCGCATATGCGATTATGAGGAGCGGGCACATAATGTCCGTGACCGCTAACAGGCTGAGCCTCTTCATCTGAGTCACGAGCCACACGAGTATGAACGCCCCGATAAGCCCCCCGAAGAAAGTAAATCCGGACGCGAGGTACCTGACGGGGTCGGCGATAAAGTTTGTTATGGGGACCTGCTGGTAGAGGAACAAAATTTTAGCGCCCCCCAGTCCGCCTAGAACGGAGGCGATAAGCAGCAAGTCCACGAGGTTGCCGTTAAGGCCCTTCCGCTTGAATTCGGATTCTCCAAGCACATAAGCGACCAGGAATCCCAGAAGAACCATTACCGAGAAAGAAGATACGGATATGTCGCCTATTCTGAATAATACGGGATACATTTTTACTCCCTGGTGCGGTATTGGGAGATAAGTCTTACACGGTTTGGTATTGTCTGCAAACCGTTCCCGGCATTTTCGGATTTTGATACAATCGAAAATTCTATATTCGAAATCGCCGCGTATAGGACTGTGGTAATTTATAAAGTCATGCGGATATATTCTCTGCTTCTATTACTGTCCCTGCTTATTCTGTCCCCTTCCCTAGCGGAGGAACCCCCTTCGGACCTTGCCACACAGGAAATAACCCCGCGAGAGGTCATCGCCCACGTACGCTACCTGTCATCGGACGAGCTCGAGGGTCGCATGACGGGCGAAAAGGGCGCTCAGGCGGCCGCGCGTTATATCGCGGATAATTTCGGGACATCGGGCCTGGATCCCCTGGGGGACCGCGGGACCTACTTTCAATATTTTCCGCTTCCCGAGAGGGTAATACCAGGGAAACTGAACTCGCTCATTGTCACCGTAAACGGGAGGGGGAACCCGCTTGAATTGGGCCGCGATTTCTTTCCTCTTGCCGTATCAGCGAGCGGTTTCGTTTCCGGAGAACTGGTATTCGCGGGATACGGGGTCAGCGCCCCCGAGCTCGGCTATGATGATTTTGAAGGGCTTGACGTCCGGGGCAAGATCGTGCTCCTGCTCAGGGGTTTGCCCAGGGACATGAATTACAGGAGCCATTTCGCGGATTACGCGTCTCTCCGTTATAAGGCGGTGAATGCAACGGAGAAAGGGGCGAAAGGCGTGATTTTTACGACCCCTGATTCTCTCGTCGAGGAGGAAGACCTGGGAAGCTTTGCGTTCGAGCTGCCGTCGGGCGGGGCGGCTATAGAGGCGGTTGTAATCAGAAGGGACCGGGCGCGGGAAATCATTCGCTCCGCGGGCAGGGATCTCAGCGAATTGGAGGCGATGCTCTCGGAAGGGAAAACCGTTTCATTCCCTATCCCCGGGTCGGCAGCGGAGATTGGGATCGAGATA
>JAHKKQ010000156.1 GCA_020027805.1 Candidatus Dadabacteria bacterium
ATTTAGCGAGTACATGAGATTTTTAGCACAATTCTGTAATGTCCTTTCATAAAACACACTATGTGTGCTTTTCATCAAGGAAAAGAAGAAATAATATCGGCCTTTCTTTAACTTTTCATAAATCACACTTCGTGTGCAAAGCGCTGCAATCTGATATTCTTCTTCTGTCACGACATTAGGAAAGGAGGCGTTTCTACGCTATAAATGGATTCGCTTTTCCCGGATTTATATCGAGGTCCTGTATCGCCTTCTCTACTGTATCCGTGCCGATCTTGTTTTCCCACGTCAGAGACGCGAGCACGGCGAGTGTAATGTATCTCCAGTCCACCTCGAAGAAATCCCTGAGCGCCTTCCGGCTTCCGCTCCTCCCGAAGCCGTCCGTACCGAGAGATACGAGGGGGCGCGGGAGCCACTGCGAGATCGAGTCCGGGAGCGCCATCACGTAATCGGACGCTGCCACGAATACCCCCGGGGCGTCTTTTATGCACTGGGTTATATACGGCACCCTCCTTATCTCGGACGGATGGAGCATGTTCCATCTTTCGTTCTCACAGCCGTCCCTGTATAACTCCTTGTAGCTCGTGACGCTCCACACGTCGGCTGAGACCCCGTACTGTTCTTCGAGCACCTTCTGTGCCTTGAGCACTTCGTTCAGAATCGCTCCGCTCCCGAAGAGCTGCGCGTGCAGTTCCGCGTCCTTGAGCCCGGACGCCCTGAATTTATACATCCCCTTCAATATCCCCTCCCTCACCCCTTCGGGCATCGGCGGCTGCTCGTAGGGCTCGTTCATGACGGTGATGTAATAGAAAATATTCTCCTGGCTTACGTACATCCGCTTTATGCCTTCCTCTATAATAACGGCGATCTCGTAGGCGTAAGCGGGGTCGTAGGCTTTCAGGTTCGGCACGGGGTAGGCGAGCAGATGGCTGTGGCCGTCCTGGTGCTGGAGCCCTTCGCCGGCAAGCGTCGTCCTTCCCGCTGTGCCCCCCACCATGAAACCCTTCGCCCTCGAGTCGCCCGCGGCCCATACGAGGTCGCCTATCCTCTGGAAGCCGAACATAGAGTAGAAGATGAAGAAAGGGATCATATTGATGCCGTGCGTGGCGTAAGCAGTTCCCGCCGCGATGAAGGAGGACATCGATCCGGCCTCCGTAATCCCTTCTTCCAGTATCTGCCCGTCCCTGGCCTCTTTATAAAACAGCAGGGTCTCGGCGTCGACGGGCTCGTAGAGCTGGCCCGCGTGCGAATATATGCCCACCTGCCTGAAAAGGGATTCCATTCCGAACGTGCGGGCTTCGTCGGGTACTATCGGGACGATGTACTTCCCTATGTTCTTGTCTTTGAGCATCTTCGACAGCATGCGCACTATGGCCATCGTCGTAGCTGTGGGCCTCCCGCCCGAGCCCTTATGGAACTCCTCGAATATGGAAGGTGACGGGGGCTCGAGGGGCCCGCAATTTACCTCTCTCTTCGGCAGATAACCGCCAAGCTCGCGTCTCCGCTCCTGGAGATATGTTATTTCCGGGCTGTCGTCGGGAGGCTTGTAAAACGGCGCCCGTACGACGTCCTCGTCAGATATGGGTATGTCGAACCTCGTCCTGAATTCCTTCAGCTCGTCCTCGTTTAGCTTCTTCTGCTGGTGCGTGATGTTCCTGCCTTCCCCGGCTTCGCCGAGTCCGTATCCCTTTATAGTTTTTGCGAGAATAACTGTGGGAGAGCCTTTGTTCTCTACGGCCGCTTTAAATGCGGGATATATTTTTTCGGGGTCGTGCCCTCCCCGCCTCAGTTCTACCAGATCCTCGTCGGTGAGGTCTTTAACCATTTCTAGGAGCCTCGGGTCTGTCCCGAAAAAGTGCTTGCGTATGTAGTCGCCCGACTCGACCGTGTATTTCTGATACTCCCCGTCCACCGCCTCGCCCATGCGTTTTACGAGTATTCCGTCCTTGTCTTTCGCGAGTAAGGGGTCCCAGTTGCTCCCCCATATGACCTTAATCACGTTCCATCCCGCTCCCCTGAATATCGCTTCGAGCTCCTGTATTATCTTTCCGTTCCCCCTCACGGGCCCGTCGAGGCGCTGGAGGTTGCAGTTTACGACGAAGATGAGGTTGTCTAACTTCTCTCTCGACGCGAGGGTTATGGCGCCTAATGACTCGGGCTCGTCACACTCACCGTCACCGAGAAAGGCCCAAACCCTGGAGTCCGAATGCTCCTTCAGTCCCCTGTCCTCGAGATAACGGTTGAACCGCGCCTGGTATATCGACATTATCGGGCTAAGCCCCATCGATACCGTGGGGAACTGCCAGAATCCCGGCATTAGCCATGGATGCGGGTAGGAGGGAAGCCCTCCCCCGGGCAGCAGCTCCCGCCTGAAGTTCTGGAGGTTTTCGATCGTGAGGCGGCCTTCGAGGAAAGCCCTGGCGTATATGCCCGGGGCAGCGTGCCCCTGAAAATAGACGATATCCCCCTCTTTATTCCCGTTTTTAGCCCTTAGAAAATGGTTGAAGGCTACTTCGTAAAGTGCTGCCGCCGAAGCAAAAGTTGAGATGTGACCGCCTATTCCCTCTTCAATCCTGTTTGCCCTCACCACCATAGCCATAGCGTTCCACCTGATGAGGCTCCTGATGTTCCACTCTAGCGCCTGGTCTCCGGGATAAGGGGGCTGCATTTCGACCGGGAAGGTGTTTATGTATGGCGTGTTGGCGGTAAAGTACGTCTTCACGCCCTTTTTCTGCGCGTGTATCTGGAGGATTTTTAAGAGCTTGCTTACTCGCTCCGGGCCGCTCGTCCTGAGGACGTAATCGATGGACTCGACCCATTCCCTGTTTTCCAGTTCCTCGGGACTACTCTCATTTTTCTTTTTGTCCGTAGTTTCGTCCATTCGCGGGACCCGCCGGGAAGAAGAAAATCTCCAATGAAAATAATAATGCATACGGGCTCTTTAAGTCAACCAATATTAACAGCTCCCTCCGCAATTCTATTCCGTTTTCCTCCCCCTTGAGGGGGAACAGTTGCAAGCAAGTACTGTTTTGAGCGTGCGAGAAACAGGTCAGTTTATGCTGATTTCTCAACTGCTCATATTCCAGGGAAAAAACGCTACAATACAAAACCAACTGGTCGCTCCCCCAACAAAGTCACCGATGCAAATTAACTGCCGGCTCGACTATGCCTAAGCCAAAATAGTTCGGGTGGGGGTGTACCAAACAATTCTGTCATTTAGAGCAGCGCGAGAAATCTATCTTTTTCCCTCCCCGACATTACAGAATTTGCGGCGGGTGAGCACCCGCAGGCATACGATCTCTAACATTCCCCACCTCCAAATCTCCCGCCTTTATTCTTCCCGACATTACAGAATTTGCGTTAAGAAAATCGCGTGTATAAGCGTATAAAAATCTTTCTGCTTTCCAATTGAAAGATTTTAGCTTAAACATAAGATTTTTAGCAAATTATGTAGTCGGATGATTTTTGCTTCTTTGTATCAAGACAAAGAAGAACACACAGTGTGTGTCTCTACGATCCTCCCCAACCTCCTCTGCTCAATCCAGCCACACAGACCAACCCGTTCGTGCTGAGCCAGTCGAAGCACGTGTCTTTATCTGTCATTGCGAAGCTTCAAAGAAACTGCGGCAATCCCTCATCCCCCCGAAACAATTGACGCTCATTCTATTGAATATATAATAGTCACTGCCATGGAAAAATTTGACCTAACAGTGATCGGATCGGGGCCGGGGGGATACATCGCCGCAATAAGGGCGGCGCAGCTCGGAATGAAGGTAGCAATTATCGAAAGGGATAAAGCCGGAGGCGTCTGCCTCAACTGGGGATGCATCCCTTCCAAGTCCATTCTCAAATGCGCCGAAGTCTACCAGTACTTCAAGCATTCGGGCGAATTCGGTATAGAGCATAAAGGGCTTTCCTATGACTTCTCCAAAGTCATAGACAAGAGCCGGAACGCGGCTGATACACTGACGAAAGGCGTCGAATTCCTGCTTAAGAAAAACAAGTCCATGCTGTTTAAAGGCGTGGGCAAAATGATTGCTAAAAATAAAGTCGGAGTCATACAGGAAAAAGGCCAGATCGAGATCGATACCGATAAGATACTGATAGCCACGGGCTCTGTCCCGATGACGCTTCCCGGTCTCGAGATCGACGGCAGGCAGATAATGACGAGCGACGAGGCGATATTCCATAGAGAGGTCCCCGATTCGGTCGTCGTTATAGGAGGAGGGTACATCGGTGCCGAGTTCGCATACGTCTACAACTCCTTCGGAAGTAAAGTGACCATAGTCGAGATGATGGATCATCTAATCCCCGGGGCTGACGAAGAGGTGTCCCGGGAGCTGGAGAAGAATTTCAAAAAGAACGGTATCGACGTGCTGACCTCCGCGAAATTCAAAGAGGTGAAGAAGAAGAAAAAGAACGTGGACGTGATCGTCGAGAAGCTGGCTGACAAGAGCGAGGCGGCAATAACCGCCTCGATGGTGCTCGTGGCTGTCGGAAGGCGACCCGTCGCGAACGACGCCCCCACGTCGCTGAGCTATTACAAGAAGTCGGGCGATATCGGGTTAAGCGACCTCCGCATAGAATTGAACGAGAGGGGGTTTATAAAGACCGACGATTCTTACATGACCACCTGTGAAAACGTCTATGCGATTGGCGACGTAATCGGGCCGCCCCTTCTTGCGCACAAGGCGTCCGATGAAGGCGTGGTCGCGGTCGAGAAGATGGCCGGGCTCAAGAGCAAGGTCCACTACGACAACATCCCCGGCTGCGTCTATTGCCAGCCCGAGATTTCGATGATCGGCATGACGGAAAAACAGGCCAGGGAACAGGGGCTCAATTACACCGTCGGGAAGTTCCCGTTCAGGGCGTCCGGAAAGGCCGTCGGCACGGGCGAGACGGAAGGCTTCGTAAAGATAATCGCGGATAAGGCCACGGGGGAGATTCTCGGCGGACACATCATCGGCCACGGGGCGACCGAGCTCATTGCGGAGATAGGCGTCGGACGCACCCTCGAAACCACACCGCTCGAGATAGCTATTACGTCCC
>JAHKKQ010000157.1 GCA_020027805.1 Candidatus Dadabacteria bacterium
CCCGGCATCCAGTAGATATCGGCGAACCCCATATCTTCCATTGCCTTCACCGCGATGTCGCTCCTCCTCCCCGTGCGGCAGTGTACGAGGTACGTCTTCGATTTGTCGAGCTTGCCTACTTCTTCTTTGAATGATTCGGATTTCACGTCTATGTTCGTCGAGCCTTCGATGTGGCCGTCCGAGTATTCCCCGGCCGTCCTCACGTCGAGTATTACAAATTCGGCGCTCCCTTTCTTCTCCTCTATGATTACGCGCGCCTCGTCCACCTCTATTTCCTTTGCCGCCTTCTGCCCGCTCTGCTCGCCGCTGCCCTCCTCTTCCGCGCGCGCATAGGGCGCGTGCGTCAGGATTATCGAAACTGACGCAAAAAAGATTAAAGATGCCAAGTGTCTTTTCATTTTGCCTCCCTCGCGTCCGTACGGTGTAATCGAACGTATTCTAATACAACGTATGCTAATACTAAGTGTAGCACACTCCGCCCCGGTTTCAGCCCCTGTGAAGAGCGCCTCTCCCCGCACTTGCGTAACCGAATCAATAGTAGATATAATTAGCCCTATCGGACAACCAGCCAATGGAAATTAAACAGTCTCTAAGACTGCCAAAAAGAATAACCGATAGTCTCAGAGTACTGATAAAGGTCGTCGAGGCCGTTCACAAGTCCTCCGACCTGAAAGAGATTTACAACACGGCGCTCGACCTCGTGATCGAGCTCGAGAAAGTCGATATGGCGGCCATATACATCGTGGACGACGTCTCGAACACCGCCGTGCTCCAGGCACAGAGGAATTTCCCCCCTGAATACGTAGCCAAGGCCTCCGTGATACCTTATCCGGCCGGGATCACGTGGCGGGTGATAAACTCCGGCCAGCCGCTCAACATAGACGACATACACAAGGTGAAGGAGATCGGGCCCGCGGGAAAGAAGGCGGGGTTCCACGGCATAATGGGCGTGCCCGTTCTCGTGGAGGGAAGGGCTATAGGCGTAATATGGCTCGCGCGGTACGAGGAGGAGAAGTTCACGCGGAGGGAGGTCGAGCTCCTCACGACGATCGGCAACCAGATATCCATAGCCATAGCGAGGGCGAAGCAGACACGCGAGCTCGAGGAGAGGAACGAGAACCTCTCCATACTGAGCGCGATCGTGGAGAAGGTGCACGGCTCGGCCGATCTCAGGTTTATATTCGAAACGTTCCTCGATATGATCGGCGGAATGAAGATGATAGACATCATGTGCGTATACCTCGTCGAGGGCGAGGGGGATTCGCGGGAGGCAGTGCTCCGCGTACACCGCGGGCTTTCCGATGAATACATAAAGAAGGCCGGGAGAATCCCTTATCCCAAAGGGGTGACATGGGAGGTCATAAACACGGGCGAGCCCGTATATTTCAAGGGGCTCCCGGGAGAGGCGAATCCATTAGGCTCTGCGGGGCGTGCGCTTGCGCCCGGGATCGTCCTCTCTCTGCCGCTCAAGCACAGGGGGCAGACTATCGGCGTCATTCATTTCACGAGAATGGAAAAGAGGGCGTTCGAGAAGTACGAGCTCGACATACTCTACTCTCTCGGCAACCAGATAGGGACGGCTGTCTCCAAGGCGAAGATGTTCCAGGAGGCCGGGGAGAGGGCGAAAGAGCTCGAAAGGCTCTACCAGGACCTGAAAACGACCCAGGACCAGCTCATTCAGAACGAGAAGCTCGCCTCTTTGGGACAGCTCGTGTCGAGCATAGCGCACGAGATCAATAACCCCCTCACGCCCATACTCGGGTATTCCCAGATGCTCATCGCGGCGCCCGAGACGGAGGCGGACAAGAGACAGAAGTTCATCGAGGTGATACATAATTCCGCGGACAAGGTGAGGAAGATAGTGGAGAACCTCCTCTCCTTCGCCAGGAAGGACAAGCCGCGAAGGGAGTACGTGGACATAAACGAGATAATCAGGAGCACGGTCGAGTGCAGACAGTACCAGATGGAGTTCGAGAACATCAAGGTCGTAATGGACCTCGACGCCGGGCTGCCGAAGACAATGGCCGATTCGACGCAGATAGACCAGGTGTTCACCAACCTCATATTGAACGCCTGCCACGCGATAAGCGCCGCATCCGTTAACGGGGGCACAATCACGATCAAGACGAGAAGAGGGATGAGGGACGATATCGAAGCCATTATTTCGGATACGGGACCGGGTATCCGGGAGGACGTCGCGCGCAGGATATTCGACCCGTTTTTTACGACGAAGCCCCCGGGCGTAGGCACCGGACTCGGGCTCTCGGTTTCATACGGAATAATGAAGGAGCACGACGGGGAGATATCGGTCGAGAGCGAGCCGGGGAAGGGGGCGTCTTTCACCGTGAGGCTGCCGGTGCGCGATTACAGGGACTATCTCCTCGCCGATGAGGCCGTCGGGGAGGGGGGTGACGAAGCCCTGCCTGAAAGGAAGGGGCGGACCGTGCTGGTCGTCGACGACGAAGAGCTGGTCACGATGCTGATAGGCGGGATACTCGAGGGCGAGGGCTATGACGCCGATTTCGTTTCGAACGGGGAGGAGGCGCTCTCGAGCATAAAGCGGGGGGAATACAGCATCATCATTTGCGACATCAAGATGCCTCACATGAACGGCAAGGAGTTTTACATGCGGGTTAAGGAGATGGACGCGGGCCTGGCCGGAAAGATGCTGTTCATGACCGGGGACCCGAGCACGGAGACCCTCGATTTCATATACAGCACCGGCAACAGGTTCCTGTCGAAGCCGTTCAAGATAGACGAGTTCAAAGAGGCCCTGAGAGCCGTCGAAACGTCCTGACGGAATACACCTTACGCGTGAGGGATTGGCCGGAGTTGTAGGAGTGAGTTCCCGGGTCAAGCCCGGGACAGGCCAGCCGCGACACACATAGTGTGTTCTTACGATTCTTCCATAACTCCTCTGCCCGACCAATTCTGTCATTTCTCCCAGCGGGAGAAATCTATCTTTTGCTTTTCCTTCCCGACATTCCAGAATTTGCGGCGGGTGAGCACCCGCAGGCATACGATCTCTAACCAATTCCTCCGCTCACTCCAGCAACGTACCCCAACCCGTTCGTCCTGAGCCAGTCGAAGGATTGAACGGGCGCATTTTTAGCAAATTATGTACAGTCCTTTCATAAAACACACTATGTGTGCTTTTCATCAAGGAAAAGAAGGATAAAAAAAACAGCCTTTCTCCTTTCTGTGTCTTTTCATAAAGCACACAATTTGTGTGAGCGCATAACCCGCGTATCGGAAGTATAATTGTATGGACATGAGTCAGAGAGGGAAGCGTCTATGAAATACACTTTGCACTCCGCATCGGTTCTGGCCTTCATATCGCTCCTGCTGGGGACGGCATTGGCCGGGGAGTTCTCCGTCGAGCCCTGGTCGAGCGGTATCCTGGTGGATGAACCCGCCGTAACGAGCGCGCTCATAAGGAGCGGTGAAGAGCTGGATGAGGCGAAGGAAGCGCTTGGCATAACGGGCCCCCTGCCAGGGGCGGATTTCGGGGCGTATGCGCTCCTCCTGATAGTGCCGGACGAAGGGACGGGCGGGATTATAGAGATTGCCGGAGTGACCCCGGCTACGGGCGGCGCACTCGAGGTGCGTTACAGGGTCAGGTCCGAAGGGCCCCGTCCCGAGGGACCAATCAAGGCCTCCTACCCCTATCTCATCGTGAAGCTGGGCCCGGCCCCGGGCGCGGACGTACCCGTAAGGCTCATAGACGAGGACTACGTGAATACCCTCTCCTCGGGCACGGGCCTCGGACAGTTCAGGGAATACACGAACGTGCTTTTCACGGCGGAGAATATCTCGATCAGGGAGTACCTTCCGATCGACAAGGGGAACACGTGGACCTACAAATCCGAAACGAGCAGGGGCTCGTCCGAGGTGACGAACTCAGTCGTTTCCGAGTCCGACGGGTGGTCGGTCTTCGACACGTTCTTCGGCGTGCCCGGCGTCGGCATGAAGATAGCCCCCGGCGGGGATATCCTGGTCTCGTCAAAAGGCGGGATAAAGACGTTCTACAACACGGACGCCGTGATCGAGTTTCCGAAGGAGCCCTACAGCACGCCTGCCGGGGTCTTCGACGGGGTGATGGTCGTGACCGTGCCCGAGGGCGGGGATTTCTGGTTCAGGGACGTATACGCGAAGGGCATCGGCCTCGTGTCGCACGAGCAGAAATCCGTAAAGGGACGAGCGTCCTATACGCTGATAGGCGCGCGCGTGGGCGGGGCCGGGTATCCGCCCACGCGCGATAGCCGGAGCACCGGAAAGGACTGAGCGCTCCCCCGCGCGGCCCATATCCCAAGTCCCGGTTTTTTTAAGGGGTCAGGCGGTAATCAGTCATACTTTCGATTTTCCCGAAAATTTTTCCTCCAGGGATATTATCACGGTATCCCGGCAAGTTACTTGCCGTTTCTACATAGATACCCTATATAAAATACAGGCATTACCCGATTGAAATGATCGCGGCGATTTCGGATAATCATTGCAGATACAAATCGTACCGTGATTTCGAGAGGGGGACTCTCCAGTATCAGCGGCGATAAAAAGTCATACACCTGCGGAGGGGTGGAGGCGCAGGACGGCCGTGTGACTCGATGCCGCTCAAGAATCCGGACGCATACGCCAGAGCAGTCCCTTACGCGGAAACACGATGCGGGGCTATTACCGCAGGAAGGGAGAGGCTTTGTTGACGGAGCTCGCGAAATTCGATCCTGCCCAGTCGATCGAGATACCGAAGCAGCTGTATGACGACGGGTTCATCGTAATCCGGAACAGGGGGGATTCGATGGAGAAGCTCATCATGGACGGCGCGAGCGTGGTCATAGACATATCATCGCGGGAGATCGTATCGGGCTCCATCTACGCGCTCAGCGTACCGAAGGAGGGCTGCATTTTGAGGGAGTGTCATTCGGGGTCTCAGGGACTCCTGCTGAGGCCGTATAACATGAGCCTGTCGTAATTCCAACATTTTCTATCATTATAGATAGTTACAGCACATTTTAAGCCGTCTTTTCATCTGATTTAGTAGCAAAATAA
>JAHKKQ010000158.1 GCA_020027805.1 Candidatus Dadabacteria bacterium
CGCTTGTCGTGGCCGGTGAGATACTGACAGGGGAGGCGGAAAGGAAAGGCGTCAGGATAATACCCGTCGACAGCGAGCACAGCGCGATATTTCAGGCGCTCGAGACGTGCGGGAAGGAATACGCCAAGGGGCTCATAATAACCGCCTCGGGGGGGCCCTTCCTCGACACGCCCGCGGCTGAGCTCGGCGGCGTCACCGTCGAAGTGGCGCTCGACCATCCGACATGGAAGATGGGGGACAAGATAACTATCGACTCAGCCACGCTAATGAATAAAGGTTTTGAAGTTATCGAGGCCAAGTGGCTCTTCGGCTTCGACCCGGAGCGTATCTCAGTATGGATACACCCGCAGAGCATCGTACACTCTATGGTAGAATATATCGACGGGTCACTGATATCGCAAATGAGCCTGCCTGATATGCGGATTCCTATTGCTTATGCGCTTTCTTATCCCGAGCGGATGTTTATGAACGGGCACAGGGTGATGCCCGAAAACTTCCGTGAGCTCACCTTCCGGGGAGTAGATAACGAGAAATTCCCCTCGATATCCCTCGCATTCAGCGCCCTCAGGGAGGGCGGGACCATGCCCGCCGCGATGAACGGCGCAAACGAAGTAGCAGTCCGTGCCTTCCTCATGAGGGAAATAGGTTTCACGGACATAGTTCGTATCGTAGAGACTCTCGGCTTCGGCAAAAAACTGTTCGGATTCAGGAAGGGCGAGACGGAGTACCTGATCTGCGCGCTGCCTCTCGGCGGATACGTCAAGATGTACGGCGAGGGTGCGGAAGGGAATTTCATCGTGGACAAGGTAGACCCGGGCTCGGACGCGGACAAGGCCGGTTTCAAGTCGGGCGACAGGATAGTGAGCATAGAAGGTATCGAGCTCAAGTCTTTTCCCAGGTGGAAGCAGCTGGAGGGTACCCTGAAAACGGAGCCCGAGAGGGATTACATGTTCGTCCTCGAAAGGGACGATAAGAAGATAGAACTAACCGCAAAGGCGCGGAGCCTCGAAGGGGCGGACACTTATTCCGAGAAGGAATACCCGAGGGGGTTTTCGAACCAGCCCCTGCTCAACAGGCTCCTGATAGTGGTAGCGGGTCCGGGCATGAACTTCCTGCTGCCTTTCGTATTCCTCCCCATAGTGTTCATGATAGGAATCACTGTGCCTGCGTACCTCGAGCAGGTTCCGGTTATCGGTTATATAAAGCCCGGATCCCAGGCCGCGGAAGCTGGTTTCAGGAAAGGCGACAAGATAATTGAAATAGAGGGGAAAAAAGTATCCGACTGGAAGGACGTTAACATCGAGCTCCAGACCAACCCCGACGCCCTGCTTAATATCGAAGTGGAGAGAGAGGGAGCGACGAAAATAATTCCAGTAAAGGCGACGGCGTCACCTGAAGGAATCGTGGCAATCGGGATCGGCGAGCCTTTAAAAGCCAAGGTCGGGACGGTTGTAGCCGGCACACCCGCCGATAAAGCCGACCTCGTCAAAGGAGACGAGATCCTGAACATAGACGGAACGAATATAGCCGACTGGGATCAGATGTCGTCGATAGTTAAAGAGAATTCGGGGAAAGAGATCACTCTACTCATAAACAGGCAGGGCAAGGAGATAACCAAGACAATAACGCCTGAAACTTCAGCCGAGACGGGGAAAGGCGCGATAGGCGTATCCCCGTATCAGGACGAGATCGTAAAAAAATACGGTTTCCTCCAGGCAATTATCAACGGGGTGAAAGAGGCCGCGAACATGATAATCGAGGTCGTGGCGCTCCTGTTCGGATTCCTTTTTAAGCTGGTCACGGGCAAGATTGCGCTCGGCACCGCGGGAAAGAGTCTCGCGGGCCCGATACTGATTGCGAAGGTCTCGGGGGCGGCGGCGGAAAACGGCATAGCGCAGCTCCTACAGTTCACATGCTTCATAAGCATTAACCTCGCGATTATAAACCTGTTCCCGATACCTATGCTGGACGGGGGCCACGTCCTCTACCTGGCGATAGAGAGCATCAAGAAAAAGCCGCTCAGCCAGAGGACCCTCGAAATAAGCCAGCGTATCGGACTAACGATACTCATATTCATTATGTTCCTCGCGATCTATAACGACCTCTCGAGGGTCAAGGGAGACATACTCAACTCGCTCGGCCGCGTCGTCGATTTAGTAAAATAATCACCCGGGACCCCGGAACAGGGAATATAATTCCAAAAGAGGGATGCGCGGCGCCTTAACGAATCCCCACTGCGCGTACGTTTTCTCAAATGAGCCTCCTCAAGCTGGGAAAGGATAACTGGGCGAGGACAAGACCTACGAAGGAGGGGCTGACCTTTATCGCGCTCAGCCTCTTCGTCGGATTCGCGGCCATGAACACGGGGAATAACCTCCTTTATCTCACTTTCGGTATCATGATGAGCTTCGTGGCCGCCTCGGGATTCCTGTCGATGATCAACCTCTCGGGGATAGAGGTGAAAATACTGCCTCAGGGAGACGTGTTCGCGCTTACTCCCGCAACGCTGAAATTCTCGCTCATTAACGGCAAAGCCGTCATCCCTTCATACTCCCTCAATCTGGAAATCGATGAAAAAACATCCTTCATCCCTTATCTACCGCCAAAAGTCGATACCGGGGCCTCGCTGAAACACGTATTCAGGGAGAGGGGGTGGAATAGAATTCCGGAAGCCAGGCTTTCGACGAGGTTCCCTTTCGGGTTTTTCAGGAAATGGATAAAGATAGACCTCGGGGAGGACGAAGTCCTCGTATTCCCCAAAATAGATCCCATAGACCCCGGGGACGAAACATTCAGGGAAGGGCCGGGAGAGGCGGAATCGGAGAAGACGGGGTTCGGGTTTGACCTGAGGTCGATCAAGGAATTCCGGCAGGGCGACAACCCCAGGCTCATACACTGGAAAATGACAGCCAAAACGGGGAGGCTCATGGTGCGGGAAATGGAGGACGAAGAGATAAGGGGGGCTGTAATCGAATTCCATCCCGAAAGGGACAGAACGAAACTCGAGCACCAGATAAGCCGCATCGCGTCGCTATTCGTAGAGCTTTTGAAACGGGGGTTCGAGGTGGAGCTCAAGACCCCCGATACGACCTTTTCGAGCTCCCGGACCGGCAGATCCCCGAGGCCCGTGTTGAGATACCTGGCTTTATTCAGGGCTGAAGCAATCATCGGGATGGAAATGTATCACGAGCATGTCTGCACCACCCATTGAAGTGGCGGGCTAACCTTGATGGCCAACCCCATCGGCGGTATACTTGCGTAATGCGACCCCTTCGGTATTCCATCAACGTCACATTGGATGGGTGCTGCGATCATCGCGTGGGAGTCGTGGACGAAGACCTGTATCGTCACGCGGCCGAGAACCTCGCGCAGGCTGATGCCCTCCTCTTTGGCCGGGTAACCTACGAGATGATGGAGGCAGCGTGGCGGCCGCCTGCGCAGACAGGACTGAGGCCAGACTGGATGGCCGATTGGATGGAACCATTCGCCCTGACTATCGACGCGGCAAAGAAATACGTCGTGTCGAGTACCCTGCAGCAGGTGGATTGGAATGCGGAACTCGTGCGCGGGGATCATCTAGAGAACGCTGTTCGGCAGCTGAAGCAGCAGCCTGGGAACGGACTGTTCGTGGGAGGGGTGAAGCTCCCGCAGGCGCTGGCAGAGCTGGGATTGATTGATGAATACGAGTTCGTGGTGCATCCCAGGCTGGCGGGGCACGGGCCAACGCTGTTCGCGGGACTATCGAAGCATGTCGACCTGAAGCTCGTGAGCCGGCTGGAGTTCAGCTCAGGGGCGGTGGCGATGCGGTATGAGCCGAGAACGTAGGCATTGGCCAATCCAGCTAACCGCGGACGGTCACAAGCCAAACTGACCCACTACCGAAGAAAGGATCCGCGCCTGATCTCCGAAACCGCCCCGAAACAGACGTTCGCCTGCGATCGGATGACGAGAACCTTCAGGGTGAGCGGAAAAAGACATACCCTCTATTTTCAGGTATAAATTCGTATGCAGAATAAATCCGACGAGGAACTCATACTCGAAATAAACGAAAGGTTCTACAGGGCTTTGGGCACGAGAGACCTCTCGCTCATGGACACCGTGTTCGTCCGCGACGAAAGGGCCGGCTGCACGCATCCGGGCTGGGTGATGCTCAGGGGATGGGAAGCCATCAGGCAGAGCTGGGAGAACTTCTTCGACCCGGAAGACAGGCTCGCTATCAAGCTCCACAACGTCACCGTCGACATCAGAGGGGACGCCGCGTGCGTTACGTGTGTCCAGGAGCTCATGTACGTAAAGAGAAACCCGGTCATGATGAACGTCTCGATATCGACGAATATATTCGAGAAAACCGAATCAGGCTGGCTGATGATAATCCACCACGCCTCCCCTATCCCCTTCGTCACCGAAGAAAAAGAGAGAAAACAAAGCAAGCTGCAGTGATTTCGTTATAGCGGGCCGATCTTGAATTCAGGAATCCCCGTTGTGGTTGAAGTGGAGCCCGCACTCCTTGTCGGAATCGTTTTCCCACCACCACCTGCCCGCTCTCTCGTCTTCCCCGGGCTTGACGGCGCGCGTGCAGGGGGCGCAGCCTATGCTGGGATAGCCCATGTCGTGGAGCTTGTTGTAGGGCACATTGCGCTCTTTTATATAATCCCACACCATCTTGCTCGTCCAATCCACGAGCGGATTGATCTTTAATATGCCGCCGTTCTGGTCGTCGATCTCAAACCTTTTCGCCTCGGCCCTCGTCTCCATCTGGTCCCGCCTTATGGACGTGATCCAGCCGTCCATATCCGCGAGGTAGCGTTTGAGGGGCCTGACTTTTCTAATGTCGCAGCAGAGTATCCTGTTTTCCTTCCCTTTATAGAACAGATTAACCCCGCGCTCGAGCACCATTTCCTCGACCTCGGCCTTATCGGGGAAAACGACTTCTACCCTGGCTCCATATCTTTTTCTGACCTCGTCCATGACGTCGTAGGTCTCCTGATTGAGCCTGCCCGTATCGAGCGTAAATATCCTCGCTTCCCGGTTTATCGCCATGAGCATATCTATGAGCACCATGCCCTGGGCCTGGAAACTCGAAGAAAGCGCGACCCTGGGGTGCAGGTTCTCGATCGTCCATTCGAGTACATCCTCGACGCTTCTTTTCTCGAATTTATGGTTTAGCTCACGAATCTCCACCGGATCGAATTTCCCTTTCACAATTTCGTCACGATCCAAATAGATATCTCCACAAAGGATGTATATATACAGTTTTGATTAAAATGACAATAAGAACGATGCAAATAGAATGCCAGTGTGAAATTCTTTGTGTTTTCAGTCAATTAAGAGCGATTTGCCGCTATTTATTGATTAACATGTAATCACATGTATATTTTTGTTACAATCACGAAGGAGATACCATATCCATGACGGGCAAGATTTCAATTTTAACCGAGGATCAAAGCCTCGTAAAAGAAATAGAAGATATCATAGGGAGCGGGGCTGTCGAGGTCTTTTCACGGACGGAGGACATAAGGGTAGCGGATGTGGTTCTCCTGGATGCAGACTCGTCGGGCAT
>JAHKKQ010000159.1 GCA_020027805.1 Candidatus Dadabacteria bacterium
TTCTGCCTCGCCCTCTCCGATTCGTCGATGAGCTGCTTTACGGCTTCGTCGGTCATCCCGAACCTCGATTTCAATATTTCGACGACCTTCTTCTGCTCGATGTCGGAAAAAGAATCGTCGGCGGTCGCGGCTTCGAGCAAGAGGACGCACGTGGCGGCCTTCAGTCTGTCTTCTTTATCCTCCCCTTTATTATCAATGCCCGAGCCTTCAAAAAACTTTTTAAACATGTTGAGCATATCATTACCTCCCGCGAGAATCACAAGCCCTCGGAATTGGCCCTATAATTTAACCAAAACTCGCCGGATTTCCACACCCGCACTCGCTCCGGCATCGCTAATATCCCCCGCGGGCGCGTTCTGCGTGAAAAATACCGGACGCTATGAGCGGAATACCGCAGGGGACAGATTTTTCTTGCGAAGAGGCTCAAACCATGTAACATTATCGGAGCTAATTCGGAGCAGTGAAGACATGCCTTTTCCAGAACCGCTTAGAGAAAGAATAAGTTTGATAGTATCCGGATCCGAAACCAGACAGTCCGCCCTCATACCGGTTTTGAGAGAAATACAGAACGAATTCGGCTACCTTTCGAACGAATCGATGGAAGAAGCGGCCGGGATACTCGGCATCCCGCCTTCGAGCGTTCAGAACGTAGCCACGTTCTATACGATGTTTTTTAGAAAACCGGTGGGAGAGCACGTGATCTGGCTCTGCCGCACACTGTCCTGCGCATTGAGAGGGGCGGAGCACGTAGAGCACCACATGTGCGAACTGCTCGGCGTGAAAACCGGCGGGACGACGACCGACGGAAAAATCACTCTGATGGAAGCGGAGTGTCTGGCGTCGTGCGGAACGGCGCCCGTGATGCTCGTCGACGATAAGCTCGAAGAGAACCTGACTAAGGAAAAGGTCGACAGGCTGATAGAAGAGCTGCGGAAAGGCTGAATTCGATCGGGAATGTCGGAATCGGGAAATTCCCCGCTATAGATAATATAACGAAATGGACTTCAAGAAATCGCGTGAAAACGCCCTCAAGATCTACTGGGAGGCTGTAGAAGCCGCCAATCCTTATAAATGCGTCCTCGAATTCCTGAGCCGTAAATCGGATGTCCTTACCGTAGACAACAAGAGATATAACCTGAATGACATCGGGTCAATTTATGTGGTCGCATTCGGCAAGGCCGCAACCTCCATGGCTGAGGCCGTCGAAGAAGTGCTCGAAGACAGGCTTACGGGAGGCATAGTAGTATCGAACTCCCAGCCGCAGAACCCTTACAAGAAGCTCGGATTTTATCTGTCGAGCCACCCCGTGCCGGACGACAGGAGCCTCACCGCCGCGAAGGAAGTGGTATCGGTCCTGGAAAAAGCCGGGGAGAACGACCTCGTCATATTCCTCATATCGGGGGGCGGCAGCGCGCTTCTTGCAATGCCTTCGCCCGGTATCTCGCTCGATGACAAGCGGAAGGTGACCGAAACCCTGCTCAGGTCGGGCGTGGACAAATACGGGCTGAACGCCGTGAGGAAACACATCTCGCAGATAAAGGGAGGGGGGCTCTTGAAGAAAGCCCTTCCGGCGAAGGTAATAACGCTCATTCTCTCAAATGTGGTGAGCGACAGGCTCGACGCCATAGCGTCGGGTCACACCGTGCCCGACCCCACTACGTTCGAGGACGCCTGGCGTGTCATAGATGCCCTCGGCATCGAGCACAAACTCCCCCCTCAGGTAGTTTTACATCTCGAGGAGGGGAGGAGCGGGAACTCTCCCGATACCCTCAAAGAGGGTGAATACGACCCGAAAGACGTCCAGACGATCATCGCCGGAAACAACTTCAAATCCCTGAAGGCGGCCGAGAAAAAAGCGGGGGAGCTCGGGTACAACACATTCCTGCTTTCTTCGCAGATAAGAGGCGAGGCGAGGGAGGTTGCGAAGGTGGTGGCGGCGGTTGCGTTCGATATAGAAAAATTCGGCAACCCGGTCAGGAGACCGTCCTGCCTAATATTCGGCGGCGAAACCACAGTTACGGTCCAAAACAGCCTCGGCACGGGAAAAGGGGGCAGGAGCACGGAAACCGCACTGTCCTTCTGCATGGAGATCATAGGTCACGATATAGTAGGACTCTTCTGCGATACGGACGGTATAGACGGCCCGATAGATGCGGCGGGGGCGATCTGCGACGGGCAGAGCAGGCTCCAGGCCCGGACCATCAACGTGAGCGCGAGAGAGCACCTGGCCCTCAACAACTCGTACGACTTCTTCGACAAGTTGGGCGACCTCATCATAACCGGACCCACGGGCACGAACGTGATGGACATAGGGATTGTGCTGGTCGAATAACCTCTACCGGCCGAGGCGAGCGTTGAGATACGCAATCATCTCCGACATACATGCGAACCTGGAGGCCTTCCGTTCCGTCCTCGGCGAAATCGACGACAGCAATGTGGACAGGGTCATCTGCCTGGGCGACATCGTGGGATACGGGGCGAACCCCAACGAATGCCTCGAAATCATAAAGAGCCGGAACATCCGTTCATTAATCGGCAATCACGATAAAGCCGCGTGCGGCCTTACGGAGCCCGCAGGCTTCAACCCGGCCGCTATGGAAGCCGCCCTCTGGACGAGGGGAAAGCTCACCGAGGGAAATAAGGATTACCTGAGAAGCCTGCCGGAGGCGGACGCGATAGACGGTTTTATGATAGTTCACGGGGCGCCCTCGGACCCGGATAAATATATTTTGTCCGCACGCGACGCGTCTCCCGAATTCCCGCTCCTCGAAAATAGGAGCCTCTGCTTCTTCGGTCACACTCACGTGAGCGTTGTGTACGCTCTCTCGGATGACACAGTCAGCGTTTCGAGAGATAGAGTGTGTAAAATACGTGACGGGGTGAGCTATCTCGTCAATCCGGGAAGCGTCGGGCAGCCGCGCGACAGGGACCCGCGGGCATCGTTCGTGATATACGACGACCTCGGGGAGGCCGAGTTCAGGAGGGTCGAGTATCCCGTAGAAGGCGCACAGAAAAAGATAATAGACAGCGGGCTCGACAGGTTTCTTGCCGAAAGACTCTCCCACGGATACTGAGCCCGCTCCGTAAGCCGCCCTTGTGCTTTCTTTTTAAACCCGCTCAGTTGAAAACATCTGAACAAGTGATTTAATATAGATAGCTATGGAGATGCTCACACGTCAGCTCCCCCAGAATCTGGAAGCGGAACAGGCCGTTCTCGGCGCTATTCTCATAGAGAGCACAGCGATAAACCAGGTCATGGAGATACTGACCGCCGAAGATTTTTATAAAGAGGCGCACAGGAAGATATATAACGCCATGATCGATCTCGACAGGGACAGTAAGCCTATAGACCTCCTTACGCTCTTCGATTACCTGAAGGGGAACGGGAACCTGCTCGAGGAAGTAGGCGAGAGCAGCTACCTCACATACCTGACGGAGATCGTGCCCGCGACGGAGAACGTGAGCTACTATGCGAAGCTGGTCAAGGAGAAGTCGATAATAAGAAACCTCGTGATGGCTGCGAGCGACATCGCGCATCAGGGTAACGAAGGTGTCGCGGATATCGACGAATTCATAGACAGGGCAGAGCACAGGATACTCGACATAGCGCAGAATAAAATCAAGCCCAGCTTCTACGATTCGAGGGACCTCGCGGCCAAGGCGCTCGATATTATAGAGATGCTCCACGCGAGGAAAGAGCTCGTCACGGGGATACCCACGGGGTTCGAGAAGCTCGACTACCTGACTTCGGGGCTCCAGAATGCGGACCTCGTCATAGTGGCGGCGAGGCCGGGGCTCGGGAAGACCTCCCTCTGTCTCAACATTGCCTCGCACGCGGCGATAGACTGCGACGCGTCGGTCGGCATATTCTCGCTCGAAATGACCAAGGAGCAGCTCATGCTGAGGCTGCTTTCGATGAAAGCACTCGTCAGCTATTCGAACATAAGGAGCGGCTATATAAAGGACGAAGACCTGGAAGGGCTCGTAAAGGCAGCCGAGCAGTTCAGCCGGGCGAAGGTTTATATCGACGATACGCCCGCTATAAGCGTCATGGAGATACGCGCCAAGGCCAGGAGGCAGAAGAGGGATAAGGGTCTCGATTTAATAATAGTCGACTACCTCCAGCTCATGCGCGGCACGAGGAGGACGGAGACGAGGGAGCGGGAGATCGCCGAAATTTCCGGCTCTCTTAAAGCGCTCGCGAAGGAGCTGAGCGTGCCCGTAATCGCGGTATCACAGCTCAGCAGACAGACAGAGGCGCGGTCGGACAGGCGCCCGCAGCTGGCTGACCTCCGGGAGAGCGGAGCCATAGAGCAGGACGCGGACCTCGTAATGTTCATCCACAGGGCCGACGCCTACAGGAAAACACCCGAGGAGAAGGACGGCATAGCGGAGCTTATTATAGGCAAGCAGAGAAACGGCCCTACGGGAACGGTGAAACTCACGTTCCTAGACAGCTCGAGGGGGGTCCCGACCTTTAAAGACCTCTCGGAAGAATATACGAACGATTACGAGTGATTGATCGGCATAATCAGGATGCGCAGCGGAGATCCGCGGGAATCCGGCGGATCGGTTCTTTTCAAACCATCATGGGTATGACTACGGCCTTCGACTTCACTTCCCTGTGGAAGAGGTCCTCGTCTTCCTGCCAGGCCCGGAACCTGCTCAGTATCTCCCTGAATCTTTCCCCTACAGGTGTCCAGTAGAAATCCCAGCCGTAATCCTTCTTCCTGCTTTTGAAAAACATATCGAAGAATATCTCCCTCTCGACAGGGAATCCTTTTTCGGCGACCCACCCGGTGCGGACGCTCCCGTACCCGGCCCCGAAAGCCATGGCGAATGTGCCCGAAAGCCCGAGCCTCTCCGAAGCCTTGGTTGCAAGCTCGATGAAAACATAAAGCGCCTCGGAAGTCGAATATCCCCGTTCAGCGAATTTTTCTTCCATTGAGAGAAGGTTGTTAATAAAGTACATGGGATAAAATGTGGGGGCGTATACGGACACAGACTTC
>JAHKKQ010000160.1 GCA_020027805.1 Candidatus Dadabacteria bacterium
GGTTCATGTGTTTTTGGGAGACGGATGCCTCACCGTCCATTCTCGATAGGAGCTTCGTCCGCTCCTTCATCCCGTAATAGGATTCGGGAGTCAGGCACATCGGCTGATACCTCGCCCCATCGCTTCCGACCTCGGGACCGAACGGTATGAACCCGAGGTTCCTGTAGAGTTTCCCCTGCGCCACGTTTGCCGAAATGACGGCGAGGTCGTATTTTTTCTCCTCACAGTAAGCGGCGAGTTTGGTGAATAGGCCCAGCAGCACCTTCCGGTAGCGGCGCTCCTTCTTCACAGAGAGGAGCCTCAGCTCGCACAGCGAGCGAGACCGGGGGAGGTATGAATCGAGGCCGGGAAGCTTCAGATCGAGGGAGAAGGGGCGCTTATCCCTGACTGCGAGCATGCCGGCGAGCTCTCCCCCGTCGAGGCAGATGATATAGGTGTTCTCGCCGTGGAATTTATCGACGAGCCTCCTTTCGGGGTTCTCCCCGTGCTGGGGTATCTCCTCGACGAACGTCTCGTAGTTGAGCCTGTGTATCTGCTCGAACTCGCTTTCGAGCCCGGCTATCTTGTAGTGGAGGCCGTCCTGCATCGTTTCGGGGTCCATATCTATGGCGTTATAACAGGAATAAAATTATATACGATACACCGCGCTCATTCGAGGAACCTGCTCCGCATTTCAGGATCGGGTATCATGCACTCATCTTTTTTACCGTACCATTTGTACCTGTTCCGGGCTATGTAATCGTAGACGGCGTCCCTTATGGGCGCGGGCACCGCGATAAACGCGTAGAGGAGCTTGTGTATTCCGCCCAGGAGCTTCTGCACCCTGAGCCCGGCTTCGGATTTGGTATAGAGCTTCCCTCCGTCTATCAATACGAACGAATCGAGGCTGCCGGAGGGATAGTTGTATTGCCCTAGTATTCTCCCGGCCGCTTCAGACTGGAACGGAACAAACCTGAATACGCCGCCGGGGTCTCTCCTGATGATGAAATTGACCATCCCGCAGCAGTAATTGCATACCCCGTCGAAGATTATAAGCGGGTGTTCGATATCTTTATCGCTCACGGATGCCTTCTATCGAGGGCCTTGAGTCGTGTGCCGCCGTGCGTCTTACTCCGGTTTCACTTCCTCTTTATCGGCGGCCTTTTTCACGGGAAGCACTATATACCAGCCCTTGTTATACTGAGTGATTGTGTTGACCATTACGCCGACCTTGGCTTTCACCTTGGTCTCCACTCCCTTCTCGTCTTTCTTCGGTATCTCGGTCTCTGTCACGAGCACGAGCAGGTCAGTAGGCGGGATGGGGAAATAGAGCGTGTTCTCCCTGAACGTGAGCGTCTGCGTGGCTTTATCGTATTCGGATACCTCTTCCATCGGCTGTACGACGAATTCCGAGCTCTCGGGGATCTTCAGGCCGAGCAGGTTGCCGAGCACCTTGTCGAGCTCTCCCGGGTTCTTATCCTTCAGAAACACGATGACCTCCGGATGGATCAGGGCTTTAAGCGCGTCGTTGTTCTGGGCCTTTATGGCTTCGAGCACCTTGTTCCCGAGGGCCTCTGGCGTGTCCGCGCCTGACTCTGCGACGGCAGGGCGCAGAGGGGCGGCGAGTATGGAGACTGCGATGACCGCAACGACAATCAGAGCCGCCGCGTAATTAAACTTGGTCTTCAAATTCTTCCTCCGTAACGAATTATTTTCGCGATATGAATAATTAAACCTCCGCACCTGAAACGCCGCACACCGGCGTCTCGTCACTGTCTCAGCTTCGTGAGGAGCCTCAGGAATTCGATATAGAGCCATATGAGGGTGACCATGAGCCCGAACGCCCCGTACCATTCCATGTACCTGGGAGCGCCCTGCTGCGCCCCCTGCTCGATGAAATCGAAATCGAGCACCAGGTTGAGCGCCGCTATCACCACGACGAAGAGGCTGAACAATATCCCGACAGTGCCTCCCGAGTATATCAGGGGCACGCTCACGCCGAAAAACCCGAGCACCATGGACACTATATAAACGAGGAATATCGCCCCTGTAGCGGCCACTACCCCGAGCCTGAACTTCTCCGTCACCTTTATCACGCCCGACCTGTAGGCGACCAGCAGTGACAGGAGAGTGCCGAAGGTGAGCGCCACCGCCTGAAATACTATCCCCTTGAACTGGGATTCCGCGTAGGCGGATATGCCGCCTATGACGAGCCCCTCTAGTATGGCGTATGCCGGGGCGGTGTATGGCGCCCATGTCTTCTTGAATATCGTGATCACTGCGAAAACGAGCCCGCCTATAAGCCCGCCGTAGAGCCAGGGCGTTACCGCCTGCATCCCCGACTTCGAGAACATGTCCCAAACCCAGAGTGCGGGTACCGTGACGAGGACGAGGAGCACGAGCGTCTTGTTTATCGTGCCGTTTATCGTCATTAGCCCTGCGCCTGTGTAGCCTGACGCGAGCTTGTCGAATGTCTTTTCTCCGAGCGCGGGATTCGAGCTTTTTATCATTTACCTTTTACCTCCGGGATGAAGTATCAATATTAACCTACCTTCGGAAAAAGTATAACATCTGCCGGCCGACTTGTTACGGGTATCTCCGCCGCCTGAGCGGGGGAATTCGCAACACGCAGGAAACATTATATTTCATTAATCGATTCCGGGGCGCTTCCGATAAAGCCTGCATATGGATCGGGCGACTGGATTGAGCCTTAATTTGGATCAATTATTGTCGCCCATGACGTTATTTGCCAAATTAATCCGTCACAAACGGTCACAAGCAGGCTAACATGCAATGATTCCAGTCCATTACATGCACGTATAATGGCACATTTCTTGCTAATATTAATAAAAATACAACCGGCACCGGAGACCCAACTATGAGCAACGCATCCGTATTGATCGTGGAAGACAGCGAGGAATTATCGACGTTCATCAGCGAGCTTCTTACCGCCTCGGGGTATACGGTCCTTCCGACATTATCCTCGGGAGAGGACGCCGTCAGAGTCGCCGGGACAAGTAAACCCGATATAGTCCTCATCGACGTCAGCATAGGCGGAATCCTGGACGGGATAGAGTCCGGCGGCAGGATATCGGAAGACCTCGGCATACCCGTGATATTCCTCTCGGGATACACGGACGAGAAAGCGCTCGAGAGGGCCAAGACCAAGAAGCCGTCGGGCTACCTCATCAAGCCCTTCAACCGGGCGGAGCTCAAAGCGTCTATCGAGATCGCCCTCTATAAGCACCGCGCGGACGCGGGCGTTGAGGGGTCGCTCTCCGCTTCGGCCGCGGTCATGTCGAAAAACGTCTCGCATGCGGGCTCCGCATCGGAATTAAAAGAATTGAGGGCGGAGATATTCAGGCTTAAAACTGAGATTAACGAATACAGGGAAATAATAGATTCTCTCAACAGGGGCCTCAACGATATCAGGGGCCGGGAAGACATCATATTCATTACCGATAATAATCCGGCGCAGCCCGAGATCAAATCGGACTTCCGGCTCGAATTCGACAGCGAATAATCCGCACGCGGCGGCGAGGGCGGAGAAGCATTCAGGCGGGACACCCATTGCGTGTATTCGTTCACGATAACTTAACCGTATACCGTCATCCCGCTATCCGTCCGTGAGCGGCCCCGGCGTATAACCTGCCCTGACAGGTATCCCTCTTCTCGAGCTCTTCTTCTATTCCCTTTATCACCTCGATATGCGACCTGTCCCATCCGGGGGCGATTAAGAGGCTCCTCGGCGTGTCCGTGAAAAAGCGCTCGACGATTATATCCGGCGAGAGCTTTTCGAGAAACCTCACGATGAAATCCAGATACTCCTCGTACCCGAAAAGTTCGAACGGCGCGACCATGTACATCCTCGCCAAGGGCGTGCCTTTGACTATGTGCAGGTTGTGAATTTTGATGCAGTTTATGGGAAGGGACGACACCTCGTCGGCCATGGCGAGCATCTCCTCCCTCGTCTCCGTCGGCAGCCCGAGTATGATGTGGGCGCCAAGCTCGAACCCCCTCCCCCGGGACATCTCGAAGGCGCGGAGCACAGAGCCGTAATCGTGCCCCCTGTTCATGAACTCGAGCGACTTGTCGTAGACGGACTCGATGCCGTATTCGAGAGACACGTAGCATTCTTTAGCGAGCCTCTCGAATATTTCTATCTTCTCCTCGTCAACACAGTCCGACCTCGTGCCTACGGCGATGCCGACCACGCCGTCATAGGAGAGCGCCTCCCTGTACATATTTTCGAGCTCACGGGCGTCCCCGTATGTGTTCGTGTACGCCTGGAAATAGACTATGAACTTCTCGGCCTTGAACCTCTTCCTGATATAATCCATGCCGTCCGTCAGCTGGTCGTGCATGGAATAGCGGGCGCGGGCGTAAGGGGGGACGAAGCTGTCGTTGTTGCAGTAAACGCAGCCCCCCCGGGCGAGCGAGCCGTCCCTGTTCGGGCACGTGAATCCCATATCGACCGAGACCTTGTTGACCCGGCACCCGAACTTCTCCTTCATGTAATCGTGGTAGGAGTTGTAGCGCCTTTTCATAATTTCCTCCCGATATTATACAGGGTATGGAGGGCGAAAGAACGGGACAGTCAATGAGTGCACCGAAAGGGGCCCGGAAGGGGACCAAGAGTTCACCAGTTTTGGAGATTGTAAGGGGGGAGGCTCAACCAATATCCCGACAGCATATACTCAAAAGCAATATGTTATACGGCTATTATGTAACCCGTTCGTCCTGAGCCTGTCGAAGGATGCTTCCATTATTTCCTTCCCCCTTGAGGGGGGAAGGTGAGGATGGGGGTGACGTTTCCTTTCACTAAAATCAAATCGAGGTTTCCGCCATTCCGCCATGTCCGCCGGCTATATACCCCCGCGAAGGTGGCGGAGTGGCGGAAACTGCGTGCTGACTATGGCAGAAAGAAGAAAGACGAGATCCTGAAACGATCCTGAAACAAGTTCAGGACATGGTTCAGAATGACAAAAGACTGGATTTCCGATTTATTTTGGTTTGTGTTGCGGAG
>JAHKKQ010000161.1 GCA_020027805.1 Candidatus Dadabacteria bacterium
TCTGGATAAGATCGAGCCTCTCGGGGACGCTCGTCTCCGAGCTTCCTGACGACGGCCGTATTCGGGAACTTATTCTGAAGGAGCGCTTCCACGGAAGGCTCCATTCTGGAGAGGAAAGGCTTCGGGTATATCCCCATCACGAACATCATCACCGCGATAGGAAGCAGCACGAGTATCTCTCTCAGGTTTATATCGTGGAGCATCTTGTTTTCCTGTTTATCGAGCGGGCCGAACATAACCTTCTGATACGCCATCAGCATGTATACAGCGCCCAGTATTATTCCCGTCGCGCCTAACGCCGCGTAGACGTAGTTGAACTCGAAAGCGCCCAGTAGTATAAGGAACTCTCCGACGAACCCGTTCAATAATGGGAGTCCGATGGAAGAAAGGGTGGCGAGCATGAAGAACGCAGCGAATACCGGCATCACCTTCGCGACCCCGCCGAACTCCGCTATCTTCTTCGTATGCCTCCTCTCGTATATCATCCCGACGATGAGGAAGAGCGCCCCTGTGGAGAGCCCGTGGTTGATCATCTGGTATATGCCGCCCTCGACGCCCTGCAAGTTGAGCACGAATATACCGAGCATTACCATACCCAGGTGGCTCACGCTCGAGTATGCGACGAGTTTTTTCAGGTCCTTCTGAGCGAACGCTACGAACGCCCCGTAAATAATGCCTATTATCGCTATGGCGATGAGTATCGGGAGATACTTCTCCGTCGCCTGCGGGAAAAACGGCAGGAGGAAACGGACAAATCCGTAGGTGCCCATCTTCAGCAGCACGCCGGCCAGTATTACGCTTCCCGCAGTGGGGGCTTCGACGTGCGCGTCCGGGAGCCACGTGTGAAACGGGAAGAGCGGCACCTTTATCGCGAACGCGAGGAAGAACGCGAGGAACGCGAGACCCTGAGGGCTAAGGATACCGTAGAACGGGATCGTCAGCTTGTAGAAATCGAGCACGTCCATCGAGGGCGCGCCGAACTGCTTTACGTGCTCGAAGAATAGATAGAGTATGGCAATCAGCATGAGGGCGCTTCCGAACGCCGTGTAGAGGAAGAACTTCACGGCTGCGTATATCCTCCTCTCCGTCCCCCATATGCCGATTATGAAGTACATCGGTATGAGCACCGCCTCCCAGAAAACGAAAAAGAGGATCATGTCTAGGGCGGCGAACGTCCCGATGAGGGCGGTCTCAAGGAGCAGCATGAGTATGAGGAATTCCCTCATCCCCTTATGGATCGAGTGCCATGAGCTGAGTATCGTTATAGGCATCATGAACGTCGTCAGCAGCACGAGGAACAGGCTTATGCCGTCGAGCCCCACGTGATAACTAATCCCAAGATTAGCTATCCAGGGGAGTTTGGTCTCGAACTGCATTCCGGGCACGCCGCCCGCAAATGATGTAAAGAGGGGTATAGACAGCAGGAATGCGACAAGGCTCACAGCGAGGGCGGCTATCTTCATCTCCGCCTCCGAGCCCTTATATATATAGGAGAGGAGCACGATGAGCGGTATTCCCAGGAGAGGGAAAAATATTACGAGAGAAAGATTTCCGCTCAGTAACGATTCCATTTATGGTTGAATCCTCGGCATGAAGGTGCAGACACCGATTACAGGGGTTTAAATATACTTGAGGCGGGGGATGTTTCAAGAATCCGGGCCGATTTAATGAAAGGGGGTCTCTGAACGGGCTTTCCCGGCGGTATTTGGATGAGGAAATTGCGTTAGTCATGAGCGGCCGTTCCGAAAATTCGCTCTACCCGGAAGACGTTCACGCAATCGAACCGGCATGATTTGACTTTCCGACGCGTTTTCCTTAATAATAACTCCCATAAGGGCGGCGGTCACAGTGCAGATATTTACCCTGGCGGCTTGTCCGCGTATAAAAGCGAGAAGGCGGCACAAGAGCCGGCGCATAAACACATGACCATTTCAGCGAAGAAACCTCCGGTCGGCATCATAATGGGCTCCCAGTCCGATTGGGAGACGATGAAGAATGCCGCGGAGACTCTCGACGCCTTAAAGATTCCCTACGAAAGCAGAATCGTATCGGCGCACCGCACGCCCGAGCGTCTATATGAATACGCCCGTACCGCGCGCGCGCGCGGGCTGAAAGTCATTATCGCCGGGGCGGGCGGCGCGGCGCACCTGCCCGGCATGACGGCCGGCATGACCTCGCTGCCCGTGTTAGGCGTGCCCGTCGAGAGTAAAACGCTCAAGGGCCTCGACAGTCTGTTGTCCATAGCCCAGATGCCCGCCGGTATCCCGGTCGGCACGCTCGCGATCGGTACGGCCGGGGCGAAGAACGCGGCCCTTCTCGCAGCCGCCATACTTTCGTTATCCGATGAAAAAATCACGGCGAGGCTCGAAGCGTTCCGCAAAAAGCAGACAGCGGGAGTTGCCGTAAAGCCGAGGCGCTGACAGAACCGCATGAAATTCGAATCGATAACACTCGGCATACTCGGCGGCGGACAGCTCGGACGCATGAGCGCGCTTGCGGCGTCGAGGCTCGGAATAAAGGTCCACATATACACGCCAGAAGAAGACAGCCCGGCCGGGCAGGTGGCGGCGAAGACGTTCACCGGAGAGTACGGTGATAAGAAGAAACTGAAAAAATTCGCCGAGAGCGTGGACGTCGTGTCGTACGAGTTCGAAAACATCCCGGTCGAAACCGTGCGTTACATCCGCAAACTCCGTCCCGTTTACCCGGATTGCAAGCTGCTAGAGATCTCCCAGAACCGCATCACCGAAAAAAAATACCTGAACGACATAGGCATCCCCACGGCGAAATGGGCCCCCGTCCGTTGCGCGGAAGAGATCGGTCCCGCCGCGAGTAAAATAGGAGGCGGCAAATTCATACTGAAAACCACACGGCTCGGATACGACGGCAAGGGACAGCTAATCTACAAGTTGAAGGACGATCCGGATGCGAGCTGGAGAAAATTAAAATCCGAAGAGCTGATTCTCGAAGAGATGGTCGATTACACCTCCGAGGTATCCGTGATAATCGCGCGCGATATGCACGGACAGAGCGCGCTTTACGGCCCCGTGCTTAACGAGCACAAAAACCACATCCTTTCACGGAGCATAATCCCCGCCCCGATACACGTGCGCACGGCCGGGCGCGCTCGCGAGACTGCGCACCTGCTTGCTGACGCGGTGGGACTTATAGGAGTGCTGGCGCTCGAGATGTTCATCACGAAAGACGGCAGGATACTCGCAAACGAGATCGCCCCCCGCACGCACAATTCCGGGCACTGGACCATCGACGCCTGCGCGTGCTCACAGTTCGAGCAGCACGTGCGCACGGTGTGCGGACTGCCCGTGGGCGAGCCCGCACGGCATTCGGACGCGGAGATGATAAACCTCATCGGCCGTGACGTCACGAAAATAGCGAAGTGGTATAAGACAGAGAACGCGTGCGTACACCTCTACGGCAAGTCGGAGATCAAGGACGGCCGCAAGATGGGTCACGTGACCGTTCTCAAACCCCTGACCTCAACCCGCAAGAAAAAACTCTGATTAAGACGACTTATAATCGATCCCGGACGAGATGCTTGTATAAGCGCCTGTGGAAATTCCAACATGAGAGCCCTGTGGGAATAATTATTCCGGCCTGCAATTAACCCGTATATCTATAACCCTAAATGTGATACTATGGATTTATAGTACGAATTTACTTTTCATTTAATCTTGAGTACGGGGGGAATTAAATGCCTAAAGTAAAAGCCAACGGTATCAATATCAATTACGAGAAGACGGGACAGGGAGAGCCGCTTATAATGATCCCCTATCTGAGCGCCGACAACGCCTGCTACGCCTTCCAGACACCCGAATACTCGAAAAGCTTCGAATGCATCACGCTTGACCCGAGAGGGGCGGGAGAGTCGGACAAACCCGATGGGACTTACTCGATGGAGCTTTTCGCCGACGACGTTGCGGCCTTCATGGACGCGCTCGGAATTAAGAGCGCACACGTTATGGGGGTCTCGTTAGGAGGGGCGACGGCGCTGTGGCTGGCGGCGAAAAATCCCGGGAAGGTTAAATCGCTCTCCGTCCACAGCGGATGGACGAAGTCAGACCCGTTCCTCCAGACTGTGGTCGAAGGCTGGCGCGTGACGGCGAAAGCGTTAGGCAATGTCGCGGAAGCGGTGATACTGGGTATTTTCCCCTGGTGTTTCACGCCGGAACTATACGCCTCGAAGCCCGAATACATAAAAGCCCTCTCCGATTTCGTGAGGAGCAGGCCCGCTCAGCCAGTGGATGCGTTCATGAGACAGAGCGATGCGGTATTAGCGCACGACTGCGAATCACAGCTAGGCAAAATAAAAGCGCCGACACTCATAACCTTCGGTGAGTACGACATGGTGTGCTCGACCCGCTTCGCAGACAGGATGACGAAGAATATTAAAAATTCCGAGCTTCTGATTTTCAAGAACTGCGCCCACGCCGCACTCTACGAAAACGTGGAAGAGTTCAACAAGAAGACAATGGATTTTCTGGTAAGGCATTCGGGGTAGGAAAAATTTTCCCGGAATTGGTTATGTGTTTTAATTGTCTTTCTGAATAAATGTGTCAGGCCAGCGCATGGCGCTGTGAAAAACTGCTACGATCTGAACCTCTATATCGTCCACAATATACACCACAATGTAAGGGGATCCGGCTATAACCAGCTCTCGTGTCCCCTGTGAGCGTCCCGGCCTTCCCATTTGAGGATGTCGTTTTAAGCGCTGTGCCGCTTCCTGAATACGAGCGACCATGCGGCCTGCCGCAGGAGGATTATCTTCGGCAATATACTCGTGCAGGTGACGTAAGTCTTCAAGCGCGAAACGCGTCCATCTGAGTTTCATGAAAGCTTGCCGTACTTATCAAAGAAAGCCTTGACCTCGGCGTCCGTCGCGAAATCTCCCCGGCGGGCGGCCTTAACCCCTTTCTTGATATGTGCGAGCTGCCACTCGTGAAGATCTATGTAC
>JAHKKQ010000162.1 GCA_020027805.1 Candidatus Dadabacteria bacterium
GGTCCCCTCTGCCGCTTATTTTTCCGTCGTCTGAAAGCGCCTCGGAGAACGCCATGCTTATGCCGGCCCCGACGGCCGTGGCGAGGCCCACGAGGAACGCGGTCTTGCTGTCCCTCGTAGCGAGCGCAGCGGCAAACAAGGGGGCAAGGGACGACACCGTGCCGTCCATGAGCCCTGCAAGCCCGGGCTGCACGATCTGGAGTATGAACCGTCTCCTCTCGTCGTCCCGCTCAGGGATTTCCTCGGCACCTCTTTTGTTATCGCTTTCCATCTGCGTTATTATACAGCCGATTCGATTGTAAAATTCACCGTGATGTGAAGGACATATATCACTTGAATTGAATTATGTTTGGGGTTAGAATGGTTTTATGAAAATGGAAAAGAGATGGGCCAAGGGAGGCAGAGATGGGTAGAATCAATGTGCTTGCGGGTTTACTGATAATCCTCATAATAGGGGGCGTCGATCTGAATGCCTCCGAATCGGACATAACGATAACCGAATTCCGTCAGCTATATGACAGCCTGCTCGCCGGGAAAACGCTGGTTACCGAATCTGAGCAGGATGGAGCGGATGTAATCAAGGTAAGGAAATTCGGTCAGGCGGTAGGTGCGGGCGGCAATGATTTCGAGGTGCCGATAGAGGTCGTGATAACGAAATCTAAAGAAGGGGTCCAGGTCAACAGCATTACAATACACATCCTCGACAGGGTTAACGACATAGGCGGCCAGCCTATTATTTACGAAGAGACACGGAGTATGTCCGTCTTGAGCACAGGCGCCCAACCCCTCGATACGGATGAAGTGGAATCTGTGGGTCTTTTCCGCGCCTCCAAAAACGATAAGGGCGGGTTCGATGTCCACAATTTCGGTCTTATACCGTCTGTGGTTGTAGACGGGGATACGAATAAGGTCGCAGGCTCGAATATCTCCTATTCCTGCTACCCCGAAAACAATCTGACCAAATGTGTCCTGACAGTGAGGGATTATAACCTCGGCTCCTACACCCCACTCGTCGGTTATACACTCAAGGGTCCGGTCGGAGAGGATTCTGTAGAAATTTCTCGGGAAATGAAAGAATAACGGTTATTATATTGGTAATGACTGGGCGAGTTAGTTCGTAGAAATCATACGGAGGTCAACAAATTGAAAAAAATTGCGTTTCTGATAACCGTGGCAGCGCTTCTCGGCTGCCAGACTTATAACCCCGTCGTGGACCCGCAGAACGTCGGCAACGGCGACGCGTATTACAGGGACCAGGCCGAGTGCAAGGCTATAGCCCAGCAGGGGGCGCCCGGCTGGAAGAATACCGCTAAGGACACCGTAGTGGGCGGTGCGGTGGGCACCGGGACGGGCGCGCTTATCGGTACCATAGCCGGGAATACCGTAGCGGGGCTCGCTTACGGCGCCGTGATCGGCGGTCTCGCCGGAGGCGCCAAAGGGGTTTATGATTCGGAGCAAGGCTACGAGCAGATCTACAGGAACTGCATGATAGGAAGGGGCTATAACGTTCTCAATTGATAATTCTCGAGAGGTATGAGCGACCGTAAAATCGGGAGATTCCTGGATCTGTTCGATCTCAGCCGCAATTTCTCGGACGAAGAGCTGAAGACCGCCTACAAGGACCTCGTGCAGGTCTGGCACCCGGATAAGTACTCGAATAACGAGCGGCTTAAAATTCGCGCGGAATCGAAGATCAAGCTAATCAACGAGGCCTACAATACCCTCGGGGAGCTGCCCGGGAGAAGGGTGGGGCAGGCGGACGCCCGGAATGATTTAACCGGCGTAAACGCACAAGGCTCAAATACAAATAAATTTTTCAAGAGCGTTTTTCATACCACGGATTTTTCGGAATTGAGCGAAACCGCATTCGCTCACGCCCTGAGGTTGGCGCTCTCTGCGAACGCGAGACTGGACCTGTTCCACGTATCGCCCGACCATAACAGGGACGTAATATCGGAGTTCCCCAAGATAAGGGATACGCTCGTCCGGTGGAAAGTTATTTCCGAGATGTCTGCCGGTGAGGATCTGCGCGGTCTCGGCTTCTCCTATTCGAAGGTAGTCGCCGTTCATAAAGACCCCGTGGCCTCGATACTGAATTATTTAAAGTCACACCCTTCCGATATATCGGTGCTGGCTGCCCACGGCAGATCGGGCTCGGGAAAACTTCTCCATAAGTCGGTCGCGGGGAGGGTTTCCAGGGATTCAGGCGGCTGGACGCTTTTTCTGAAGGACAATGAACGCGGTTTCGTCGCACCGCATGACGGGACGGTAAATTTGAAGAATATCCTGATTCCGATTGACTCGGAGCCGGACCCGCTTCTCGGTATTTACGCGGCTCACAAACTCGCTCAGGTCTTTGACTGCGGCGATTGCGTATTTACGCTCCTGCACGTGGGCGATGCTTCAGGCATGCCCCGCGTTCAACCGCCCGTGCACGCCTCATGGGTTTGGGAGAAGATGACGAGACGCGGGAACGTAGTCGAGACTATACTGAGCGTTGCGGATGATATCGCGGCCGACGTAATCGTTATGGGTACAAAGGGGAATCAGGGGTTCCTCGACGCCCTCCGGGGTAGTACTTCGGAGCAGGTCCTCCGCAAGAGCCGGAGCCCGCTGCTGGCGGTTCCCGAGCGCAGGGTATACAGATAGATACCCGTGAATGGGATCATGACCGGTATTACTGCGCGGGTTCACGCACCATCCGGGCCCCGTTCCTAACCCAGAAACCAGAAGCACAGGAACATTATTACCGTCGGGAAGAACGCGGCTTTAAGCAAGCCTATCGGGGATACGGCATTATCGAAGTGTATCTTGAGTATGGACTGGCCTGCGGGGTTGGGGGCGTTCGCGATGACCGTCAGTCCCCCGCCCG
The DNA here is from genome assembly GCA_020027805.1 of Candidatus Dadabacteria bacterium. Lineage (GTDB taxonomy): Bacteria > Desulfobacterota_D > UBA1144 > Nemesobacterales > UBA2774 > 2-12-FULL-53-21. The sequence goes on from JAHKKQ010000162.1 coordinate 2,873, forward strand.
TTACGGCCCCGGCTACCACGGCGTATTTTAAGCTGTCCGTGAAATGCGGGACGAGCGTGCTCAGGTATGTGATCGCCGCGTTGTCGTTGAAGGCCGTGAGTATGGTCGCGCCCAGCATGAGGGGGAACTCGCTAAGTCCGCCGAGCACAGGCTCGATCCACCAGCCCTGGAGCCCCCCGTGAATGACGAGGCCAGCGAGGAAGAACCCGACCAGCATGGCGGGCTGCAAATTTACCCTGTTTTGATACTGCGCCGTTATTTGGGCGAAGCCCAGGAAGAACAGGAGCCCGAGGACGAAGAGCTGTGTGTGGTGCGCGTTTATAATCGTCCAGGCCATAAAAAGGATGTGCACGGCCGTTACCCACACCGGCACGGGGTCCTCCCGCTTGTCCCAGTCAGGGTCAAGGAATTCGGGGCGCATATCCGCGGGCAGGATTCCCGGCAGGTATCTCCTGATTTTCTTCAGCCGGATCTCCTCGAAACGCTTATCGAATGCCTCCCTTATAAGCCTCTCGTCTATGCCTTCCGCCTTCAGCTTGGGCAGGGACTCGGCTTCCATCCTTTCTCTGATCAGTTTTAAAAAGAGCTCTGTCTTTTCGTTAATAGACTCGATTATCCTATTCTCTTTTTCTATCTCCGATTTGACCCTGTTAAACTCCTTCTGTATCTGGCCGTAAGTAACATACTTCGACTCGATCCTGTCTTTCAGTGTGCGGAGCGCGAACTCATTCTGCATCCTCGCCAGTTCCTTTCGGAATACAAGGAAGTAGATTCCGTTCGAAACCAGGATGCCTATGAACGCCTTCCACCCGAAGTGTGTGAGCATAAAATCGGTCCCCCAGTCCCAGGGGCCCGCCACCATCAATACGGGCGGCGCGGCGAAGTGTGTCAGAGTGCCGCCCACCGATATATTGACGAAGAGGAGACCCAGTGTCGCGTATTTCAACCCTGCGCCGGGACGGAGCTCGTAAAATTTGTCGGAGAGCACGAGAGCGGAAATGGTAATAGCCGCGGGCTCCGTAATAAACGAGCCGAGTATCGGCCCTACTGTCAGTATGGTGAACCAGAGCGCCGCGAGAGAGCCGCCTAAAAGGCCAGCTACTTTCCACATCATGGACTCTGCCAGTTTCAGTATAGGCCGCGTCGCCGCGAGAGTCATGATAACCACTACGAATGAAGGTTCCGTAAAATTGACACTGTGGCTGAAGTAATTGACGACGGTCGGCCATCCGAATTCCAGCAGCATCACTACGATGAGAACGAGCGCCCATATTCCGAACACCACTTCCACCTCGCCGAGGAAATGAAAGAGCTCCGCGCCGAAATGGACCGAATTCTCCCCGGCCTCGCCCCTCTTGATGCGCTCCTCGTGCCGGTGCTCCCACTTATGCGCTATATTCATGAATTTGCTCGAAAGGAACGTGTGGACTATGGCGCAAAGGAAGATGAGCGTCGCGACGAGGTTGAACGGCTCCTGGCGGATTCGGTCAATTAATATCGCCGGAATGCTTCCGAGGCCCGAATCATTGTAGCTCCCGAGCGCGGGGGGGAATTGCGAGGATTCGGCGGCCGTGTTGACGGATGCCCAGGCGTTATAAGCGAAAAATCCGATGAACGCTGCGAAGACCAGTAAGTAAATGTGCTTTCTCTGCATGTTGTAGACTTCGTTCCTATCAGGATTCCGGGTTCTTAACGCATCCCTGCGAGGGCGCCTCGATTGCCCGCTTCGTATCTGTGAGTATCTTACGGGTTATCGGGCTCACAGGCGGTTCATGAAATGATTCTGCCTGGACCCGTCACAAAATTGCGGGTTTCATTCTACACAATTCCTCTTTAATAATAAAGCTGGCTCTAGTTGTCCTCCGGTGCAGCTTTACGATCATAGATTTCTTTCTGATACTCGAGCGGGACATCCCCGATATTATTAGTTATATGGACGTTGCCCTTTTCGTCCACCCATTCGTAGAACTCACTTTCTTTCGGGCCCGCCGGGGGTGATTCATTTACAGAGGCGCCGTCGTCCCCGGTCTCGTCGGGCGGGAATAGATCGGTGTCCTCATCCGCGTCCTCCGGTCCACCGTCTGCATCCTCTT
>JAHKKQ010000036.1 GCA_020027805.1 Candidatus Dadabacteria bacterium
TCTTGTCCAACTGGCTCCATATGAATTTCTGCCCGCCGAAGCCGGGATTGACGCCCATTACCTGGACGAAGTCCGCAAGCTCCAGGACCTCGCCGATTGCGGATGGAGGGGTGCCGGGATTGAGGGTCACACCCGACTGTATGCCCAGCTCCCTGATAGATTCGAGCACGCGGTGGAGGTGGTAACAAACCTCTTGATGGACGATGATGCGGTCCGCTCCAGACTCGGCGAATAACTTTATATATTTCTCGGGCTCGACGATCATGAGGTGGACGTCGAGCTTCAGCTTCACGAGCGGCCTGATTGCCGCCACGACGCCCGGACCGAAGTTGATGTTCGGGACGAAGCGTCCGTCCATCACGTCTATCTGTATCCAGGTCACGCCCGCGCCCTCTGCCTCTCTCACGGCGTCGCCGAGTTTCGTAAAGTCGGCGGATAATATTGAAGGTTCGATTATAACCATGTTATTCGTTTATGTCGGTACCGACCGATCGTTATGAGTCCTTACGCTTCTGATAGCGTATGCCGTGCGAAGTCGCGACTATAATCTCGCTTGCCGTGCCTATGAATAGACCGTATCCCGCTATACCCGCCTTCTGCCCTAACTTTACAGCCAATTCCCCGAGGTCGGGGATGGGACCGAATCCGCAGTCAATTATATAGTTGTTCTGGTCAGTGGCGTACGGGGATCCGTCCTGATTCATACGCAAAACGGGCTCGCCCCCGAGGGACCGGAGAAAATTCGCTACCGGTTTCCACGCGAAAGGTATTACTTCGACCGGCACCGGGCAGTGAGTGCCGAGCATCGGCGAGAGCTTGCTTTCGTCGACGATCATGACATTCCGCCTGCTCGACTGGGCGAGGACTTTCTCTCTCAAGAGCGCTCCCCCGCCGCCCTTAATGAGGTTGAGGCCGGGATCGACCTCATCTGCGCCGTCTATGGTCAGGTCTATTTCCTGTTTGTCGTCGAACGTGATCACGGGTATGCCGAGCTCTCTCGCCGTTCTTTCCGTCTCGAGCGAGCTCGGTATGCCCGCGATGTCGCTGAGCCTCCCGTCCTTCAGTCTCCTCGATATCTCTTCGAGCGCGTATTTGGCCGTGCTCCCCGTACCGAGTCCGAGCACCATCCCCGGGCGCACCAGGTCGACAGCGCTTATTCCGGCTTCTTTTTTCAGCCTGTCCTGAAGCTTCTTCTGATCCGGGGACGGTGAGCCGCTCAACCTGTTTTCTCCTTCTCGGAATTAAGCTCGCAGATAAAACCCTTCGCGGTCTCAAGAAGCGCGGGAGGGGTATCTACCACGCGCAGATTTCTTGCAGGGAGGATTTTATGGACCCCTTCCCTCGTAAAATCGGTCGTCACCGCTATACAGCTCATGCTCGCGGCGAGTGCAGCCTCGACGCCCGACGCAGAATCCTCTACGACGAGGCATTCGGCTTGCGGCACCTTCAGCTCATCCGCCAGAAGGTTATAGATCTCGGGATCGGGCTTCCCGTGCTCGACGTCCTGTATCGTAGCTATGAAATCGAACTCGGACCTGATCCCAAGCACGTCCAGGACGCGGAACGCCTCCTTTCTGTGGGACATCGTCCCGAGACCCGTCGGATAGCCTTCTCCGCGCGCCCATTTGAGGAGTCCCAGATTATACGGACACAGGTGCGACTTAAGTATTTCGGGGTCGGATATCATCTTGAAATACGTGTCGAGCCTGATATCCACGTAGGCCTGCCAGGGGGTGTGAACGTGGAATTCCTTCATCCTTGCCCCAGCGGCGTTCTCGAGGCGAAACCTCTTTATAAGCCCCTGGGCAACTTCCTTTCGGGAGAGCCCTACATAGTCCTTGAAAGTGTCTATGACCTCGTCTTCGGTCAGCGAATTATCGAGCTCGACCGCAGCCCTGGCATAAGACTCCGCCTTCAGTACCTCGGTCTGCACGAGCGTGCCGTCGAGATCGAATATAAGCGCTTTAATCACATTCCCTTCCGTCAAAGTAGTTTCGCCAGCCTGTTAATACCGCTTACAACGTTTTCACCCAGGTGGAACGTAATGACCTTGCGCTTGCGGTCGAGCAGCGCCTGGCGGTCGCCTAGCGCCTCGGCGTTTTTAAACACGCCGAAGCTTATGGACGAGGCCTTCTTGCCCGGCTCATCCGGGATCGGGATATCGACAGGCATATCGGACGTGAACTGAATGAAGAGACCGTGCCCCGCGTCTCCCTTATGGAGCTGCCCCGTCGAATGGAGGAACCTCGGCCCGAACCCTACGGTCGTGGCCAGACGGTACTGCCTCTCCACCTTGGTCCGGAGCTTCTGGAGGGCGCTGTACGTCTCGTCCGAGGGTTTGACATAGGCCTGGAACGCGACGTAGCTCCTTCCCTTCGATTCGTCCCTGCCGGGTTTGGCGTAGGAGAGGAACTTCGTAAGCGCCTGCTCGAGGGTCGATGCTTTAAAGTCGGAATACACTGTTATTCCCGACTCCTTGAGGGTCGGCTTTAGGACCGGCAGCTTACCTTTTTTCTGGTATTCGGCTATCATGTTGCGCGCGAGCACCTTGGCGGCCTCCACGTTCGGCTGGTTGAAAGGGTGAATACCTATTATCATGCCTGCGACGGCGATAGCCATCTCCCATCTAAAGAACTCGCCCCCCAGGTCGTAAATATCCTTGAGATTGATACGCACCACCGGATAGTCCGCCTTCTCGAGGGCACCCACCTGCCTGTCGTAGGTGTCGTCATTCGCGAGTCGGAGGTAAACGAAGAGCCTGTCGTTCGCATAGAATTCCGGCTGCGCCAGAGGCTCCCTGTCGACGGGGAGGATACCCTTCCCGTCCTTACCGGTGCTCTCGGCTATCAGCTGCTCGACCCAGGAGCCGAAGCCCGCTATCGGCGGGGAAGCGACGAGCGTGACTTTATCGCGCCCTGCCTTGGCAAGCTCCCCGAGTATCGCGCCCAGCCAGGCGCCCGAATTGTCCCCGTCTACCGCACAGTTGCAGCTTTCGCAGTTATGGAGCATGGTGACGGCGCGGGCGAGCAGCGTGTCCAGGTCCACCCCCTGGAAGGCGGCGGGGGGTACCCCGACGAACGAGAGGGCGGAGTATCGTCCGCCGATATTGGGGTCGTTTAAGAACGTCTTTCTGAATTTAAGCCCCGCTGCGATCTTCTGGAGACCGCTCCCGGGGTCCGTAATGGCTATGAAGTGCCGTCCCGCATCCTTCTTGCCGACTTCCTTCAAAACCTCGTTGTAGAAGTATTTCATGAACGACATGGTCTCCGCAGTGCCCCCCGATTTGGTGGAGACGATAAAGAGCGTCTTCGACATATCGAGGCGATCCCTCTGTTCGAGTACGGCCCCGGGGTCCGTGCTGTCGAGCACTGCCACGTCAAGATAGCCTTTTTTGACACCGAAGGTTTCGCGTATAACCATAGGGGCGAGACTCGAACCGCCCATGCCCATGAGAAGCACGTTCTTATAGCCGTCAGCCTTTACATCGGCGACTACTTTTCTAATTCCCGGAAGGGCATCCACCATGACCTCGGGTATGTGGAGCCACCCGAGACGGTTGCTTATCTCGGTCGGGTCGTCTTCCCAGACCATGTAATCAAAATTCCAGATCTTCTGTATGGTATTATTGTCCCGCATGCTCGAAAGCGCCTTGTCAACCGCTGCCTGATACTTCCCGAGAGAGGCGGAATAGGGTTTTTTCTTGGACTGTATCTGTTCCTTCTTTTCCTCTATGCTCGCCATGAGCGTCTTGAAGGAATCGGCGAACTGGTCGACCCCGTCCCTGAGCAGCTTGTTCGTCACCGACTTTAAATTTATTCCGAGCTTCCCCAGCTTCTCTACGTCCTGCCTCGCCTGATTTACACCCCTCGTGATTGTGAGGGCGACCTTCCCGTGATCCCTGAAGTTCTTGTATGTGGCCGGCGGTACCGTGTTTACGGTATCCGGCCCTATGAGCTCGTCGACGTAAAGCGTATCGGAATAAGCCGGGTTTTTCGTGCTTGTGCTCGCCCAGAGGCATCTCTGCACCCTTGCGCCCGCGTCGGAGAGCTTCTTCCAGCGCTTGCCTTTGAATATACTCCTGAATTCGTCATACGCGATCTTCGCATTCGCTACCGCGATCTTCCCCTGAAGCGCGGTGTTCCCGATCTTCTCAAGCTCGGGGTCGACGGCGGTATCCACCCGGCTTACGAAAAATGAGGCCACGGAGGCCACCCTGTCCACCCGGTGTCCCTTGAATACGGAGGGGCCCTCGGCCGCAAGTTTCTCAAGACCCTTTATATACGCTTCGGCGACGGCCTTATATTGATCGAGGCTGAACATCAGGGTTACGTTAATATTGATACCGGCGCCTATGAGCTCCGTGATGGCAGGGATGCCGGCTTTGGTCGCGGGGACCTTGATCATGACGTTCGGGCGCCCGAGAGTGACGAAATACCTCCTGGCCTCCCTGATAGTCCCCTTCGTATCGTGAGCCAGCGTCGGGCTCACCTCAAGACTTATGAACCCGTCGCCGCCGTTCGTCTTATCGTATAGCGGCCTGAACAGGTCGGCGGCAATCGCGATGTCCTTCAAGGCGAGCGCCTCGTATATCTCGTTTACGGATTTGTTCTGCTCCACCAGGGCTCTGAGCTCTTCGTCGTAATCGGAGCTTCCGGCTATGGCTTTTTCGAGTATCGAGGGGTTCGAGGTTTCGCCCCTCAGGCCTTCGTCTATCAGGGCCTTGAGCTCCCCCGAGGTCAAGAAAGATCTCCTTATATAGTCATACCATATCGACTGGCCGAGCTTGGATAAATCCATTATTCTGGACATCGTCTATCTCCCGTTCGTCAATTTATTTATTCCAAACTATTTATTCCATAAAAACGGAGCGTGACAGCGAACCTTTAATCCACATCAAATCTACATCATTTTTTTGACGGCTTTTTAACTTTTTTGTCATTCAGTTTAAGGACATCATTCGCCTTTGAGACGACGTGATCGACGGTGAACCCGAACTCGGGAAGGAGATCGCCTATCGGGGCGGACTCGCCGAAAGTGCTGATTCCTATCATACCACTCCGGTCGCCTGACCCGGCATACCTGCACCAGCCGAACGTGGAGCCCATCTCCACCGATACCCTGGCCTTTACGGACGACGGCAGGACCTCCTCCTTGTAATCGGGCGTCTGCATCTCGTAGAGCAGCCATGAGGGCATGCTGACGACGCGCGCCTTAATCCCCTGCTTTTTGAGTATCTCGTAAGCGTCCAGGCAAAGCTGTACTTCGGAGCCCGTACCGATCAATATGACGTCGGGCGCGGGCTTGCTGTCAGCGAGAATGTAGGCGCCTCTCAGAGCGCCGTCCGCCGGGGCGTATACGCTCCTGTCGAACGTCGGCACATCCTGTCTCGTCAGGATCAGGGCAACAGGATGGTCCTTCAAATTCATAATATGTTTCCAGAGGACGCTCAATTCATTGGCGTCCGCGGGCCTGATAACATCGAGATTGGGAATGGCCCTGAGCGATGCAAGATGCTCGACAGGCTGGTGTGTGGGCCCGTCTTCTCCGAGACCTATGCTGTCGTGAGTAAAAATAAATATTACGGGAATCTGCATAAGGCATGCCAGCCTGAGGGGAGCCCTCATATAATCCGAAAACACGAAATAAGTGGCCGTGTAAGGCCGGAGCTTGCTGAGCGCCATGCCGTTTGCGGCGGCGGCCATCGCGTTCTCCCTTATCCCGAAGTGGAAGTTCCTGCCGTCGTATATTCCCTTCTCGAAGCTGTTTGCGCCGTCGATGTATGTTTTCGTAGAAGAGCCCACGTCGGCGGCCCCGCCCAGGAGGAACGGGTACACGTGGACTATGGAATTCAGTATCTTGCTGTTGGCGGAGCGTGTCGCCGGGCCCTTCGGGTTAGCAGGGAATACCGGAAGGGATTTCTCCCACTCCCCGGGCATTTCCCCCTGCTGAAGCTGCCGGAACTGCTTGGCGAGGTCGGGATATACGCGCTCGTACGCGCTGAATTTCTTGTTCCATTCGTCTTCGGAAACGGCGCCCTTCCTGATAACGGTCTCCCTGTAGCCCTTCACCTCGTCGGGGACGTAGAATTTCTTGTCGGGGTCCCAGCCGTAATTGATCTTGGTCTTGCGTATCTCCTCGTCGCCGAGGGGCTCTCCGTGAGCCGCGGACGTGTCCTGCTTGTTCGGGCTCCCGTACCCGATGTGACTATCGACGATTATCAAAGACGGCTGTTCGTTCTCCTTGAACGCCCTTTCGATCGCCTCCGCAAGCATTTCGAGGTCGTTCGCGTCCCCCACCCGCTGCACGTGCCAGTTATATCCCATAAACCTGGCCGCCACGTCTTCACTGAAAGCGAGCGCGGTGTGCCCTTCTATGGTTATGTGATTGTTGTCGTAGAACCAGATTAGGTTATTCAGGCCCAGGTGCCCCGCGAGAGAAGCCGCCTCGCCCGATATCCCCTCCATCATGCAGCCGTCGCCGTCGATCGCGTAGATATTGTAATTGAGAATCTCATGACCGGGCCTGTTGAAATATGAGGCGAGCCATTTTTCGGCGATCGCCATGCCCACCGATGTCGCGACGCCCTGACCGAGCGGACCCGTCGTAGTCTCGACCCCAGGCGTGAGGCCGTATTCCGGGTGGCCCGCGCACTTGCTGTGGAGCTGCCTGAAGGTTTTAATATCGTTCAAAGACAAATCATAACCGGTAAGGTGAAGGAGGCTGTAGAGGAGCATCGACGCGTGGCCGTTTGACAGAACGAACCTGTCGCGGTTGGGCCACTCGGGGTTCCCCGGATTGAATTTCATGAACTTATCCCAGATGGTGAACGCCACGGGGGCGAGCGCCATCGGCGTACCCGGATGACCGGAATTCGCCTTCTGCACCGCGTCCATGGACAGGGTCCTTATCGTGTTTATTATCAGCTGCTCCAGTTTGTCTCTGCTCATCTTGGGTTTCGACTCCATAAAGATTCTCCTCACTTATTATTTTGAGAACTATTGTGAATACCGTATTAAGACGGAGAAAAAGGAAGCAGATAACGTGATTTGCGAAGATATCGGATCATCGGGAATTACACCGGCTCCCGGTCCGGACAATGCGCCGGCTCCGCCGGCGCGGGGGGAGTGTTTTATACGAGGGACATCCTGAAAAATCCCTCTTATCAAGTGCCTGCGAGCTCCACTGTGAAACAAATTGCGACCTCAGAAATGCGGAGTCATGATTTTAGGAAACAAAGATTTCGACCTCTGCCATTATCACACATCGAACCCGAGAAAGCAAGAAAAGCCTTGATTTTAAAGCTCAGTGGCGAGCGCGGCCCCGACGATACCGGCGTCGTTCAGCATCTTCGCCGGCACGATCGCGGCTCTGATTTTTATATACGGGAAAAACTTGTCCGACTTTTTGCTTATTCCGCCCCCGATAATAATAAGGTCCGGGGAAAGTAGTCTTTCGACGTGCAGTAAATACTTATTCACCCTCTTCCCCCACTTTTTCCAGCTGAGACCCTCGATCTCCCTGTGAATCTCTGCTGTCCGTTTTTCAGCGTCTTCGCCGTCTATCTCTATGTGCCCCAATTCGGTGTTCCTGACCAGGTGCCCGTCGACGAAGAGCGCCGTACCGACACCCGTACCGAGCGTGACCATGAGAACGACCCCGCCGCCGTGCCGGTTAAAATTTTCCCCGGCTCCGAACTTCATCTCGGCGAGACCCGCCGAGTCCGCATCGTTTATTACTACTGCTTTACAGGGGGAAATCTTCTCTATCCCGTCCACTATATTCACCCCTATCCATTTCTCGGACAGGTTCGCCGCCGTATAGACCTCCCCGCTCTTCATGACACCCGGGAAACCGCACCCGAGGGGCCCTTTCCAGTTCCAGTGCTCGATGATTCCCCCTATCGCGGCCAGCATGCTCTTGGGGGTAGCGGGGTGCGGCGTATCGACGCGGTATCTTTCACCCGCGAGAACTCCTTTCTCAATATCGACCGGGGCGGACTTGATACCCGTCCCTCCTATATCTATTCCAAGTACGCGGGTTTTCGAATTAACCGGTTTTTTCGCCATGTATCCGCCTTTGCCAGGATTAATGAAATTCATTTAATTCTACACCAATTCGGCGGGAGATATGAAACATAGTTTGATAATTTCAGACAGAACTGAAGTAGTTCCCGCGCTCCGAGGGGACGGGGGGGATCGAAGACGGCATCACGGACCGGAACCTCTTCCTGCCGCGGGATCATGCGGCTTAGCCGCTAGCGCCCGGTGTGCTATACTGTCCGTGTTTAAAATAAGGGCTTAGACAAGCTCGGGACATAAACGGTAATGAAAAAAGCAGCGCTTATAACGGGAGCGGGGGAGAGACTGGGCAAAGCCATGGCGCTCGCCCTTGCCGGCATGGGTTACGACATCGCCCTACACTATAACAGCTCGGAGAAAGGGGCCGGGAGGACAGCGGAAGAGATAAAAGCCGCAGGAAGAAAGTGTGAAATATTCAAAGCCGACCTGTCTAATACCAGGGGTATTAAGCCCTTGACGGCGCGGGTATTCCGCTCGTTTCCACACTGCTCGCTTCTCATCAATAACGCGTCTATCTTTCAAGACACGGACTTTATGAAAGTTACCGAGGAATCGTTCGACAGGGAATTCACGCTCAATTTCAAGGCGCCTTTCTTCCTGTCCCGGGAATTCAGCAGGCGGAAGTCAGCGGAAATAATAGTCAACATGCTCGATGCGAGGGTTTCTACAATCGAACCCGGCCATTTCGTCTACAACCTGAGCAAGAAAGCGCTCCGCGACTTCACGCTCATGGCGGCGCGCGCCCTCGGACCCAAAATACGCGTAAACGGGATATGCCCGGGACCCATACTCCCGCCTCCGGGCAAGGACTCGAAATACCTGAAACGCATATCGGGGCATATACCGCTCGGAAAGCCGGGGCATCCCGACTACGTGATAGCGGCATTGAAATATATACTTGAAAACAGCTATGTGACCGGAGAGTGCCTGTTCGTCGACGGGGGGCAGCACTTGGGCTAAAGGGAGAATAAGGTGATAATAAAGATCGAGAACCTGAGACTGAGGACCGTAGTCGGCATCTTCGAGTGGGAGAAAAAGGTAAAGCAGGATATCGTCATAAACATCGAGATCGAATTCGACGGCAGGGAGGCCGTGGAAAAGGACGATATTTCGTTCACCGTCGATTATAAGTCCTTAACGAAAAGGATCATAGGCGAAGTCGAGGGCAGAGAATTCAACCTCATAGAAAGGATCGCCGGCGACGTAGTGAGAATAATCCTCGAGGACGGGAGGGTGAGTAAAGCGACCGCCAAGGTCGACAAGCCCGGGGCGCTCCGCTTCGCCGATACCGTTTCCGTCATACACTCGGAATCGAAATGAGACTCCGGTACTTCAAAGATGAACGTTAACAGGGCAGTGATAGGACTCGGCTCCAATATCAATGCCGAAGAAAACATACGCAGGGCCAAAGAAGCGATCGCGGGGGAATTCATGCTGATAAAATCCTCCTCGTTCGTCGAGACGGAGCCCGTCGGGTTTAAGGAGCAGGATAGATTCATAAACGGGGCTCTCCTGATCGAGACGGAACTCAACGCCGGCCGTTTAGAATCGCGGTTAAAAGTGCTGGAAACGGAGCTCGGTAGGGTAAGAACAGACAACAAGTACGGTCCCAGGCCAATCGACCTCGACATCCTCGTCTGGAACGGAGAGGTCGTCGATGAGGAAGTCTATGAGAGAGAGTTCCTGAGAAAGTCGATAAATGAATTAATGCCCGATCTCGATTTATAGTAATTTTATCCGCTCATCAATTGATTGGACGGCAGACCGGGGTCGAGAACCTTACGCGCCGTTTCTACACCCGCTACCGGCAAGCTCCCCGGATCCAGCACGCCTATCTGAACGAGCACCGAGGCCTGGTCCCAATAGAGGTGCTCGCTCGATATCTTCCCATCCTTGAACTGGACTATGACGACGAGCGGAAGCTCGACCAATCTCCCGGTCGGGCGTATGCCGGGAAGCATCCAGGGCATGTCTATGTCATGAGTAAATTTAAAAATAAGCTCATCTACAACTCTATCGCTCCCGACTGTGCGGGATACCGGGACGAGCTCGACGTCTTCGGGCTGGTACCGAATAAAGTGTTTCGAAAAAAAATCACGGACATTCTCCCATCCGGAGCCCCCGGTCATTACGGGGACGTGATTAACGTGAGGCTCGCCGGTCATAGTGCGCATGGTTTCATCCGTATCCCTGGACTCGAACTCGCGCTTCGTGTGCTTATCCCAAATTCCCACCATTCTTTGCTGCTCAGCCGTCAGTTCTTTTTTACTCATAAAAGCCTCCTCTCCCTCATGCTCGAGTTTTATAATAATTTATACGAGCTGAATTGCTAAAGGAGACTGCCTGGTATTAATCAATCGAGTCGCGTCCAGTGTCAAGTTTATTCAGCGTCCCGCTTACGAATTATTAAACTGTCCAGCGTCTCCTTCATGCGGTCGTAATGAGACCCTTTCCAGTAGACCTTGCCGCAGTCCGTGCAAGTATAGAATTCGTTGTAATAAAGTCTGGTCTTGGGCTCGAGTCTGTCGAGAACCGCCTCTTTTTCCACCGGTACGATATCGCCGTTGCATTCGAGGCATCTGTTGAAGGGTTTGACAAGCGGGTAGTAACCGAACCTCCCTAGCACCTCCTTCACCTGTATTCGGGGGTCGTCCGACCTGAGCCAGTAGCCGTGCGTTATTATCCTGAATCTGAGGAGCCTTCTGTCGCGGGTGAGGACGATGCGGCCCTCGCTTTCGGCAAGCCCCGCTACTTCATGGTCGGCGTAGTCGTTCCTGTATGCCGCATCGAAGCCGAGCATCCTGAGACGCCTCGCAAGCTTACCGAGATTGACGTCCACGACAAACGAGGGAGGCGGCTCTCCCCGGAGCGCCGCTTTTACGGGAATCTCCGGGCTGAATGACGCAGGATAAACGGACACGGCGTCCCCGTCCTTCAGGGGGCAGCCGAAGCCGACCGAGGTCCCGTTCACGACGATCGAATCCACTTCCGTATGAGGGACCCCTATCGCTTCGATCGCGTCTTTGACGGAAGGCTTTCCGTCGAAATCGTATTTTAGAGAGATAGCGGCGCCGGGGCCGGTGAAGAAATCACGAAGCTCGTGATAGAAATGAAAAAACGCCCTGTTTTCAGGCATCGGCTGAACCCGGTCTAATATTCCCGATAATTATATCAGAGAGTATAGCTAACGCTCTCAAAGGAATATAATCGGGAGGTATTCGAGTAAGTCGCTCAGGCTTGCGGGCTGGTTCCTGAACCCTATATAACCGTCGGGGCGTATGAGATACAGGCTCGATTTCGCGGCTCCGAAATCGCGGTGCATCAGCAGATCCTTATCCCGCCATACCGAACTCATCTTTGCGAAATCGGGCGGGAGCCCGTTCGGACCCGCGATTAAATGAACGTCGATCATGTCTTCGTATTCCGATTCTATGGAGCGGCGTATTTTTCTCAATTCATCGAATTCCATATCCTCGGGCAGGGGGCCGGTGAAGAGCAGCAGCTTGTGCCTTGTATCTTTAAAGAGACCGTAGAGCTGCCTGCTGTCATTCCCGTCGAGGCTCAAGAGGGTATAATCCTTTACCCTCTCTCCGGCTTGAAGGTCGTGCCTGTAATTGTGGTATCCCTCGACCGCATCGGGCTGATACCACCTTTCTACGACAATCGGACTCTCCCTGTAGTTTATCTCTATCTGTGAAAGGGTCATCAGCAGCTTCTCCTCGACCGGGTCTAAAGCCGATAGGGCGCCTATAAGCTTATTCCGAATGGCGGCCAGGACCGGGTTGTGTAATCCTATCATCTTCGTAGCCATGTCCGTCAAGCCGACTACGCCCTTGCCCACGCGGTGTCTTTCCGCATTGTAGCTATCGAGGAGGCTCCCGGGAGACTCCCCCTTGAGCACTAGGGCGAGCTTCCACGCGAGGTTGTACGAATCCTGTATACCAGTATTCATTCCCTGTCCGCCCATAGGGCTGTGAATGTGGGCCGAGTCTCCGGAGAGAAACACCCTGCCGTCGCCGTATTTATCGACCATACGGTGATGGAGCTTGAAATAGGCGAGCCAGTTGGGATTGCCGACACTCCTGTAATCGATTCCCCTCTCCCCCATGAGCCTCCTCACATCTTCGATTGTCGGATCCGGCATCTCGTCGTCAACCGGAGCGTCCGGGAGCTCGAACATCAATCTCCCCCTGTCGCTGTAAAGAGGGAAGTAGGCTGTCACACCGGATGGGTGAATAAAGACCGACAGGTGGTGGAGCGGGTACCTCCAGTCGAGGTCGCAGTCGGCGAGGAGCCAGTAATAGGGATATGGGGCGCCTTTGAATTCCAGGTCGAGAATGTGTCTTACCGAGCTGTGGGCCCCGTCGCACCCGGTTATATAAGAACAATCGATGAATTCTTCGGAGCCGTCATTCAATCTGATCCGGGCACGAAGGGAGTCTTGGTTGTGCTCGATGCCGACGAGCTCCTTCTCACGCTCGACCCTGATGCCGTACGATTCCAGATGAGCGTTAAGTATCTTTTCCGTGTCGCTCTGCGCGATAATCAGGAAATAGGGGTATTTGGTCGGGAGGCTGTCGAAAACCACGCTCGCCAGTGGCTTTCCGCGATTGTACATGTCGAAGCCGTTACAGATATTCCCCTGCCCGAGCACGGTTTCCACTATGCCCATGCTCTCGAAAAGCTCGAGAGTCCGCGCGTGGATTCCGAAGGCCTTCGACTTGTCCGAAGGGGCCGGGGCCTTGTCGATTATCCTGGGCGTGATCCCGTGCCTCGCGAGCTCGCACGCCATCGTGAGCCCCGTGGGGCCTGCGCCTGCCACCAATACGTCCTTACGTGAATTATCGGAAGCAGTCATGACAAACTCCAGTTGTACGCATGGTTTTATCG
The DNA here is from genome assembly GCA_020027805.1 of Candidatus Dadabacteria bacterium. Classification (GTDB taxonomy): domain Bacteria; phylum Desulfobacterota_D; class UBA1144; order Nemesobacterales; family UBA2774; genus 2-12-FULL-53-21. The sequence continues at coordinate 12,969 of JAHKKQ010000036.1, forward strand.
ATATTGAAACAATGACCCGCCATAATTTTAATGCAAAATCGACCGATGCCTATTGCGTAAATATATTTTGAGCCTTTTCAATGACCGGTTCCGGCCTCGGAAACATTCATATATTCAGGAGAATGGTTGTTGCGCTGAATGGTATGATTTTCACAAAAATCACCGTTTTCCCTTTTACTTGAGAAACTGCTTCAGGGGTCCGCCCGGGTTTATAATCCCTTTGAGCTCGGCATAACCGACTGTAACGAAATAGGACCCTTCGACGTAAGACCCGGCGGCATAAGGGGCGAACGCGAACGTTATGCCTCTCGACGATATCACGAACGCGCTCAGATCTTCGGCTCTGAGCTCCTTCAGCTCTCCGTTCAATACCCATCCGGCCTGCTGTTTTCTAAGGTCTCTGATGCAATAATCGGACAGAACTTTGATATGATTCGACCTGGGCGTAAACAGGTCGGACAAGCCGAGAAGGAGCGCCTTTCCGTCCTTGATCCAGTAATTCGACGACATATAGAAGGTATTGCCGTGCGCCCCGCCCGTATAGGAAAAGACCTCTCCCGAGAGGCTTATCAATTCGGGTGAATGGTACTCAATGGAGTAACTGTAGTCTTTCTGCCACTCCCCCGCCGATTCCTGAGAACCGAAATACTCCTCTGCCTCTCCGGTGAATTTTTTCTTCTCGGAGGCGGCTTCTTTTTCGAGCCTCTCCGTTATTTCCCGGTTAGCTTTGGTGTCCGTAATAAAAGAAGGGTACATATATGATGCCTCATATTTAGACTTCGCATTTACACTCGTCGAGACGAAGTCGGCGACCTTCGTGAGCTTAAACGGCAGAGTGGAGAGCCCGTTTGCCTTCGACCATTCGCCTTCTATGTACATCCCGAAGCTCTTGCCCTCGCTTCGGACGGTTCCTTTAAATGTCCCCGTTTTCTGCCCCTTCTCATCCTGCTCCGCCATATTCAGGGCAGAAGATTTGAGATCGAATTCACCGGTAAGGGGGATCGGTATGCCGACTTTGTCATACATATACGAACCTGAGACATCCCCGGAATCGATTACCAGCTCCATCTGGACCGGAAAATTATCCCCAATGGTGCCGACATAATAGTATCGGGATTCATTGCCGGCATTATCCTGAGCCTGCGCGCTTAAGTGCTCATTCACATTACAAAATGCAACAATTAAGATAAGATAAGCGGCATTTTGGAGAGTAATTTTGATCATACATCGCCCCCGAATTGAATCACAAAATATTATTTCAATACTGTAATAATCTTACAACAAAAGTACTTTATTTGATTCCGGCGGGGTTAACCCCCAATTCTCAGACAATTATCGGAATCCGTCACACCGGCTTTTGACAACTTTTGTCAAATAAATGCAAAATATTTGCCCTGTCTCCAAGTCAGCAAAATTCCCACACAACGCCATAATCAAGAATATGTAATCATAAGTGTATATTACGCCAACCGAGACATTTGGCACGCACATTGCATAATAACCTCACTAAGCATATATGAAATTAAGAGTCATTGAATGGGAGCGGTTCCGGTACGAGTTGAAATGTTGTAAATGACTTTTAAGAAACATTAGCAGATTTACCTGAAGACGGCCATAACATATTCCCCATCCTCTAAAGGGTGAATCTTTGAAGAAATTCATGGGTTCACCCTTATTTCTTGCCAAACAGTATAGATTGCCCGGAAGGAACCCTTTATTTCGATCGGTTCATCGAGAGGACGCCGAGCATTTCCGAGTGGATGCCGTTATTGGAGGCCAGTATCTCCTTGACGTAGATACTGTATTCGTCCCCGGTGAAGTTCGTCACCCTGCCCCCCGCCTCTTCGACAATCAGTGCGCCCGCCGCCGTATCCCAGGGGTTGAGACCCAGCTCCCAGAAGCCGTCGAACCTGCCGCACGCTACATAGCACAGGTCGAGCGCCGCCGAACCGTCCCTCCTTACCGCCCTGGCCCTCCAGACGAAGTCGCCGAAGTGCCTGAGATTTTCCTCGACCATTCGGGCGTCGTCGTGAACAAAGCCCGTGACCAGGTGACTCTCGTCGAGCCGGGACGAACCGGTCACGCTTATAGCTTCTCCGTTCATAAACGCCCCTTTCCCCAATTCCGCCGAGAACATCTCGTCCTTTACAGGGTCATAAACGAGACCCGCCTTAACCGCGCCCTCGATTTCGAGCTGTTTTTACCCTTGAATGTAATCTCTTTAACCTTCCCCAGATTCGCCCTCAATACCTCACCCGCTTCTCTAGCGGCCTTTTCAGCGACATTTATATATATCAACATAAACTCCTGACGAGGGACGTCCGGTAAGAGTCGTACCCGGAAACCGGCATGCTGTCATACCATCCACACTCCGGCATAGACAATGTTGAAGTATGTATGACAAGCCCGACAGTGAGATTACTCAGCCGGGGCTTCGGGGATTATTATCCAGCCCAGTATATAAACGAGCGCCGCAGTTCCGACCGTGAACAGCGCGACAAGCGCGAACACGAGCCTGACAAGTGTGGGATCGATGGAAAACATTTCGCCCAGCCCCCCGCAGATACCGGCTATCATCCTGTCCGTCCTCGACCTGTGTAATTTTTTTACATCTTCAGCCATGCTTCACCCCCAGCTTCGATTATATAGCAGTATACCTAATTTAACTCCTTGATTATCGATTTGGCTCAAGCCTGGCAATGTCAGTAAATTGTTCGGATCCAATCCTGTTATTTATGAACCGCACGCTAATCCATGAACAAACCCATATTCCAATTTTGGACTAATTGTTTCTCATAGCATCTGAGCTATAATAAAAAAACCGGGCTGAGGCTTCGAAGGATCGGGTTTCAAAATATTAGCCCGGAATAATCTTGAGAAATCGACAGGAGACTTTTAAGTGAGCGATTCGTTAAAGCCCGGAATGAAATTCGAGTTTGATTTCAAAATACCCGAGTCTAAAACAGTCCCCTACATATATCCCGAATCAGAGGAGTTCCAGTTGATGCCCAAGGTCTTCTCCACCGGGTTCATGATAGGCTTGATCGAATGGGCGTGCGTGAGGTTCGTGAACGGCCATATCGACTGGCCCAGGGAGCAGTCGGTCGGCATAGACGTAAGGCTCAACCACACAGCCGCGACCCCGCCCGGTCTCACGGTGAACGTGAAGGGAGAGCTTACAGAAGTCGATGGCCGGAAGCTCACGTTTTCCATTGTCGCCCACGACGGCATCGACCTGATCTCGGAAGGGACCCACCAGAGGTTCATAGTGGATGCCGAAAGGTTTATAGCCAGAGTCGAAAAAAAGGCAAGCCCCGTATAAGCCGCATATGAATAAAGCCGGCAAAACAAGTCCCGGACGGGACATATCAGCGGTCAGGGCGCTTACATTCGATGTCTTCGGCACGGTCGTCGACTGGAGGTCCTCGATCATCCGGGAATGCAGCGTGCTCGGGAAATCGAAGGTCATCGAAGCCGACTGGGAGAAGTTCGCAGACTCGTGGCGCGGAGGATACGCCCCGGCCATGAACATGGTGCGCACCGGGGAACTCCCCTGGATGAGCATAGATTCCCTTCACAGGATGGTGCTTGAAAGGCTGCTCATTGAGCACGGCATCGAAGGGCTTTCGGAGAGCGAGAAAGACCACCTCAACAGGGCATGGCACAGGCTCGAGCCCTGGCCCGATTCCATAGTGGGTATCGAACGAATCCGGAAACGGTTCATCGCAGCCACGCTTTCAAACGGCAATGTGTCGCTCCTGGTCGATATGGCGAAGCACTCGGGAATAACATGGGACTGCGTTCTCTCCTCGGAGCTGTCGGGGCATTACAAGCCCGACAGGGAGGTCTATCTGACGGCAGCTCGACTTCTCGGACTAGAGCCGGGGAGCGTCATGATGGTAGCGGCGCACACGGACGATCTACTGGCGGCGCGGGCGCTCGGCTTCAAAACCGCCTTCGTATCGAGACCGCTCGAATTCGGCCCTTCGGGCAGGGCGGAAAAAACGGACGAGATGTCGTTTGACATTCTTGCACGTGACTTCCTCGACCTCGCGGACAAGCTCGGCGCCTGAGAGCGGGTTCATCTACTCGAAAGTCTGAATTCTATATAGACCCGCATATATCCCGTTTTTGGATATCAGCTCGTTATGGCTTCCGTACTCGACGAGCCTCCCGTTATCGAACACGGCGATGGAGTCGAAACCGCTTATCGACGGCACCCTGCTCGATATGGCGAGCAGCGTCCTTCCCTTCATCTCTTTCCTAAGATTCTTGAGCACCATGCTCTCGGTCTTGAGGTCGAGCGACGAGAACACGTCGTCCAGTATCAGGACGCGCGGCTTAAGCAATACCGCCCTCGCGAGCGCGATCCTCTGCCTCTGTCCTCCCGAAAGACTGAGGCCCCTCTCGCCGACACGCGCGTCGAACCCCCCGGGGAAGTCCATTATCTCATCGTATAATTCCGCGACCCTGGCCGCGTTCTCTATATCCGATTCGGCCAAATCGGGATTCATGAACGAGATGTTGTCTCTCACGGTGCCGCTGAAAACAGTCGTCTCCTGGGGGACGTAGACTATGCCTTCCCTGAGGGAGTCCCTTTTTATCTTTCTGACATCGATGCCGTCGACGAACATGGTATTCTCGGGCGGCTCTTCCACCCTTGTGAGGAGCTGGAAGACCGTGCTTTTACCGGAGCCCGTGGCGCCCGTGAACCCGACCGCCCTGCCAGCCGGTATCTTAAGCGATACGTTTTTGAGTACCCTCTTGCCGTTATAAGAAAAGCTCAGGTCTTTCAACTCGATCGTGCCCTCGATATTCAGGTCGACAGCGCCCGGCTCGGCCGGGGACTGCGGCCTGACGAGCAGTATGTCGTTTATCCTGTTGAGGGAAGCGTTCCCCCTCTTGATTATATCGACCGCCCAGCCCATGGCCATCATGGGCCATGCGAGCATCGTCAGGTAGAGCAGCACCGCAGCGAAGTCCCCGAGGGTGATATTCAGTGTAATGGTGTCTATGCCCCCGAGCCATAGAAAAATCACGGTCGCCAGGGCGGCGAGGTATGTTATTACCGGCTGATACACGCCCCATATCTTTATCAGGCGGAGGTTCCTGTCGAGATAAGCCGCGCTCGAAGACTCGAAGTCTTTTACCTCCTCGCCTTCCCGCACATAAGCCTTCACGACCTTTATCCCGGATATCGAGGCCCTCGCGCTCTCCGTAAGCCCGGAGAACGAGTCCTGCACCTTCTGGAACCTCTGCTCTATCATCCTGCCGAACCTTAGAATCAGAAAGCCCAGTATGGGGAAAGGAATAAACACATACAGGGTGAGCTGCGGGGATATGTACAGCATCGCGCCGAAGATAAAAACGAGGAGAAAGATTCCGTCGTAAGCTATGAGAACCCCGAGCCCGCAGGCGAACTTCAGCGTCTCGATGTCGTTTACCGTATGCGCCATCAGGTCCCCCACCTTCCTCTGCGAGAAGAAATCGAAGTGCAGGCTCTGGAGATGTGAGAAGAACTCGTTTCTGAGCGACTGCTCTATCCTGCGCGCTGCGCCCATTATGAAATATCTCCAGAAGAACCTGAAAACGGACATGGCGACGGCTATGAAGAGCAAGATCAGGCCGTATTTCGATATATCACCCATTCCCGCGCCTTCGACGGTCAGGGCATCGACAACTTTTTCGATGATCAAGGGTATGGAAAGCTGGCATAGGTCCACGAGGGACAGCGCCAGGAGGCCCGCGAGAAAGGAATATTTATATTTCCGGAGCAGAGAAAAAAGGGTCTTCTTTTTCATTCATCAAGATCGTGCATGCGGCCGGAATATCGTCATACAACGGCCGACAGAACTCTTAGTATACCTGAAGGGTCAGGCGGTATTCACCGGAGTATCGGTCCTGCGGCGGGGATTCCGTAGCGACGGCACGGACAGACCCCACGGGACTGCGGAGGCCCACACCGGGCTTAACGGAAACCGTACCGGTCAAACCCGCGCGGAGTACGCCGGTCACCGGGCGCTTCCCGAATCCCGGAGGACGCCCGGGTATGTTAATTCGCCGATTTGATACCCGGCCCGGACTGACCCGACTTCAAGAGCTTGCCGTCCGGAGAATACTGCGCCCAGAACCAGTTTACATCCTTCGGATCGTTTCCGCCGAGGTTTATCATCGCGGAGACGGACTGAATCTGGTCCTGGTCGTCGTACTTTTCCTTAACTACGATAGAACCCGGAGGTAGGGCCGTGGATTTTTGCTGCATTGCCTGATAGGCGAGATCGTTTGCATAGGTTTTCGCGGTGGTTTTCGCATTCTCTGAACCCTGGTGATAATTGCCGTGACCCGGCATCTCTTTCCACTGTTGATATTGTTCGGTCTGAATGAGGTTCCATAGCTCAGCAGCAATCTCGGCAGGGGCTTTCTTGTTGAGCTCCGCCACC
>JAHKKQ010000163.1 GCA_020027805.1 Candidatus Dadabacteria bacterium
AGCCTCGCGAGGGCCGTCTTGTGGTGCTGCTCGGCGAGTAGCGTGGTGGGCACGAGGAATGCGACCTGCTTGCCGTCGGTGACGGCCCTGAAGGCCGCCCTTAGCGCCACCTCCGTTTTCCCGAACCCGACGTCCCCGCAGATTAGCCTGTCCATGGGCCTCGGCGTCTCCATGTCGTTCATCACTTCCTCGATAGCCGCTTCCTGGTCGGGCGTTTCTTCGTACGAGAACCCGAGCTCGAACTCCCTGAACATCTCGGCACGCGGGGAGTAGCCGTATCCCTTGAGCGCCCTCCTCCGGGCGTAGAGCTCGAGGAGCTCCTTCGCCACGTTTTCCACCGCGGCCCTTACCCTCCTTACGCGCCTCTTCCAGCCCTCCTGCCCGAGCCTGTCTATCTTCGGGGGCTTCCCTTCCCCTATATATCTCTGTACCAGTTTCAGCCGGTCGATGGGCACGTATACCTTGTCGCCGCCCGAGTACTCGCATTGTATGAAGTCTCCTTCCGAATCCCCGATCCTGAGCCTCTTAAGGCTCCTGAATATCCCTATGCCGAAATCCACGTGCACGATATAGTCTCCGGGCTTGAGCTCGCTGAAGGACGTGATGAACGCGGACGGAACGTCCGGGCCCCTCCTGCGGGACGCCCTCTCCCTCTTCTCCCCGAATACGTCCCCTTCCGTTATGATTTCGACCTTCGCCTCGGCCAGCCTGAAGCCGTGTGAGAGCTCGCCCGTATACGCGTTTATTTTCGTTATACCCCTGTCTCTCAGGAGGATGAGCAGTTTTTCGAGTTCCATTTGCGTCCTGAAAACGAACTGCAGCGAATAACCTTTCTGTCTCGCCTCGTAAATCCGCTCGTCTATGGCGTCGAGCGGGGACTCGGATTCCCTTCTCGCCTCTATAGAGGCGGGTTCTCCGGCGAAGCGGATGGTTTCCCTTTCCACGCCCGCGAATTCGAGGTCGTGTATCAGAATGTTCTGGAACCTGCCCGCCGCTTCCCTGACTTCGTCCTCTGAGAAGAAGAGCTCGTCCATGCCGGGTGCGATCTTGAGATTCTTCATTAAAAAATTCTTCGTCAGGGGAAGCGACTCCCCGAACACGCGAATGGATTTCAAATTGCCCTCGGGGTCGTCTGTGATGATGAGGGTGTCTCCGGGGAGGTATTCGAGCACCGAGCCGGGCTCGGGGTAGAATGCCGGGAGCAGCCACTCGACGTTCTGGACCCTTATCCCCCTCTCGATGTCCTCTATGACCGGGAGCTTCTCCCTCGCCGTGACCCCGCTTTCTCCGGCCCTGTTTTTAAGGTATTCGACGGCGCGTTCGAGCGGTTCCCTGTCCAGTATGATTTCGGAAGCGGGCAGGACCTCGGCGCTCTCGATCTTGTCCATGGATTTCTGGCTCTCCAGGCTGAAATGCCGGATCGAGCCGATTTCGTCCCCGATGAATTCGAGCCTCACGGGGTATTCGTATCCCGGGGAAAAGATGTCGACTATCGAGCCCCTTCCGCTCATATCCCCCTCGTTCTCTACGAAATCAGTGAGCACGTAGCCCGATTTTATGAGCCTGGATATCAGTGCGTCCCTGTACATGACGCCTCCCTTCACGACCCGGATGACGGAGCCGGCGAAGGTTTTTCTGGGGATTGTCTTATCGAAGAGGGCGGGCGTCTCGGCGACGAGTACGCCTCCGCCGATCGCTGAATTGAGCCAGGCCATACGGTCCGAGCCCGACTTCGCCGCGGCCGTCGAGAATATCGGCTTTCCCGTCCCTATCTCCTTTTTTAGAAGGACTGGGGGCTTCTTCCCCAGAAAGAACGACAGGTCTTGAGAGGCGGATTCCGCCCGCTTCGCCGTCGGGGAAATTATAAGGAGCGGTCTTTTAGTGGTCTCTTTCAGCGCATGAATGAGAAAGAATCTGGACGACCCGCCGAGACCCGAGAGTGAAATCTCCCTCTCTCCGGCCTCGATTCTCCTGCGCAGGTTCCTGAACTTCCCGCTCTCGCCTAGTGTTTTCTTTATGCCCTCAAACTTGCTGTGCGGTATGTCTTTCACCCTGAATAGTATATACGGGACGTGTTCATCCTTTGAGCGCGCGGGCTATGAGGCTGCCCATCTCCCTGCACCCGACCCTCTTCGTCCCTTCCTGGTATATGTCGGCGGTCCTGTACCCTTTGTCCAGGACCGATTTGACGGCGTTTTCTATGTCGTTTGAAACCCCGTCCATGTCGAACGAGTATTTGAGCATCATCGCGCAGGTGAGGAGCGAGGCTATCGGGTTCGCTATGTCCTGCCCCGCTATATCCGGAGCGCTCCCGTGCACGGGCTCGTATATCGCCCCCGCGCCGATGCTCGCCGACGGCAGCATGCCGAGGGACCCCGTGAGCTGCGCAGCCTCATCGCTGATGATATCTCCGAACAAATTCCCCGCGAGCATGACGTCGAAGCTCCTTGGCCTCCTTATAAGCTGCATCGCGGCGTTGTCCACGTACAGGTGCTCGAGCTCCACGTCCGGATATTCGGCATCGCGGACCCTCGTTACCACGGTCCTCCAGAGCTGCATCACTTCGAGCACGTTCGCCTTGTCGATGGACGTCACCTTGTTTCTTCTCTTCTTCGCTATATCGAATGCTACCCTCGCTATCCTCTCGATCTCCCCGGTCGTATATACGAGCGTGTTGAATCCCTTCTCCCCGCCGTTCGGGAGCTTTTCGATCCCCCGCGGGGTGCCGAAGTATATCCCCCCCGTGAGCTCCCTCACTACCATTATATCGACCCCCTCCACGACCTCCCTCTTCAGGGTCGAAGCGTCTGCGAGAGCGGGGTAGACCACGGCCGGTCTCAGGTTTGCGAACGCGTCGAGCTCCTTTCTCAATGCGAGCAGGCCGCTTTCGGGCTTCTTCGAATGCTCGAGGTTCTCCCATTTCGGTCCCCCTACCGCCCCCATCAGCACAGCGTCCGAGGCTTTGGCTTTTTTAAGCACCTCTTTCGTTATCGGGACTCCGTGCGCGTCTATGGAGCTTCCCCCGAAGAGGTCCGTTTCGAACTCGAAGCCGATATTGTGCATATCTGCCAGGATTTTCAGTATCTCGAGACTCACGTTCGTAACTTCAACGCCTATGCCGTCACCGGGCAATACGAGTATCTTAGGCAATCTGATTCTCCTTTCCAGCTCTTTTTAAGACACCGTATTTTACCCACCTCAGTATTCAAGAGGAAGCCCTCGCCGCCTGAGTCCCGGCGATTGAAATTAAATGCCCAAAGCGTAGAATTGTTTTTCATTATCCGGTTCGGGTGATTATCCCGCCGCAGGGGGTATTCCGTTTCGTGAGGCCGAAAACGTGAGCTTTCTCCGGAATAAATGGCTGGTTTCACTTCTTCTCTTTCTAGTTTCCCTCGGGGTCTATGCGCCCTCCCTCCGGAACAGCTTCGTCTGGGACGACGTAGAGACGATCGAGCGGAGCTACTACATGTACAAAGCCTCGAGCATAGGCTACATGTTCATGCCTCCCGAGAAAGAGGCAAAGGAAGCCCTTTATTACCGCCCGCTGATATATGCGTCGATGGTGCTCGACAAAACCCTCTGGGGGGTTTCCGCTTCCGGTTTCCACCTGAGCAATATCGTCTCGAACGCGCTCTCGGCGGTTCTTATGTATTTGTTCGCCCTGCTGCTGTTAGGTGTGTTTAAGTATGAGGGAAAGTACCAGGCGGCATTCATCTCGGGGGTCCTCTTCGTTTTATATCCCATGCACGTGGAGTCGGTCTCGTGGATCTCCGGGAGGTCGGACGTACTCTGCGCGCTCTTTTTTTTCCTCGCCCTCATTTCCCATATCCTTTCCTTGAGGAAGACGGGCTTCCTGCTCCTCACGGCGGCCGGCTTCTTTTTGTCTCTCTTGTCAAAAGAAACAGCGGTGATATTCCCCGTTACGGTGCTCGCTTTCGATCTCCTCAACAGGAGTCCGGGGAGGAGGGCGAATATCCTGAGATACGCCGCGTACGCCTGCGTGCTGGTTCTTTTCTTTTATTTAAGGGGGAGGACCTATATCAATATCCCGGAGCTTTCGAGCGTGCGTGTATCGGGCGGGATGACGGCGCCTGAAGACGTGAGCTTTTTAGCCGGCGCCCTGGGGGTTGTTAAGGTCCTGCTGGCTTCCTATATCTATTATTACGCGAAGCTCGTATTCCCTTTCACGTTCAACGCCTTCACGGAGTCGGCGCCCGACGGCCTGCGATATATATTTGCCGCGCTTATGGCATTGGGGCTGACGGCGCTCGGGGCGGCATATTCTATAAAGAAACGAAAGAACGCAGCAGCCTTCGCTCTCCTCTGGATGCCCGTCACGCTTTTCCCCTCGGTGCTGATTTCTCTAACCGATATCCCGTCCGCTTCCGTCGCGGAAAGGTACTTATATATACCCTCGGCCGGCCTCTGTCTTCTTCTGGGGTGCATATTTTCTCGTCCGCTGAGCCCCGTCAGGAATAAAAATGCGGTCCTGACGGCGGCATTTCTTTTGTCCGCCTCCTATTTATTTTTTACCGTCGACAGGCAGATGGTTTGGAGAGACGGGATAACTTTGTGGGAAGATACGACGAGGAAATCCCCTCAGAGCGCTATTCCGCGTATAAATTACGGAATTGCCCTTCTCGATGCGGGGAAAGAAGACGAAGCCCTGAAAGAACTCCTCGGGAATTTCGAAAAGGGTGTAAGGATAAATGACAAGGGGCGGTCGGTGACTGCCAACAATATCGGCGTCGTGTATATTAACAAAAAGGATATCCGTAACGCCGAAAAATGGTTTCTCAAGGCCTATGGATATGACCCCGGATATTACAAGTCGAGCTACCACCTGGGGCTTGTCAATTATCTGAAGGGGAAATCGGGCGGATCGAGGGAGGACTTCCTGGCTTCCGAAGGGCACACGAAGAACGCGCTCCGGATGAA
>JAHKKQ010000164.1 GCA_020027805.1 Candidatus Dadabacteria bacterium
CTTCGCTTGAAGCCGCGTTCGTCCTGTATTCATAACCGCTGTCGTCGATTATCCTGAACATGCCAATGAGGGCGTTGTTCTCGCTTCCGCAATCGAAGCTCGAATCAAGCGATATCGCGACGAAGCCGTTGCTATCGGAGATGTCGAACCCGCCGGGAAGTTCTTCGACGTTCCAGATCTCGGTATCTCCGGGGGTGAGGCACCAGTTAAAATCGTCCTCGGAGCACCCGTCCTCGGCCCTGAAGACCTGCACGTGAATCCCGACGAACGAGTCCGACGTGTTCGTGACCTGTATGAAGGTCTCTCTACCGACCGTGTCATAGTAGTAGATGAGCCTGTCGACGCCGGTGTCCGTCTGATCTATCGGATCGGGCGACAAAATACCAGCTTTTGCCTGCATCGGAATTACTAAAAGAAAAGCAAGCACTATTAAGTACTTAATCTTGGATAAACTATCCTGTAGCATTGAACCTTTCCTCCTTGTTTTGGTATTGTCATTCAAATTTCTAGTCATAGACATCCTCCTTATTAATTTTCAAGATAGCAAAATGTACGGGAATCGGTTTATTCAGGCAACCTCCATCTCCTTACTACAAACAAAAACCCGGTAAAACTCACAACTGCTCAGAATTACAACATAGAATGAACTTGTTGTCAAGTCCTTTTCTCCCGCAGAAATACGAACATCCCGGAGATATGACACTAGGCTCCTACCTCCTTTAAAATTAAAGCAATTACATCACAAATTATACCCCTTGTCAAGATATTTTGGCCCGACAATAAATTCAGACACGGTCTGCAAACCCATGATACGGGCCGGACCGGCGCCGTATTGCAACAGCACCCCCGGGCGAGTCGGGGCAGAAACCCGCGCCCGGGGTACGCGGCCAAGCCAAGATACCTTTAACTCACGCTTTTACTCTACATAAGCCCGCTGTCAATCCAAAATAGCTTCGTCAGGATCAGGATAAGCGCGGCCATCCCCTTCCGGACAGAACCGCCCGGCGCCCGGGAGCGGCTCCGGGGGGAATCCTTTATAACGGACCGGGGCTCCGACGGGAGGGCTCGGGCATCAAAGCGGCCGGGGGGACCACATGCCCCACGGATAATATACGGCGCCAGCGCCCGGGCCGGGGGGCCCCCCACGCGGGGAGAAGAGCGACTGACTCCGGGAAAGCAGGCCCGCCCCCCCTCCCGGGACTCGGGCGGCGCACCCGGAACCCCGCCGCCCTGCCCCGCCCCTCAAACCCCCCTTATACCCGCATACCCGCGCGAGCCCGGCCCGGCCGGGGATCCGCCGCCCGGTAAAAAATCGGGAACGCCCGGACGCGGCAAATTTGATTGCCGCTCTGCATGATGTGATAATATCGAACAGGCAGCCAAGATAAATAATCGAGGAGAATGAAATTTGAATAAATTTCCGGACAGAGCCAAAAGACTATTCGTACTAACGGCCGTTCTAGCATCCCTGACGTATATCCTGTTTTTTTCTCCGGGCGTTACCATGCTCGATCAAAGGGCGGAAGCGGACAACCTCGGCATAACAGACGCCGTCATGCAGTACATTAACCGCTACTACGTCGACAAGTCCCTCATCGACCCGAAAAACATGCTTATCCTGGGGCTCGGAAGGATGGAGCAGATCGTGGATAACGTGCTGGTCGATTTCCCCGAGGGGGAGCAGAGCGCGAGCTTCCAAGTCCAGGCCGGGGGAGAAAAAGCGGTGTTCGACATGAGCGGTGTCGTGAGCCTCAACGACGTCACGGACAGGCTCGAACAAGTATTCCAGTTCGTCTCTCCGCATCTGAACCCGAGCGGCCTCAAGCTGAACGATGTAGAATACTCGGTCCTCGACCAGATGCTCAATTCCCTCGACCCCCATTCGGGAATAATAACCCCGCAGGTCTATAAGGAATTCATGATAGAGACGGAAGGCAGCTTCGGCGGGCTCGGCATAGTTATCGGGGTAAGGGACGGGGACCTCACGGTGATTTCTCCAATCGAGGGCACGCCCGCCTACAGGGCCGGCATCAAGCCCAACGACAGGATCGTACAGATAGCGAACGAATCGACGATCAACATGTCGCTCATCGAAGCCGTCAGCAAGCTGAGGGGGCCCAAGGATACGGAGGTCTCGATACACGTTATGAGAGAAGGGTTCCCGTCGCCGAAGGAATTCAAAATGACGCGGGATACGATAGTGATAGAGAGCGTCGAGGCTTTCGAGCTCGAGGGCGGGATCGAGTACGTGAGGATCAGGGACTTTCAGAAGAACACGCTCGACAGCATCGTCCAAAACCTCGACAGCAACGGCGCCGGAAACCCGAGGGGCATAATACTCGACCTGAGGGGAAACCCCGGCGGGCTTCTGGACCAGGCGGAAAGAATCTCGGACCTCTTCCTGACCGACGGCGTGATTGTTACGACCAAAATAGGCAATTCCTCCAAACGCTATCACGCCAACGACAAGGACCAGCAGTACAACGGCAACATCGTAGTGCTCGTCGACGCGGGGAGCGCGAGCGCTTCCGAGATCGTGGCGGGCGCCTTGAAGAACAACGAAAGGGCGATCATCATAGGGGAAAGGACCTTCGGAAAGGGGTCGGTCCAGCAAATATTCGACCTGAACGACGGCTCGGCGCTGAAGCTTACGATAGCTCAGTACCTGACCCCGGGAGACATATCCATTCAGGACGTAGGCGTTACCCCGGACATAATGCTCCATCCGACGGTTATTACGGACGACACAGTCATATTCCACCCTAACTCGGACAACAGAATCCCGGAAAAACCCGGAGTGAAGAAGAAGACCGTGGACAGGGTCCTCGAAAAACCCGTTTATTCGATCATATACCTCGACAATAACGCGGTCGTAAAAACCGACGGGGAGGAAGAGCCCACGCCCGAAGAGGCGCTCAGCCGCGAAGAGAAGAGGAAGAAGCTGGAGGGAGACTTCTACGTAACTCTCGCCAGGGAAATAATCAATTCCTCAACCGTCCCGTCCAGGAAAGAATCGCTCGGCGAGATACAGGGAGGGATCACCAAAATCTCGAAAAGCGAAGAAGGCAAAATCGTCGAGAAATGGAAGCTCATGGGGATCGACTGGTCGAACGAGAAGGCTACGGGCGTGAAACCTTCTCTCGCGGTCAGGATTACACCCGAGATACCGAAAGGAGACGCGGGCGGCGAGCTCGAAATCAACGTCGAGGTGGAGAACGCCGGGAAGACGCCGATATACAGGCTCATGGCGACGACAAAATCGGAAAACCCTGTCTTCGAGGGCAAAGAGCTCATTTTCGGAAAGTTAAATCCCGGCGAAAAGAGATCATGGAAGACATTGTTCGAAATCCCTAAATGGACCCTTACCAGAGAGGATAAGGTAACCCTGGAATTCGAAGACGGGAACGATTCGGAGATACCTGATTACAATTTCACGGCGGGTACGTACGGACTCGAGAGGCCGCTCTATGCGTTTAACTACGAGATCGTGGACGACGGCAGGTACGGATCGCGCGGCAACGGGAACGGGACACCGGAACCGGGAGAGATAATCGCGTTCCGCGTGAAGGTGAAGAACATAGGCCGGGGGGGGTCGGAAAAAACGATTCTTACGCTTAAAAACAACTCGGGAGATAAAATTTTCCTCGAAAAGGGGAGGGCGGAGTTCGAGAACCTGGCGCCCGGAGAGACAAGGGAAGCGGCTTTTGCATTCGACGTAAAGAATACGGACTCCCCAGTCGATCTGGAGCTGCAGATAGTGGACGACGTCTTCAAGGAAGGTCTTATAGGGAAAGCGGTAATACCCGGAAATACCGAAGGCGCAGTCTTTCAGGAAACGGATTCGACGGTGACCGTGGCCACGGCCGATACGCCGATCAGAGGCGGGGGCTATAATGAAGCCCCTATAATAGCCCTGGCCGGGCAAGGGGCTACTTTCAGCGGTCTCGGGCAAAACGACGGCTGGGTCAAGATAAAAATCAACGAGAATTCGGCGGGCTGGGTCAATAAAGAGAAGGTGGTCATTTCAGAGACCGCCGGACCGTCTCAGCCCCAGGGGAGCTCGATGCTGAAGGAAGTTTTCGAAGCCCCTCCGGTCATAACCGTGACCGGGGTCCCGGTATCCACCAATTCAGGGATGATCACGCTTAACGGAGACGTTAACGACGGGGACGGCATAGAGCTCGTATCCGTCTTCATCGGGGACGACAAGGTCGCGCTCCTGCCGTCGACCAAGACGGCGGTGCCCGTGTCCGTGAAGCTGGAGCTGGAAAACGAAGTGAACCTAATTACGATAATTGCCAAGGACTCGACCGGGCTCCTCTCAAGGCAAACATTCGTAGTAAGAAAAGAAGACCAGCAAGGATAGCCGGCTTGATCGGGAAATTCGTCCTCAGCCGAACTCTGACCGGTATCTTCGTAATTTTCGCGGTGGCGACGATAACCTTCTTTCTTCTGAGGACCCTCCCGGGCGGACCGTTCGATGCCGAGAAGAAACTCCCCCCTCAGATCAAGAAGAATATAGAGGCCAAGTATCACCTCGACGAGCCCGTCTGGAAACAGTACCTTTTTTACCTGAAGAACCTGGCATCGGGCGACTTCGGCCCGTCGTATAAATATATCGACAGGTCCGTGAATGAAATAATCGGCGAAACGCTGCCGGTTTCGGTCGAGCTCGGGCTCATCAGCCTGACTATCGCCGTCGCTCTCGGAAGCGCTATCGGCATCGCGTCGGCGACTAAACCGGGGGGAGCGGTCGATTTCGCCTCCGTATCCATCGCCACGGCCTTCGTATCCGTCCCGAGCTTCGTAACGGGCGCCCTGCTTATTTATATATTCTCGGTGAAGCTGGGCTGGCTTCCGGCGGCGCTCTGGGGAAGCCCGGCGCACGTAGTGCTTCCGGCGCTGACGCTCGCGGCGGGGCCCACTACCCGCTTGTGATGGGGATAACGATCGTGTATACGATAATCCTCGTCCTCGCGAACCTGATCGTCGATATCCTCTACGTCGTGCTCGACCCGCGGATAAAGTTCGACAAGGGCGGGATATAGACGTGAGGAACATCAAGCTTACAATCGAATACGACGGGTCAGGTTACGTGGGCTGGCAGAGACAGCCGTCAGGGCCGACGATACAGGAAAAGATAGAGACTTCGCTCGGGACCATGACCGGGGAGGATATAAAGCTCCTGGGCTCGGGCAGGACGGATTCGGGCGTGCACGCCCTGGGACAGGTCGCAAACTTCAGGACCGGAACCGCGCTAAGCCTGACCGAGCTGCAGAAGGGACTCAACTCCCTTCTTCCAAAGGATATAGTGATAACGGACGCGGAAGAGGCGGAGCCGGGGTTCCACGCCCAGCTATCGGCGAAGAGCAAGACTTATATATATAAGATATTGAACCGTCCTTTCCCGTCAGCGATGTTGAGGGAGAGGGCGTGGTTCGTGCCCGACCCCCTCAAGGCGCGTTTAATGGACGAAGCCGCGCGCTCCCTCGTCGGGGAGCACGACTTCAGGGCCTTCGCGCAATCAGGCGCGACTGTAAAATCGACCGTGAGGACCGTGCTCCGAGCCGGGGTCACAAAACGTAAAGACATTCTGGAGTTCAGCATCGAGGCCGACGGGTTCATGAAAAGAATGGTAAGGCTTATAGCCGGGACGCTCGTTCAGGTCGGCAAGGAAAGGATTTCGCCGGGGGAGTTCCGGGGGATTCTGGAATCCGGCGTGAAAACAAAGTTCGTCCACGCGGCCCCCGCACGCGGTTTATATTTAAAGGAGGTAAAGTACTGATTCGTGTATAATCCCGCGCGCGGATACGCAGGCAAAAGAATATTCGCTCAGGAGAGGCGACACATATGAAATTTCTGAGATTCGAAACACACGACAAAAAAGCGAGATACGGAACTCCGGCCTACGGCAAGATAAGGGAGCT
Organism: Candidatus Dadabacteria bacterium; assembly: GCA_020027805.1. Taxonomy (GTDB): domain Bacteria; phylum Desulfobacterota_D; class UBA1144; order Nemesobacterales; family UBA2774; genus 2-12-FULL-53-21. Next base: position 5,928 of record JAHKKQ010000164.1, read on the forward strand.
CGAAGGGGACGTATTCGGGAAATTCAGAATTACCGAGCACACGTTCGATCCCGAGGAGGTAAGACTGCTCCCTCCCGTAACTCCCACCAAGATTGTAGCAGTCGGGCTCAACTACAAGGACCACGCAATCGAAATGGGCAGGGAACTGCCGGAGGAGCCCAGGCTCTTCATAAAACCCGGCACTTCGCTGATTGCGCACGGGGATAAAATAATCTATCCGAACCATATGTCATCGCACGTCGATTACGAAGGGGAGCTCGCACTCGTCATAGGGAAGGAGGCGAAGCACGTGGAGGAGAGAGAGGCTCTCGATTACGTGCTAGGATATACCTGCCTGAACGACGTCACCGCGCGTGACCTCCAGGCGAAGGACATACAGTTCACGAGGGCCAAGGGCTTCGACACGTTCGCCCCGGTGGGCCCGGTCGTCGAGACCGAGCTTGACCCGGGCGACCTCGAGATATCGACTTATCTGAACGGCGAGAGGAAGCAGCATTCGAGCACCAGGAACCTGCTCTTCAGCGTGCCGAGGCTCGTAAGTTTTATATCGAAGGTCATGACGCTCCTGCCCGGGGACATCGTTTCGACAGGCACTCCGGCGGGCGTGGGGCCGATGAAGAGCGGCGATAAGGTGGAAGTCGAGATAGAAGGCATAGGGATCCTCACGAACTACGTGGAATGACCGGGGAGCGGGTCAGGGAACTCAAGCATCAGCGGTTCGCTTCAATCGATTTAAGTATCGATTCCGCATTCCTGGCGGTTGCGGGATCAAACGCCTTACGGAGCGCGTACTCGGCCTCCCTCCTCGCATTCTCCCTGTCCCCGAGCGCCAGATAAACCTGCGCGAGAAGGATATGCGCGTTCATGTCATTGCCGTCGTATCCGATCGCACTATTGAGAGAGCTTACGGCTAGCCTGTATTTATCGGCGGATTTATGCATATCCGCTTCCATGAAATACGCCATGCCCAGAAGATAATGGGCTTTCGCGTACCCGGGGGCGATCTCCACCGCCTTCCTGAGATAATTTCCCGCCTCGGCCGGATCGTTCTTTTTTAGATAAATAAGACCCATATTGTAATTATACTGGCCCTCGGTTTTGGGGTTATACTCGAGAGCGGCCTTTAAATATTTTTCCGCGTTCAGAAAATCGCCCTTCTGGATATAGTCGGCGGCGAGGGAGTTTGCGGCCATGGCTTTGCCGCGGTCAGTAGCTTCGATTCCTGGACCGACCGCCATTAAATGCTGACGTATCGCCTCGTCGACCCTGCCCGTGCTCCTGAGCGCCTCGCCGTAGTTTATCCTGGGGGTGATCTGACCGGGGGACCTCCTGACCGCGGTCTCCCAGAACGTCACGTTGTCCGTCCACGCCTCCTGCCCCTTCACGGTGACGACCAGATAGGAAGCGCACAACAATCCGCCCGCGGCCAGGCCCGCCCACCTCTTCCCGGTAAGCCTCCCGGCCCTCACGATCAGATATCCCGCGAGGAGACAGAATCCCGCGGAGGGTATGTAAACGAACCTCTCGGCAAAGCGCGTTATCGCGAGGGGATATATCGCAATCAAAACCGCGGGGCCGAGCGTGGTGAAAATCCACAGCAGCGAGAAGGCGGTGATGTTCTCTTTCCTTTTAACGGATATGATAAAAGCAGCGGTGACCGCCGCTATGAGCAAAACCGCAATAATTGCGTGGAGGGCGTCCCCTCCCGCGATAGACCCGATGAAATGGTTCAGGCCGTAGGGGAAGAGCAGCTTCCAGGCATAGAAGAGATAGGTATTGAGAAAAATTGTGATGAATTCGCCTGGTCCGGGGAGCGCTCCCGTATCGCGGAAACTATGCTCCTGCAGAAAGCCGATGGAGCTCATGAAAGAACCTGACCTGAGATGGAAATAGAACAGGATCAAAGAACCGATTATGAGGTATTTAACGATATTGGCGCGGCGGAACATCCTCCTGCTTATCAGATCGAAGCCGAGTATAATTACGGGGAAGGAAAACGCCACCTCTTTCGACAGGAACGAAAGATAGAAAGAGACACCGGCCAATATAATGTAATAGAGCCTCCTGTAGGACAGCATGTAGAAAATGAGGCACAGCAGGAAGAACATCCCGGCCAGGATATCCCCCCTCGCCGCAATAAACGAAACAGATTCGACATGGAGGGGATAGAGGGCGAAGAGCATCGAGGAGAGAAAGGCTTCGCTCTCTCCGTGCCCCCTTCCAAATTCCTTGAAAAGCATGAGGATCAGGAAGTAAAGCAGCACCGTGGTGACCGAATGCAGGAGTATATTGGTCATATGGAACCCGAACGGCGAGACGCCCCAGACCCTGTTGTCCATGACGAGCGAAGTAAAGTAAACCGGCCTGAAATATTTACCTGTCTTCGCCTCCTCCGACCTCGACGGGACGAATAATTTGTAATTCAACGGGGTGGACTCCAGCTGCGGCGCCCAGGTCCTGACATATGTGACATCGTCCCAGACGAGACCGTTCCGAAGCGATGGGATAAATACAGAAAAGGAGACCAGAAACAGCAGAGCCGCGGCGAATGCCCTGTGCTTTACTATTCCCAGAATCCAGCCGTCTGCCGTCTGTTGAGCCACGGGAGAATCGCCGGACGGCTTTTCAATTATCTCCCGTCTTAATTTTTTTCTTTTTTTTGCCGCCATAAAGTTATCCGATGAAAATTTTATGAAACATTATTTCCGGACTCGACCGTGACGATATTCAGTCAGGCGTCCTCATTATTTTCCGGGCTTTTTCCGCAAGCGAATCAGTAAGACCGCTCTCGATTGCGAGTCCTGCGTTCTCCCTGGCCTTCTTTCCATCCCCAAGCTCCGCATAGACCATCGCCAGCAGCAGATACGCCTTCCCGT
>JAHKKQ010000037.1 GCA_020027805.1 Candidatus Dadabacteria bacterium
TCGCCGTCGTTTTCGCCGAGGCGTATGTACCGTCCGGTATTACGAGCACCTGTCCGGACCTGATCGTGGAGCCGCTAAGATTGTTGGCGCTCATAAGGGAGGACACGCCGACGCCGTGCTTCGCTGCTATGCTGCCGAGCGTGTCGCCGGGCTGCACTTTGTACCTGCTCGTGCCGGAGCTTACAGTCTCCGTAGCCGGGCTCTCGTAAGACGCGCTCGAAGTTCCGGGGATAGTCAGCACCTGTCCGTACTTGATTACGGAACCGTTCAGATTGTTGGCGCTCTGTATGGATGCGACCGATACGCCGAACTTCCGTGATATGCTGCCTAAACTGTCCCCGCGCACGACTGTGTATCTGCTTCCGGCGGCGCTATAGCTCGTTGTCTCCGGGACCTCGGCTCTGGTAACGGCCGTTGAGGAGGTTCCGGGTATGGTTAATACCTCTCCGCGTTTAACGACGGTGCCTCTCATGTTATTCGTGCTCTGTACGGATGCGGCCGATACGCCGTGCCTGGCTGCTATCTTTCCCAGCGTGTCTCCCGATTTGACTGTGTATCGCGTTGACGCGCGCGTGGCGGAAGCCTGCGATGTCGCCCTGGCCGTCGTTACAGTTGTTGCCGACGTGTCCGCGTAGGTTGCTTCCGAGCTCGCTACATAAGTGCTTCCGCCTGCTATATAAGGTATTTCCAGCTCCTGCCCCGACATAATTGTCGAGCCCTTAATACCGTTAGCCCGCTTTATAGTCGATATGCCGACGTTATATTTCGCCGCAATGCCGCCCAGCGTTTCGCCCGGCTGCACCCTGTGTTTGGCTACCTTGGCGGTGTTGACCGTCGCGACATCCTCTTCGTAGTAACGTCCCGTAGATCCGGGGATTGTGAGCACCTGTCCCGACCTTATCATTGAGCTCCTGAGGTCGTTGGCGTTTTTAATCGAAGCGATACTCACCCTGTGCCGTGCCGCTATAGCCCCCAGCGTATCGCCGCGCCTTACCCTGTGCTTAACCGTCGCCGAACTGCTGTCCTCCGAAGCGTACGAACTCGAAGGGCCCGAGAGGCCCGGGATAGTGAGCACCTGTCCCGATCTGATCGTCGAGCTTCTCATGCCGTTTGCCCTTTTTATGCTCGACACGCTGACTCCGTATCGTGAGGCTATCCTGCCGAGGGTCTCACCCCGTCTTACCCTGTGGGTGCCTCCGACGCTCCTCTGTGCGATCATCGGGTTTATGTCCTTGAGCGCATAAAGCTCCTTGCTTTTCTGAGAAGTGACTGTTGCGTAACCCTGAGGGACGTTTATCTGGTAAGGACCTCCCGGAGGGGTCGCGTTGAGCAGTATTGCCGGGTTCAGCTCGACGAGCGTGTAGTGGCTTACGCCTATTACTCCCGCAATGTCGTTGAGGCTCTTTTGAGGGGGGACCATTACCGTCTCATAGAACGCAGCCTCGTGATAATCGATTCCGACGAACCCGTATTTCTCAGGGCTCCGGGCGATTATGAGAGCGGCCATGAGCTTGGGGACGTAGTTCTTGGTTTCGGTCGGAAGGGTATACTCCGATATCTGCCAGAAGTCGTTGATCTGATATTTGTCTATGGCGGCCTGGACCCGGTCTTCCCCGCAGTTGTAGCCGGCGGCGGCGAGCTCCCAGGACTGAAACATGGCGTACAGGTCGCTCAGATAATCCGCGGCGGCCACCGTGGACTTCTTCGGGTCCATTCTCTCGTCCACCCACACGTCGACCCTGAGCCCGTAGCGAGTGGCGGTCGGTTTTATGAACTGCCACGGTCCTACGGCGGCGGCATGGGACTCGGCCTTGACGTTGAACCCGCTTTCTATCATTGCGAGATATACGAGGTCGGTAGGCATACCCCTCTGCGAGAGGATATCCTTCATCAGCGGGATATATTTGCCCGAGCGCTCGAGCCATATGCTGAAAGACCTCCGCCCTTCGTTCTGAAAATAGACCATGTAGTGGATGACCTTATCGTTCAAAACGACCGGTATTTCTTTTTCCGTCTCGGGGGCCACGTCGGGGAACTGATCGAATATGTTCTCAATGTAATAGTAGGTTCTCCAGCCCTGCACCTGAGGATTGAGAATGAAGAAGCTCGACCTTACGTCTTCGACAGTCTCGTCTCCCGTATCCTCGTCGACTATCTTAATCTCGGAGTCGATTTCGGTATCCTCGAGATGGATTCCCGAAATGGCGGGGCCCGACGTGCTGCTAGTGGGGGACTTGGCTCCGCAACCGATCAGAATAAGAAGTGTAGTACCCGCTATAGGCAGTAAGTACTTATAAAACATTGGCTTTTTTTTATCATAATTTGATTCGATTGTCAATGTACTGAGATGCAAAGTTAAGTATTTTTCTTAAAAAAAGCCATACATCACGATGTATAATAACGGGTTTGAGTTTGTTCTCCAATAAATCCCCGATGCGCATCCGGGTTCCGGGATCTCGAAGTGGTTAGTAAATTGCGGCGGCTCGGTCTTCATACCGCGCCTGAAAAGTATTTCTTAAAATCTTCGGGCTTCATGTTCGCGGTTTTTGCCAGTGCTCTCAATTTCTTCTTGTCGGTAAGGTCGTCTTTCCTGAGCTTTATCATATATTTTTCGGCGACTTCGTATGATTCGGTCTCGATGTCGACATACCTGATCCTGGGCCGATTCATGACCGGGTCGATGATTTCATTAAATTTGACGGGGACCATCTTGCCCCTCTGCGTTGTTACCAGCGCCCCCGAGCCCCCGTTGAGAAGGTATTTCACGGCGCTGTATCCCAGGTCGCGCGTGTATTTGGCGTCAAACGGTATGGGCGGCGCCGACCTGAGCTCATACCCGATCGTTTTGTCGATTATTCTCGCGTCGATCCCCTTTTCGGCGAGGGACTTCATCGTTTCCTGCTTAAGCAGCTGGCCGAGATCAACTTCTGATAGCCTTATGCGGCCGAACTCGTCCCTGCTCAGGTCTTTCAGGTTCTTAAGCTCCTCCTCGTCGAGCTTCTCGGTGAGTCCCTCCGCTAGTATGGCAACCCCGTCCTCTCTTCCGGCGGCGAGGCGTTTTATTATGGAACCTTCGAGGATTGCGGTGATATTCCTGAGAGATATCTTGCCTTCGCCGAACTGCTCTGGAATCAAGGTGATAGTAGCTCCTGCCGCTTTACCTATTCCGAGAGCGAGGTGCCCCGTCTTTCTCCCCATCGTTACGACGAAGAACCACCTGTTCGTCGTCTTTGCGTCCTCCATGAGGTAATGGACGAGCTCGGTGCCTATGTGACGGGCTGTCTCGAATCCGAATGTCGGTATGTAGCCCGGCAGCGGGATGTTGTTGTCTATCGTCTTCGGGACGTGCGCCACCTTTATCCTGCCCCTGCCGGCTTTCTCTACCTCGCTTGCGAGGAACATCGTCCCGTCTCCGCCTACCGTTATAAGGTATCTCACGCCGAGCTTCGCGAGACTGCGGATCGTGTTCTTCATCCTTTCCGCGCTCGACGTGGGGTTAGCCCTCGATATGCCTATTATGGAGCCGCCGGTGTTGTGTATGCGAGACGTGTTCTGTATGGTCAGCTTCTCGATATGGCTCGTATCGCCTTCTGCCAGCCACCTGAACCCTTCCCTGATCCCTATCACATCTATGCCCCTGTTAACGGCTTCGATAGTCGATGCGCTGATGACGCCGTTTATACCCGGCGCAGGACCGCCCCCTACGAGTATGGCGAGTTTATTCCTTTTACGTTCTTTCGTCCCGGGCATAACTTTTTCCCCGCAGCGTGCGATGTTGTATTCGTCTCATTATATAATATGTATTAGTTGAAGGAAAATTAAACGGCCGTTTTGATTTAATGAAAATACCTCCCCGTCGGCGCCCCCCGGGCATAAGGCCTCCGGTCGAAGAAGCGCGCAAGCATGAGGCCTGCGACGAAGCCCCCTATGTGGGCCCAGAACGCGACTCCTCCCGTTTCCTTCGGAACGTTTAGAGTGCCGAGCCCGCTCAGGAATTGAATCAGGAACCAGACGAATATGAATACCGCGGCGGGGATGTGTATGAACTGTATGAAGAAAAAAATCGGCACGAGCGTCAGGATTTTGGACCTGGGATAGAATGTCATGTAGGCCCCGAGCACGCCCGAGATCGCCCCGCTCGCCCCGACCATAGGTATTATCGAATGTATATTCGTAACGAATTGAAACAGCGCCGCTGCGAGGCCGCATACGATATAAAAAACCAGATACCTGAAATGCCCCATCCTGCCTTCGACGTTGTCACCGAATATGTAGAGGAAGAGCATGTTGCCGATAATGTGGAGCCACCCGCCGTGAAGAAACATCGAGGTCAGGAATGGATACATACGGTCGGCAATATCCGTATCGGGAGAAGCTGAAAATACATTGGCCGGTATGAGTCCGTAGCGGAATATAAAAACGTTCACATATCCGCCGATTGAATACCCGTATAGGAATATCAGGACGTTGACTACCATGAGTATAATGTTCACATAAGGGAATCCGGGTGATTTGGTGGTGTCTCGAAGAGGGATCATCGATCTTATGATTATACATAGGGGGTCCCGCCCTCACCACTTGTATTATGAAGCCGATCACATAGAATTGAGGGCGTGTTATTATTAAACGGGTCAGGAACGCATGTTTCAAAAACTTAGAACAGACCTTGTAAAAAAGCTCGCCGGCATAAAGCTCGTACTGGTCAATGCGGACGGCTTTATATCGGACGGCGCTCCGGTTCATGGGGCACACGGCCCGAACGGCTTTCATGTCAGGGCGCTCAAGGGTAATGACGTGGAATTCGTAGCGTTTTCAAAATCCAGGGACGAGCTGATTTCGTCGTCGGCGGAGCGGCTTGGAATAACGCTCCACCAGGGGATTTCTGAAAATTCCCGGTACTATTCCGGGATAAAAGACGATTACGCGGTCTCCGACGATCAGGTTGCGTTCATATGCAGGGACCATGCGGACATCCCGGTAATGAAAAGGGTTATCTTCACCGCGGTCGCACAGGACGCCCCGCTCGAGGTTAAAGCTGAATCTTATTTCGCTGCCTATTCTGCGGGCAGCGGGGTGGTTAGCGAGATCGCGGCTTTGATCCTGGTAGCTAAAAAATATCCCGGCGGCTGGTCCGAGTAGCCGCAATACAAATTTCGCAGCATTCTTCGAATTCCCTTCCGGCATGACTTATGTGATAAAATTAGATCCCATGGGGATCAAGGAGATCACTGACTCCGTAAAGTCAAAGGCGTACGAGATCGGTTTCGATCTGGTCGGGATCTCTCCTGCCGGAAGCTTTCCTGAAAACCAGTTCTATAAAGAGTGGCTGTCGAGGGGGTACGCGGGGGAGATGAAATACATGGAGAGAAACCCCGAAAGGAGGGAGGACCCGCGCCAAATAGTCCCCGGCGCGAAATCCGTGATTACGTGCGGGCTCAATTACAATACGGGTTTCCCCTACTCGACTGAGGCAGGTGACGGGAGCAGGGGATGGATCGCGCGTTATGCGTGGGGGGAGGACTACCACGCGGTCATGGACGCCAGGCTCAGGGCGCTCGAGGACTTCATCACCGGGGAAGCCGCTCCGGGGGCTAGCTGCCGCCGTTACGTCGATACCGGACCAGTCCTCGAAAGGGTCTACGGAAAGTACGGAGGCATAGGCTGGACCGGGAAGAACACATGTCTCATTAATCAGAGAATCGGTTCCTGGATTTTTCTCGGCGAGATTATCACCAGCATGGAGCTCGACTACGACAGCCCCGCCCCCGACAGGTGCGGTACGTGCACCCGGTGCATAGACGCCTGTCCGACAGGCGCTATCACGGGGCCCTACGTGCTCGATTCGAGGCTCTGTATCTCCTATCTGACAATAGAGTTAAAAGACGGCATACCGAAAGAATTAAGGAACAGGATTGACAATAATATATTCGGCTGCGATATATGCCAGGACGTCTGTCCCTGGAATAGAAAGGCGGAAGAAACAGCCGAGACGGCCTTTCAGCCGAGGGAAGGGCTTTACAACCCCGGGCTCAGTTCGTTCTCCGGGCTCGGTCCCGATGAGTTCGGCGCGCGGTTCAGGGGGAGTCCTGTCAGGAGGACAAAAAGAAAGGGGTTATTGCGTAACGTCCTCGTCGCTATGGGCAATTCGGGGGATACGAGCCTCACTCCTGCGATTGAAGAATACCTTTCTGACGGGGAGCCCCTCGTAAGGGCTCACGCGGCCTGGGCGCTCTGGAGACTGAAGGGTGAGGGATCGAAGAACACCCTGCTCGACCATATCAAGCTGGAGAACGACCCGATGGTGCTTGAGGAAATAGACGCGCTTCTCAGGGATATACAGGGCTGAAAGGCCCGCTGTGGTTCAAGGGTCGTTAAATAGGTATGCTAGATTACGGAATGCCGGATGTAGAAAACGGATCACAGGGGAGAGACTCATGGGAGTAAACGGCAAGGAAGGGGTGTTAAAAGCGAATTTGAGATTCTATCAGGCGCTTCGCGACGGGGATCCGGATTCGATGCAGGAAGTGTGGCTTAACGAGCCCAGGGCCAAGTGCGTTCATCCCGGCTGGCCGATGCTCTACGGATGGGAAGCCATAAAAGAGAGCTGGAAGAATATATTTCAGGCAGGCCCGCCCGCGCATATCGAAATTTCTGATATAAAGGCTTATGTCGCGGGAGAGCTGGCGTGGGTAATCTGTGTAGAGAAAATAAGCCAAACGGCAGGGGAGCAAACCCGGCTCGGGTACGCACAGTCGACGAACGTGTTCGAGCTCTCAGGCCCTTCCTGGCGTCTCGTGATACACCATGCGTCCCCGGTGCCTGTCCCCGCGGGTGAGGCCGCATCGAATCAGAATCTACAATAAACAGTCCGCCCGGGATTAATAATTAAAGTTATAGAACACGTCGGCGCCGGGATTTTCCCCTCCGACGTCGCCGTTTATCGTGACGTTCTTAAAGATTGTGTATTCGAGCAGCACTTTGTTCTCTGTAACGGTGGTCGAATTGAATAGAGACTGCGTTGTCTCCCTCTCGAAACCTATGTAAAGGTCCTGCGTGATATATTTCCCCAATTCGACCTGTGCTCCGCTGGTACCTCCCCCGACGCTTATGACGTCGAGCGACAGCTTGCTCCCGAGGAGCTTCTCAAGCTGTGCAGCGGCTATCCCTCCCGCCACGCCGGTAGCCACTCCCTGAATAGACGCCCTGTCCCCGGAGCCGATCTGGTCGGAAGGCGCGCCGAACACGATATAAGATATGATATCGGTTTCCGACATGACCGGGTCGCTCGATAGCTTTAACACCGGTTTTTCTGCTGTCCCGCTTATATTCACGTAAATCTCGACGCCGGAGACGCGGTAAAGCGCTGTTACGTCGAGGAACGGGTTGATTTTCTCCGTGCCGGAAAAGCTGACGTTCCCTTCCTGAATCCTGAAGAGCTTGCCCAGGGTTTCGTAAGTGCCCCTGACCGTGTTGATTGTGCCCGCGATTCTAACGTCATGACCGAATGCCTTATCGATGTCGAGGTCCCCCTTAAGCTCGATGTTCGCTCCCCTTCCCTTAACCCAGTTGTTTTTTCGCATCTTGATTGCGAGGTTCAGCGCGACGCTCTCTTTAAAATAATCCGTCTTAGCGCCTTTACCGACGACGAACTCGTCATTATCGTCGTCTACGAATTTAATCTCCTCAATCTCTTTTTCCTGCTTCTCGGGGATACTGATCCTGGCCTTGGCGACCGTTACCTTTCCTCCGACCTCTATCTTTTCTCCCTCGCCCTTGAGACTCAGATTTCCGGTTAGATAGGCCGTGATTCCCTTCGGTCTCACGAGGAAGTTCTGCAGGTTCCCCTGCAGATCATAGGTCAGCGTAGGCACGTCGATCTGCCCTTCGAACGTCCCTTTGCCCTTACCTGATATGATATCGGTCTGCCTGAGGAACCCTTTCTGTCCCTCGAGCTCGATAAGCGCGTTTGAGATGTTGAAATCGTTCCTGAGGGATTTGATTTTAAACAGGGCATCCTTGAGCACGATTTGTCCGGTAGCGGACGGGTTATCGAAGGAGCCCGAGGCTTTTACGTCGAGTATGAGCAGTCCCGATGACTTATCTATCTCGCTGCTTATGCTCGTTAACGGGCTCAGATCGACCCCGCTCGAGCTAATCGTTAGATTGAAACTCGCTTTCTTTATGTTCTCTCCCAGATTATTAAGATCCAGGTCCGCGTTCGCTCTCCCGTCGGCCTGCAATATCACACCCGAGTCGCCCGTTACGAGGAATTTCATGTCCAGATTACGGTCGAGGTAGCTGAGGTCGAGCGATATATCGTCTTTGAAATCCTTATAGGCGAGTCCGCTCGTGTCGAGCTTCGCGCTGAACTGAGGCCGGGCCATCGTTCCCCTGACATCCGCGTCCGCGGACAGCGCCCCCTCCACATCGGCTTTCGGGTTTATCGCTTTTAAGATGTCGTTCAGGCTGAGGTTGCTGAGCCTTACCCGCCCCTCGACGTTGCCGTCGTAATAGATACTGGCGTCAGCAAGCGCGGAAGAATCTTTATAGTATAGGTTGAACGAATCCACTATCAGCTTGCCGGGTGAAACGGTCAGAAGAATATCGTCCCTGTTCACAAGCTCGGTATCTTCCATCTCGAGCCTGATCTTGCTGATTTCTATGTGTTTCTCACTCTTCCCGAGGTCCCTCAGCGTCGCAGCGATCTCGTACTCGAACCGGTCGTTCTCCTTAATCACCGCATTTACGTCGATTCCGTTTCCTTCGCTTTCGGCGTCGATCTCGATGCTCTCAATCTCCCTGTCCTTGAGTTTGGCGTTCTCCGTGCTGACCTCCGCGCGCAGATCGGGTTTATCCAGGTCTATCGAGCCGTCTCCTTTTATTTTTATGGACTCCGCGGCGAAGACATCGTCGAGCTTGAAATCCCCGGCTTCGGCATCGATGGTAATTTTCGGGTTCCTGATGTCCCCTTCGACCCTCCCCGCGGCCTTGAGCGTCCCGGCGAGCTCGGTCCCCGGGGCGAATCTGGAAACGAGACCCAGGTCCCCGACCTCGAGGTCGTAACCGAGGCTCATCCCCTTCCTGCTTGCGCTGCCGTCCTTTACGCTTAGACTGAACGAGTCCCCGTCGAGCGACAGCGCCCTCACGGTCAGTTTTTCTTTGTCATATGATGCGTCCACGTTCCCTTTTTTTAAATTTAAGTTAAATATGCCGGACGGTCCTATATGCCCCTTGACGGACGCGTTCAATTTTTGCAGCACGTCCCCTTCGATTGGCATCAACCCTTTTACCGCCAGTTCGGAATTTATTCTGCTGCGGAGGTTCTTTTTACCGAGGATCGTCCCGAGGTCGACGTTCTTGAAAACGGTTTTGACGTCCACCCTTACTCCGGAGGGCGAATAGCCCGCGGTCCCGGTCAATTTCAAGTCACCCGCCTGTTTCCCATTTATGTCGAGGCGCTCGATCTTTCCGTTGACGGTCATGTCCCGGAATTCTGTCCAGCTGCCATCCGCACGGAGGTCGGCATTGAGTATCGCCCCCAGCTTCGTATTGACCGCCTCTGTCCTCTTCTCGGTTTTCTCTTCGATGAGTGAAAATATTTCGGTCGTCTTCACGTCTTTAAGAGAGACCTTCACGTCGAAGCTGTTTTTCCCTTCCCCGGTAATTAATCGGGCGAGGTCTCCCTTCCCGCTTAGAACGAGGCCGCCGAGGCCGGATTTTATGTCCCCCTCGCCCAAATCCACCCCTGTGCCGGAGATGGAGATTTTGTCGAGCGAGCCTGAGAGTTTCTTCCCGAATACGTCCGATTCGGGGATTGTTATATTTATCCGGGCATCGATGTTTTTCGGGTCTTTGAACACGCCCTCTCCCTCGGATTCCAGGTTGAAAGTGCCGACGTTCTCGAGACTGTAGTTCCGGACCGACACCGAGTAGGAGATTTTCGGGTTCCCTTTCAGGTCGCCAGCCTCGCCGTCGAGCTTGATCTCGGCCCCGTTCAGTATGACCTCCAGGCCGCTGACCTCGGCCTTGTCGCCCGTGTAGAGCGCCCTGGCTCTCAGGTTCTTGACGTTCAATCCCAGTGACGGCGCATCGAGATCCGCGTTTTTGAGGTCGACGTGTATCTCCTTTATGATATTAATGAGCTTTGCAGAAAGTTCCGTATCGTCGATGCCGTACTTCGAGACCCTGCTGGTCCCTCTGTCTTCTACCGTGAGGGCGCTTTCATCCAGCAGAAGGTCCGAGACTATGATGCTCCACTCGGGCGGACCCTTTTTCTCTTTATCCTTCTCCTTTTCTTTCTTACCGCCGCTCCCGATCTTGCTGAAGTTCCAGGTGCCGTCCCCGTATTTTATGAGCCGTACCTGCGCCCCGTTTACGGTCAGCCCGTCGACGGGAACCACTTTGCCGAAGAGCGCCGCGGTGTTGAGCATCCGGGGGATGGAGTACGTGACGGAGAGTTCTTTTACGGAGACGAAGCTTTCGTTCCCGACATCGAATGTGACGTCTTTCAGCTTTATGTTGTAAAAGAAATTGCCCTCTACTTCTCCGATTTTAAAGGACTGGCCGGTTGACGAGCTGACGATTCGTTCGGCGGTGTTTTTAACGAGTCTCCTGAAATACCCCGTTTGGGTAAAGAAGTAGGCGGCTAACGTGATGAATACAATCAGGCTGATTAAAATTCCGGAAGTGATTAGAATCTTATGACGCATATCGTGACTTTCCCGGGGTAGAGGTACTGTCGGTTCTTGTCATCATGAATCTTTCATTTGAAAATTCACGCCGCCGGGCTTTGGCACTATTATACCCCAACGGGCTTTTAAAATGAACCTGCGAAACTGTCTTCAGAGCATGAATCATTTCCTTGATACCATATAAATTCCCGCGAGGATAAGCGCACCTCCCGTTACCGTCCCCCAGTCGAGCCCGTTCCCCAGCAAGAGCCAGTCGAAGAAGAGGCCGAAGACCGGTACGAGCATGGAGGAAAAGGTCGTGATGTTGATATCCAGCTTCTTTATCAGATAGAACCATATGGTGAAGTCGACGGCCGAAGCGATGAGCCCTGTAAAGAGCAGAATGTATACCGAGTTCAATGTCCATTCGAGGTTCAATACGCCGTGGGTGGGTATGGCTATCACGAGAAGGCCGATTGTGCCGAAAGAGAGCTGGAGCGCGCTCAACCTGTAAATATCCTCACCCGCCATCCTTTTTTTTACCCAGATATTCGATACCGCCCACGATATGGCCGCGATGATGATGAGTATCTCCCCGAGGAATATATAGAGGTTCTGTTTTGAGATTATGTCCCAGCCGAGGATCGACAATATCCCCGCCGAGCCCAGCATAACGCCTGACCACTGCCGCGTGTTTATCTTCTCCTTGAGGTAGAAGTGGACGAGGAGTATCGTCCAGACGGGCATGGTATAGAGGAGCACGGAAGTCTTTCCCGCCGTGATGCGCTTCATCCCCAGGAGCATGAATCCGAAGAGGAGCGTGGTCTGGAATAACCCGACGGCCATAAAATCGGGCCACCTGCGCGGATGGGGCAGTTTAATCGACCTCGATTTCACGTATATCAGCAATATCACCGCCGCTATTCCGCACCTCCATACGGCAAGGGTGAGGGGCTCCATATAGCCGAGGCCCATTTTCATAAGCACCCAGGAGTACCCCCAGGTGAGTATTACGAAAACGAGGAGCAGGATGTTTATCGCGGTTCGGTTCATTATTGTATATTCATTCGGAAACCGGTGCCGGGGATTCTACCGGAGAGGTGTTCCGACGAATGGAAATAGCGCATGCACGCTTTATCCTAGACGGTTTTACCGTCTTGACAAGGAATGGTCAATATTTATAATTACACAGCTTTTAACTACCGGATAAAATAATACTTTATTCCGTTAAATTCATTAGTTATTTTGCATATCCGGCCCGGGTTGAAAAGAGCTGGAGGGGTGCTAAACTAAGTTGGTTTCAAGAAACCCCGTGAATTATATTTCCGTGGATAATTGAGCCGGACCGGGTTAGAAAATCTATAATAAGTCGGAGGTGGGCTAAAGGTGAAGATTCTCGTAATAGTAAGCCAGACACAGGATACGGAGGCGAAGATAAAGGTCTCCGCAGCCGGCAACTCGATCGATACCGAAGGCATGAAATGGATCATGAACCCATACGACGAATTCGCCGTCGAGGAAGCGATCCAGACTAAGGAAAAGCACGGGGGCGAGGTCGTTGTAGTCTCCATGGGCCCAGCGAGAGTGGTTGAAACCATCAGGCAGGCGCTCGCAATGGGGGCCGACAGCGCTCTCCACATTTTAGACGAAGGGTCTCCCGATATGGATTCGTTCGCAATGGGGAAGATCATCGCGGGCGAGATTAGGAAGCTGGGCGGCTTCGATATAGTATTTACCGGCATGAAGATAATCGACGAAGAGTCGGGTCAGGTCGGCGTCCAGATAGCCGAGGAGCTCGGGATTCCCCATGTTTCTCTCGTAAGCAAGGTGATAGAGATAAACCCGTCGGCTAATAAAGCCGTGTGCCAGAAGGAAATAGACGGAGGGCATATGGTCGTCGAGGTCCCGCTCCCCTGTCTTATCACGTGCCCTGACGCCATGAACGAGCCCAGGTACGCCTCGCTGCCCGGGATCATGAAAGCCAAGAAGAAACCGCTCACCGAAGTGAAGGTCTCCGATACTAATCTCGACGGCCTCGCACGCGTGAAGACAGTGGAGATCAAGGTCCCTCAGATCGAGAGGAAGCTCCGGATAATAAAGGGACAGGACGGGCCGATGGTCAAAGGGGCCGAGGTCGAAAAATCGGCCGAAGAGCTTATAAAGCTCCTCAGGGAAGAGGCCAAGGTTATATAGCACCCAAGTTCATAGACATTCGAGGAGGAATAATATGAGTAACGAAGTCTGGGTTGTAGCGGATCTGAAAATCGACGGCAGCGTAAGGCAGGTGACCTTTGAGGCGTTATCCGAAGCAAGGAAGAAGATCGCGGGAAAGCTCGGGGGAGAGCTCTGCGGAGTGCTGATAGGGTCGGGGGTGTCGGGACACGCCGCTGAACTGGGCAAGTACGGGGCGGAGAAGGTATACGTCGTCGATAACGAGCTCTTAAAGGACTTTAACACCGAGGGTTATACAATCGCTCTCAGCGAATTGATAAAGAAACATAGCCCCGCCGTGGTAATAGCGGGGAACACGGTTTTCGGCCAGGACTATTTCCCGGCAGTCGCCGCCCGCGTCGGGGCAGGTGTTACGATGGACGCGATAGAGATCGATCTCACCAACGATAAGAAATTAAAGATTAAGCGCTTTTCCCATTCGAGCAAGGCAATACCGACCCAGGTCTTTCTCGACCATCACCCGATGATGACCACGGTCAGGCCGAACTCGTTTAAAGCCGTGGAGGACCCGAAGACTCCCGAGGTAGTAGACGGCGCTGTGACGATTAATTCCGGGGATATAAAATCGAAGGTGATAGAGATAAAGACGAAAGGGTCGGACAGGCCTGAGCTCACGGAAGCGGAGAGGGTGGTTTCAGGAGGGAGGGGGCTCGGGAGCGAGGAGAATTTCAAATATATCTATCAGCTTGCGGATATGCTCGGGGCGGCCGCTGGCGCCACGCGCGCAGCCGTGGACGCGGGCTATTGTCCGTACGATATGCAGGTCGGCCAGACGGGGAAGGCCGTATCGCCTAATCTCTATATAGCGATCGCGATCTCGGGCTCGGTACAGCACTTCGCGGGGATGGGCTCCTCGAAGGTTATAGTCGCAATAAATAAAGACCCCGAAGCCCCAATTTTCCAGAAATGCGATTACGGTATTGTAGGCGACCTGTTTGACGTGCTTCCGCCTTTCACGGAGAAGGTCAGGGCGCTGGTATCCCAAAGCTAGATTCCAGGTCCGGGGGCGGTTACAGGGCCGTCCCCGTTATATCGACCATTTCTATATTTTCTATCTTTTCCCCGAGGAACCTTCCGGCGACGGAGACGAACGTATCGGATACGTCCGTAAGGTAGTATTCTCTTGACGGCGCTTCTGCGTCTTTATTAAGAAGGCCTCTCTCATTGAGCACCCTTTCGATTTCCTTTGCCGTCTCTTCGGCTGAATCGACGAGCGTTATCCCTCCGCCCATTACCTTCTGGATAGTTGGTTTAAGGAGGGGGTAATGAGTGCATCCGAGAACGAGCACGTCTATATCGTATTCCTTAAACGGCGCGAGGTACTTTTTCGCGATTAGCTCGGATATCTCTCCCTCCGTCCACCCCTCGTCGGCTAGGGGAACGAAGAGAGGGCATGCCCTTGAAAATACCTCTATGTCGGGGGATATGGCTTTGAGCGCCTTCTTGTAAGCGCTGCTTTTAACCGTCGACGGCGTGCCTATGACTCCCACTCTCCTGGATTTGGTGACCTCTCCGGCTTTTTTCGCGCCGGGCCCTATCACGCCGATTACAGGTATCTCCAGCTCGCTGCTCAGGCTGGGGAGTGATACCGCGGAGGAGGTGTTGCAGGCGACGACGAGCATTTTTATCCCCTTCGATGCAAGGAACCGGGCATTATGATGGGAGTACGCAATTACTGTCCGGCTCGATTTCGTCCCGTAAGGGACCCTCGCCGTGTCGCCGAGGTAGATAATATTCTCCCCGGGGAGCCTGCTGATTATCTCCCTTACGACTGTAAGCCCCCCGATGCCCGAATCGAATACGCCGATTGGCGCTGTCTTCATATCATTCGTCATTTGCAGCCTTTCCCGGACAGGATATACGGCCCCGGATCAGAAGAACGCTTCTATAGCCTTTTCAACGGAATCGACGCCGATAAGGGCAATAGAATTATCCCCGGACTTCAATCTGTCAAGGTTGATCCTGGGGAGCACGCACCTGGCAAATCCCAGCTTCATCGCTTCGTTGAGCCTCAGGTCCGCCTGCGACACCCCCCTTATCTCCCCCGCGAGCCCTACCTCGCCAAAAACGACTGTGTCAGGCGCAACCGGTCGATTGAGGAAGCTCGATACGAGTGCGATGGAGATCGCGAGGTCTATCGCCGGCTCTTCTATCTTAACCCCTCCCGCGACGTTCA
>JAHKKQ010000165.1 GCA_020027805.1 Candidatus Dadabacteria bacterium
CGTTTCCGCGTTTACCCGCCGTAAGCGGCGACGGTGATCTTCATCACCTCGACGTTCGACTGCTTCCCGGCGGCGTTGGGAACGATGATCGGGAGCGAGACACCGGCCTTTCTGTAGGCCTCGAGCCTCTCCCTGCACCTTTCCGCAGGGCCCACGAGCGCGACGGCGTCCAGCATCTCGTCCGAGAACACCTCGGCCGGGTCGGCCCCGCCCTTTATCTTCTCGATCACGCCGCCGAAGCCGTTATTCGTCATTAGCCTCTGATAGAACGGGAACCGCAGATACCCCGAGAGCCCGCGCTTGCCCGCCTTCCTCGCAAGCTCGAGGTCGTCCGATACCACCGACGGAATGCCGAGCGTGATGTCTATTTCGGACGGGTCTCTCCCGGCGGCTTTCGCGCCCTCGGCCACCCAGCCCGCAAGCTTCTTTATATATTCCGGTGTGGACATATAGGGCATTATGCCGTCCGCGACTTCACCCGCGAGCTTGGCCGCCCCTTTCGTGAGCCCTGCGATATATACCGGGACCTTCGGAACTTCGCGCTTTAGAGTTAGCGCAGGCGCCGTTCCGTCCATGAAGGCTTTCACCGCCTTCACGTATCCCCTCATCTTCTCGACCGGGTCCCCCATGACTATCTCGTACCTGTCGTTCACGGGCTTGTGGCTTACGCCCAGGCCGAGCACCATCCTTCCGCCTGATAACTCCTGGATCGTCATCGCAGTCGCGGCGGCCATGACCGGCTGGCGCATGTAAATGTTTGTAATCCAAGTTCCGACCTTAATCTTCGTCGTCGCCTCGGCGAAGACCTGGGCGTTCGAGAGCCCGTTATAAGGCGGCACCTCGGGCGAGAATATGGCTTCGAATCCTCCAGCTTCCGCATCCAGAGCGAGCGCGCGGAGGTCAGATACGCTGCATCCCCATACGGGGGATATCGTGGCTATCCTTGGCATATTATTTCTCCTTAAATCTCTATCGAGTTTTTTTATTGTCAGTACTGGTTTATGACTTCCCTGTAATATTCGGGCCTCAGCAGGGACTCGTCCCCGCTTTCGAGCACCGTCCTTATCTTGCTTAACACCTCTTCCTTATCCCCGGGGAATTTAGCCTTTACAGGCAGGTAGTTCGAGATGTGGTTCGAGAAGAAGTACCCGTTCGTAAGCTCGGTGTTCTCGACCAGTATTTCGAGCTCCTTTATCATCCGGAACTTGTCCGGAAGCTCGAACTCCCCCCTCTCCCATTCCTCGTACACCGGCGCTCCGGGCCGGAGCTGAAGCGATAGCGCCCCCACGTACTCCGGGTCGCACGCGGTGAGGAGTTTCCCGGTCGCCTCCGCGTGCTCTGCGCTCCTCTCGACGCCGCCCATTCCGAGGAGCACCATGGCGGAGTTCATGACGCCCGCTTCCTTGAGCATCTTCGATGCCTTCACGGTCTCGGCGAAGTTTGCGCCCTTCTTGATTCTTTCAAGGACCACGTCGTCCCCGCTCTCGAATCCGATATATACCATGTCGAGTCCGAGGGCTTTAAGCTCTTTCAGATTCTCGACCCCCTTCCTTATAATATCGCCCACATTGGCGTACATCCTTATGCGCTCCAATCCGGGGGCTTTTTCCCCGAGGTATCCCATAATCTCGACGAGCTTCTTCTGGGAGAGGACGAGCGCGTTGCCGTCGGCTATGAACACGCGGTCGTCTATGAGGCCGGATTCGGCGGCTTCGTCTATTATTTGCTTTACCTCTTCCATCGGGCGGGCGCGGAACTTCTGCTCCTCCCCCCTGTACATCGCACAGTAGGTACATTGATTGTGCGAGCAGCCTATAGTCGCCTGAAGTATGAAGCTATTGCCCTCGCTCGGGGGCCTGAAGTATGGTGTTACGTATTCTATCATATTAATAGTATTAACTATTTAGGAGAAGTTTGCAATTCCGACCCGGACAATCAATACAAAATATCAAGCGAATTATTCGGCAATACTCAGCATGTAAAATCATCTTACTTCATGGCTTAAATATAGTCTTACCCTACGTTCTTTTAAAAACGCAGCTCAACTTGCGCCCCACAAATCTTAGTATTACTTTAAAGAAATTGTATGCATCCATTATAGAAGGTATCGGGTCCCGTATCGATAGGACGGCAAAGGTATTTACACCTCTGATTGAATTGAGCCACTCTTTGAATGTTAATTCGCCTCTATTATAATATGCTCTCGAGGCCAGAAGATCCCTCCCGAAAGAAATCCATTTGACGCCGGTATGCTTTGGTGCTGTATAATGCGGCAAAGGCATTCCCAGGGCATCACAATACATCGTATATAATATCGGTACTCCGCTGGCTTCAACCTGACCTATGCTCGTATTCGGCCGTCCGACATCCGGTTCGATTATAAAATGCCGGGCGTTTTTTTCATCCATTTTAATCTCAAGCGATATGATCCCTCTGTAGCGAATACCGCTGTATATATCAATTGATTCCCTCGGGACCGGATCTTTGGGGCAATTTTCTACTAAGCTCGCTTCCCCCATCATTATAGGCCATTGCCGCAGCTTGCGGGACGTGTAATTTATAATCGGTTTATAGTTCTTATCAAAATAGTAATAGTACTGGTATATATCGGAATCCGTCCTGTCGATCCATTTCTGAATGATGAGAATGTCAGCCGCCCTTAAGCAGTTATCGAATACGGCATACAGTTCGTCCGGGTTTCTCATTTTCAATACCTTTTTCTCGAAGTATTTGGACCAGGTTTGCGTCGGCCTGGGTGGTTTTATTATGCACGGGTACGGCACTTTGTTTGCTGTTTCTTCCAGGTCCGACTTATTTCTGACAAAATAAGTGGGAGGTATCGAAAAACCGCCTCGTTCGAGGTATCGGTACAGCTTCACCTTGTCCATGAGCAAATCAATGATTTCGTGGTCGGCAATTACGAACCCGTACCAGTCCTTGAGCGTTTCTCTATGAACAGATACGGCGAGAACGCTGTCGTCACTGCATGGAAAGAGTACGGATTTTCCGGCTGATTCCTTGCCCAGTTTTATTAATGTATTTATCAGCTCTTCATTTGTCGTATTAGCGGCCAGAACTTTCTTGCATGAATTAGTCCTGCAGCAGAAATGATTGGGATCGTCCGCAATGCCGATTACCGGAATTCCGTATCGAGCCAATATCCTGGATGTTTGCAAACCTGTAGTTGAATCAAGCTTGATTACCACGGCATGAGGTTTTTGCATTATCTCGCGGAATCTCCGTATAACAACAGTCCCCGTTCAGGAAACGGCCGTCTGTGCAAGCTGCCAGAAATCCGGGGTTTCATAAGTCTGGATAGTCAATGATCATGTACATATATCATTTTGAAATCCCAATTATTCGCATCGAGCAAATTCAGACCTTGAAATTCATACTTATCATTATATTCTCCCAACGGTCGTATCAACATAGTCCGGGGCGGCTCTTTTACTCCTTTTGCCGAATTCTCCTCTCCAAATCCCCTCGATAATAAAAAATCGTGGCTGTCCCGATCCAGCATATTTACCCAGGTTGAAATTGATCCGGAATTCATGAGCGATATCAGGGTATTTAACAGCTCGATCTTTATCGAGGGGTCAGTCGCTTCCAATTCGAATATATTATGCACGCCCCCGAATTTCACGCTGTGTAGAAGGCTCTGTAACACCAGATAGCCTTTTAAGCCGTCATCGTGCCAGTACAGGAAAAGATATTTTGAAAGCGGGTTATTGTATCTCCAGCGAAAGAACGATTCATCTCTCACAAGGGTGATTTTATCTTTCGGAAGAGTTCTATTAGCGAGATGAGCCATTTCTCTAGGTCTTGGTCCATTTTCTAACAATATGCGGGAAGGCAACTGAGTTGTTGAGCCGTTATAACTCATATCGATTCTTTGTGAATTATCTTTTTCTCTTCTCCGTAAGTTTATCCCGGTTTTTCTCAATAATTTTCCGGCATGCGGACCCGCCAGTTTCCTGGCGAGCGCCATTGCCTTCGATCCCCTTGTCTGGAATTGTTTCTTAATGATTTTAAAATCTCCCATGCTCTTCCAGCCCATGGATAGAGAGATCATATAAACTAATGGCGCTGGATTGAAACTAAGTTCGTATTGAACGCCCATAGTATCCAAATCTCTTTTGACGAAATTGGCTAGCTCTTTATATATCCCTTTCTTCCTGTATTCCTCCAGTATTAACAAGTCCGCGCCGCATAGCGCATCAAAACGCGCCGACGCGTTTTTTAGCTGCCATGTGGTTTGATACACACCTCTCATGGCTACGATCGCATCCCCGACTCGCACAAAATATATTATGGGTGGTTTAGATTGAGGCCTGTCTATGTAGTTCCATTTCACGTAGGACCTGAATACATTAAAATCCAGACCCCAGTTGATTGTTTTAAGCCTGGCGATCTGGTCTATTTGGCTTTCAAAGTCCTCACTGTGTTTTGATATCGTGTAGTCCATTCGGTCCCGGAAATCTTAGAATATAAATAATCAGTGATCATGTACATATATCATTTTGAAATCCCAATTATTCGCATCGAGTAAATTCAGACCCTGAAATTCAAGCTTGTTATTATCTTTACCCAACAGCCGGACCAAAATTGTCCGATGGGGGTTTTTTACGCTTTTTGCGGAGCTGTCTTCTTTAAATCCATTCGATACTAAAAAATCATAGCTATCCCGGTCCAGCATATTTGCCCAGGTTGAAATTGATCCGGATTCTATGAGCGATAACAGGGCATTTAAGAGCTCGATTTTTATTGAGGAGTCGGTCGCCTCTAATTCAAATATATTACGCGCGCCTCCGGATTCCATACTGTATATATGGCTCTGTAATACAAGATACCCTTTTAAGCGATC
>JAHKKQ010000038.1 GCA_020027805.1 Candidatus Dadabacteria bacterium
AGGTCTCGGCAAAATTCAGACACAGGGTCTAAGCCTCTCCGCGTCAGTCTTTCGCGTCCGGGCCAAGTACTTCCGAGACGGCGTTCAAGACTGCGTCGTGGATCATGCCGTTCGTTCCGACTATGCCTTTGTTGCCCGATAGTGTCCTGCCGTGAGAGAAGTCGAGCTCCTTGCCGTACGCGTCGGTTACGATGCCGCCCGCTTCCTCTACTATTATCGAGCCCGCCGCGTGGTCCCATATCTTCTCGACGTAGTCCTTCTTCGTCGGGAGTCTCAGGTATATGGACGCGTCGCCCCTCGCGAGGACGGCGTATTTGCACTGACTGTCTATCCTTATCGGGGGGGCCGTCACGCCGAGGAGCTCCGCTATACGCGCGGAATCCCCGTGAGAAGAATGGGCGGATTCGACCGACTCGCAGAAAGGGGCGTGCCTGGTATCGCTTATGTCCGACACCGCTATAAGTTTTGGCGTATTGTGCTCGAGCGGGCGCATCGACGAGCCCCCTCCTCTCACCGCGGTAAGTATGCAGCCCCGGTTCGCGTCGGGGTTCCTGAGGTCGAGCGGCAGGTTAGGGCATCCGAGCACCCCCAGCACTACGCGGCCGTCCTCGATCAGCGCGAGGGCCACCGCGTACTGCCCGCCCCTAAGAAATCCCTTCGTCCCGTCAATAGGGTCGAGCGTCCAGAACCTGCCGCCCTTTCCCCCGCCGTAGTCCCCCGCGTCTATCGCCCTGACGAGGCCCTCTTCGTCCATGCCGGGGAATACCCGGGCCGCGTATTCGAGCACGCGGACGGTGAGGGCATTCCCTTCATTCGATCTCAATTCGGAGGAATCCTCTTCGGCCACGATCGGTATGTCCGGGAAGGATTTTATGAGCTCGTGACATATTACCGCCTGCGCGCCGAAATCGGCGACAGTGACCGGGGAGTCGTCCTTCTTCTTTACTGTCTCTTCCGATACGAGCGAAGACTGCACGCCTATAGAGAGCCCGCAGGCCTTTCTCACGGCTTCGACGGCGACTTTGAGCTCGGATTCGTAATTCATATATCACTCCCCGGTTGCATAAATTCTAAGGAGTAACATTTTACCATCTATATCGCCGCTCAAAACCCCGGGTGTTTTTTAAGAACGAGGAACCCGCGCCTCCTCTGGAGGGAGAAGAGAGCGAACCCCGCTATGTCGTGGGCCGCGTGCACGGCCATCGTGACGGGAAGGGAATCCGTATAGAGATATATAGCTCCGAGTATCACCCCTTCCCAGAACGCCCAGATGGAGAAGAGCGCGAGGCGCTTATTCCTTATGATATGGAATAAGCCGAATATCACTGCCGATACGATGACCGCGTAATAGACCCCGGCGTCAAGCGTCTCGATCATGTACTCGAGCAGGACGCCCCGGAAGAACATCTCCTCGCTTGCGGCAAGCAGCCCCCCCGCCAATATCGCGTACCGGCCCTGACGGCTGAAGTATTGCGCCAGATCCATTGAGAGACGGACGTATGCCGTATGGAATACGATTACGAGAATGGAGCTGACAACGAGGTCTGACGCCAGTATAAAGCCCAGGGCGAAAACGAACTGCCCGGGCGTTCCTTCCCCGATATATAAATTCCATTCGAGGCCGAGGTGATATTTGAGGAGGAGGGAGGCCGGCGCGAATACGAGAGTCAGCATAAGCGAAAGGGCGGTACTTTTTTTTACAGAGAATAGCACGGCTCAACCCTCCTGTGCCTTCGGGTTCAGTTTAACGGCGTGGTTGCTGTAAGTCCATCGGGTCACTTGATAGCGCGGAGCGCTTTCATGAAAGGGAGCATGCAGTTCTCTATCGAGGGCGGATGGAACAGGAATACCAGCGGGACGAGAATGAAGGCCGCGGCGAATACCCATCCCCTCCGTCCGCGGTTTATCCCCGCCTTCGCGCCGAACCCGGATTTCTCGATGAAAACCCCGCCCGCCTGTATGAGAAAGAAGAGGGCGGGGAGGCCGTACCACGCGCCCGCAGGGAGAGATATGAGCAGTTCGTGGAGGACTCCCGAGAAAACGAATGCGGCTATGACCGCGTACACGACGCCCCATCTCCTCGAGACCGGCCTGAACACGAACGCGCGGGCTATGTCCCTGAACGCGAGGTTCCACCTGCTGCTCCAGAAATCGGAGAGAGAGGAGGGGCGGAGGGGGGATCTCATTATCGGGACCGCGTTCACGCCGCGGCGCCTCCAGAAGAGGGAGAGTATGTGGAACGTGCCGAAGAAGGTGAACAGCAGGAAGCCCGCGAGCCCTATATAGCCCGCCGTCAGTGTATGATGCGGATGGAATAAGCGCCCGACCAGAAAGAATAGCACGAGGCCGAGTGCGGTCTTTAAGAAAGCGAGGAGCCATTCTGCGTCTGATGGTTTGGGAACATTGACTCTCCTGTCGAAAAACGCAGCCCCGTCCATGCCGACCCAGCAGAAAAGATATCCGATCGTGCTCTTCAGTCCCGGCCTCGCGCCCCTGACAACGGCCCTCCTGTAGGTGAGCCACTTGTAACCGTAGAAGATCGAGAAGGCGACCGCGAAGAGAGTTCCCCACGCCGGCAGCGCGGGACGCGCGAGGAATATCGCGAGTGCCGGGAGGAGGAATACGGGGATCCAGTCGGTGAACGTGATTTTCATTACGCCTGATTGATACGGATGTTTCGCGGATTCGGATTGATTATTTATTTGCTGAGGATGCCGGATACATAGCACGTCCCCGGGAATTACTTGGGCTCAAGCGAGGCCGTGATCCCGCCCTTTAATTTCAGGAACCACCGCGAGAAGCCCTCCCGCCATTCGAGCATCAGGCTGAATACCGCCGGGACGAGTATGAGCGTGAAGACCGTCGAGACGCTGAGTCCGCCCACGACCACGCTCCCGAGGCCCCTGTAGAACTCGGACCCCGAGCCCGGGGATGCAACGAGCGGGAACATTCCGACGACGCTCGTGAGTGTGCTTATGAAAATAGGCCTGATACGCGTCTTCACCGAATCTACTATCGCCTCCGTGGGGTTCATTCCGTCTTCCCGCATGTTATTGAGCGCCTGATGGACGACGAGTATCGCGTTGTTTACGACGGAGCCTATCAATATGATAAACCCGAGCATCGTGAGTATGTTGAGCGGCTCGTAGACGAACAGGTTCAATATGAAGAGACCCAGGAACCCGCCGAAGGAAGCGAGCGGCACGCTGAACATGATTGCGAAAGGATAGACGAAGCTCTCGTATAACGACGACAGGAGCAGGAAGCAGATGACGGCCGCGAGGAGGAAATTCCACTGGAAGGTTTTTCTCGCGAGCGTGAGGTCGTCCGCGGTCCCTGTGAGAATCGCGTTATATGAGCCGCTTAGCTGCCCGCTTTCCCTGAGGGGGTTCAGTATTTCCGTGTTTATTACCTCTATCGCCCTCTCGAGCGGCATCTCTGCCGGGGGGATTATGGATATGCCGATCGACCTCTGACGCTCGTAGTGGTTGATCTGCTCGGGGCCCGTGGTGAGCTTCACGTCCGCGATCGATCCTAGCGTAAGCATCTTTCCGTCGGCCGTATTCACCGTCAGGTCCTCGACAGCCTGAGTCCTGCTCGCGTACTCGTCCTTTCCCCTGAGCGCAAGGTCAATCTCGTCGCCGTTCATCTGAAACTCGCTCACGACTGCCCCGTCCACGAGCGCGTTCAGCATGAACCCGAGCTCCTCGTTCGTAATCCCCGCGTCCGAAGCGCGCTCCCTGTCGAGCGTGAACTGGAGCTCCGGATTGCCGAGGTCGAGGCTCGGTATCGGGCGCACCTGTGCCTCGGGGAGCTTTTGCATGGCGGTGAGGAATATGTTGAGGCCCAAGCCCACGAGCTTCTCCATATCGGGCCCGGTCAGCTGGACATTGACCGAGCGGCCCTCCCCTATGCCCTGCTCGAATATGCTCGCCTGCGCGACTATCGCGATCATTCCCGGGATCTTGTTAAGCGAAGCCTGAAGCACGGGTATTATCTCCTTTATCTTTTCCTTATCCTTATCCTTGACCGCTGCCCCCATAAAGACCTGCCGCCCGGCCGCGACGTAGAAGAAATTCTCGATCAGCGGGCCTCCCGGCTTCTCCGCTTCGGGCGAGCCCGGCCCGGCCTCCCAGTAGGGGCGGAGGTCGTTCTCTATCTGCTTCCCTATGTCAGTGAATTCCGCGATATTGTATCCCGGGGGAGGGATGAGTATCCCGAATACCAGGTTCTGGTTGCCCTCGGGAAGGTATTCCGCCTGCGGGGTCATGATCCAGCTCAGGAATATGGACCCGAACGTGAATCCGAGAATTACCGCGAGCCTTGTCTTTTTATGGGTTATGATCCGCCTTACCAGGCCGGCCGTCCAGTCGGCGAAGCCCGTCGTCTTGTCCGCATACCCCCAGAGGTTCGAGAAACTCCGGCCTTCCTTCTTTTCTGCGAGGCTGAGCGTCCTTGCGGTCAGGGCCGGTATTAACGTTATGGAGATCACGAGGCTAAGGAGCGACGTGACGGTTATAGCTATGGCGATGTCCTTGAAAAGCTGGCCCGCCTGGTCTTCGACGAATATTATCGGGATGAATACGGAGGTCGTGGTGAGCGTGTTCGCCACGAGGGCGCCCCAGACCTCGACGGTCCCGTCGTAGGAGGCGCGGAGGCGGGACTTCCCCATCTCCATGTGCCTGTAGATGTTCTCGAGCACGACTATAGAGTTATCTATGATAAGGCCCACGGCGAAAGCCATACCGGCGAGACTGATGACGTTTATGGTCCTGCCCATGAACATCATGACCACGAACGTGCCGACTACGCTCAGCGGCGTGGCTACGGCGATGATCAGCGTGCTGCTCACGCTCCTGAGCGACAGGAAAAGGACCAGGATCGCGAGGAACCCGCCCACGATGATGTTGTCTTTTACGAGGGCAATCGCGTCTATGATGTAGCCCGTCTCTTCGTATACGTTCCTGAGCTCGAGGCCCATCTTCGAGAGCTCGCCTTCGTTAAGCTCCCTTACCGCCCCCTTGAGACCTTCCATGACCTGTATGGAGTTCGCCCCGGCTTCCTTGACTGCGTTTATCGCTATCCCGGGCTCGCCGTTCTGCCGCACCGCGAACTGGGCGTCCTTGTACCCGAGCTTCACCTCGGCCACGTCCTTTACGTATACCGGGGCGCCGTTCTTCCTGGTTATTATTACGTTCGCTATATCTTCGGGGGATTTATACTCGCCGACCGTCCTGACGGTATACCTCCTCTTGCCCTCGTCGAAGTCGCCCGCGCTGTAGTTGTCGTTCTCCCTCCGGAGCGCCTGCGCCATGTCGAGGAGCGTAATGCCCCTTGCGGCGAGCGCGTTCGGGTCTACGATGACCTGCATCTCTCGCTCGTATCCGCCGAACACGTTCGAGGAGCCGACCCCTGTCACCCTTTCGAAGGCGGGCTTGATGTAATCGTCGGCGAAATCGTAATACGAATAAATATCGGCGTCGTTGCCCCGGACGGGCTTGAGCATGAACCACGCGAGCGCGGTCGAGGTGACGTCCGTGGTGCTTATGACCGGCTGCTCCACCTCGTCCGGATAATCGGGGACCTGGTTCAGCTTGTTCGACACGTCGACGACTGCGGATTCGATGTCGGTGCCGATCTCGAATTCGAGCACTATAGTGCCGGAGGAGTCCTGACTTTCGCTCGTCATTTCGACGAGGCCGTCGACCGCCTTCAGCTCGTCTTCCTGCTCGCGGACTATCTCGCTCTCGATCTCATAAGGGCTCGCGCCCTCCCAGAACGTGCTTACCGTGATCCTGGGCTTCTCGACGTCCGGGGTGAGCTGCACCGGTATCTTATAAAGGGATATTATCCCGAAGAGCAGCACGAAGATGACGCCGACCGCGACGCTTACGGGCTTGTTTATCGATGTCTCTACGAGCTTCATATCGGTTCGCTGTCCGTGAGAATTATTTAACGGGCGTGCCCGTCTTTCAGGGCCGCCGTAAGTAGTCCGCACCGTCGGGGACGGTCAGTTGAGCTTCCCGTCCTTTTCATCTTTTCCGTTGATTATCTCTACCGGCTGGTTGGGCATGAGCCTCTCGTTCCCCTTTACCACCACCATCATGCCTTTCTCGACGGGCCCTATGACCTCTATGCGGTCTTCATAGGCGATGCCTGTGCTGACGGGCAGCGGCTGCGCGGCCCCCTCGTTCACAACATAGACGAACTGCGCGTTGTTCTGGGATACGATAGCGTCCTTCGGTACGAGTTTTACTGTGGAAGGGTCGCCTATGGGGAAGGATACGCGGGAAACCATGCCGCTCTTTATAACCCCGTCCTTATTGTCGACGGTGACTTTAACGGGGAACGTCCTCGTCTCGTTGTCGGCCTGGGGGACGACGGACGTTATTACCCCGCCGATCTTCATGCCGGGGAGAGCGTCGATATCGACCGATACGCCCTCTCCGCTCTTTATCTTGTTCACGTAGCGCTCGGGCATGTCGATGTTGATGTCTATCGACTCCGTGTCTATCATTTCGACGACGGGCCCTCCCTTGACTACCCACTGCCCGATTTCGGTGTGCTCTTCGATCACGTATCCGCTGAAGGGGGCCGTGATTTTAGATTTCGCGAGGCTGTATTCGCTCGAGTCTATCCGGGCTTGCTGCTGTCCGATGCGCGCGCCCCACGCCTCTTTTTCGGTGAGCGCGTCCTGGTACTGCTGCATTGACGCCACTCCCTTTTGCTGGAGCTCCTCGAACCTGGCGAGGTTCTTCTCGGCCATCCGGTACCGGGCCTGGGCTTCCCTCTTGCCAGCCTTCGCTTCGTCGAGCGCGATCTCTACGGTGCGCGTATTGAACACGGCGAGCACGTCTCCCTGCTTTACGTACAGGCCTACTTTCGCGGGGAAGGTATCGATAATGCCTTCAACCTCGCTCGCTATGACGCTCCTCTTGTCGGGCTCGACCCATCCCACGAGACTTACCGGCCTCTGGAGTGTTTCCACCACTACCCGGCCGACCTCGACGGGCGCGGGCGGCGGGGCCTGGGCGAGAGCCCCCGGAGCCGAAATCAAGCTAAGCGAAGCGCATAACATCGTGGTATATATTCCCGCCTTTATCAGCCTCATTTCATTCTCCAACGATTTAGGTTCAATGGACGGCCATCGCGGCTCATTTGACTTTTTACGGGCGCTTCAAGGTTTCCCGGATTTTATCCCTTCCAGGAATATTTCGACGAAAGTCTCGGTTAATTCTTTGTAGTCCGTTTTGTTTTTCTTTTTCTCCCCGAACAGCTCCTGCACTATTATCTGGTTTACGACCATGCCGATAAAGGCTTTGGATGAGTAGAGGGGGTTCAGTTTCTTGAACTCGCCGTCTTTTATCCTGGTGTCGATGTAATCGGATATGAGCATGTTTATATATTCGACGTATGTATCGAAGAACATATCGGAGAGGTCGTGCCCTTCGAGCGCGCTGAAATGAAGGAGCCTCATGAACGAAGGGTCCCTGCCGCATTTCTCGAACATGCGGGAGGCAATCGCCGTGAATACGAGCCGGTCGTCCTTCGAGTCCCTGTGGGCCTCGAGCGAGAGCTCGATTCCTGGCTCTTCGCTTATTTTCTTTTCGATAATGGCCCCGTAGAGGTCCCTCTTCGTCGAAAAGTGTCTGAAAATCAGGGCTTCGTTGACCTCGGCCGTCTCGGCTATCTCTTTAGTAGTCGTGCCGTTGAACCCCTTTTCCGAGAACAGCTTGATCGCTGCCTCGATTATCCTGTCGTGCGTGTTGACCTTCTCTTTAGCCGTTTCCCTGGCCGTGGCGTCTGCTTTTTCGATCGCTTTATCTGTTGACATTTTGTTTTATCCCTGTAGGCTGTAAGTAATTACTTACTTACAAATTACCAGCGTTGGTACGGAGTGTCAAGAAAACCGGCTGAACGATTAAATAACCGATTGAAAACCTGAATTTATCAATTATATATTATTGCCAGGATTAATAATTATAAAGACCCGGAGCGTGTGCCTTCCGAGGAGATAAGGATGACCAAAACGCTTTTATTGATTTTGATCACGGCGACCGGATCAGGGGGAGTGCTCGACCTCACTCTCAAGGACGCCGTCAGGCTGGCGCTCGAGAACAACAGGGACATTCAGATAGAGGAGAAGAACGTGGAGGTCTCGGAAGGGGAGATCAAGACGCAGCAAGGGGTGTTCGACCCCCTCTTCAATATAGTTTCATTCTATAACGACGGGGACAGCCCCGAGCTCAGCACTTTTATACCGAGCGGCACGGTCTCGCAGAAAGAGTTCAACGCCGAAGCGAATATAGAAGGACTCCTGCCGACCGGAACTTTTTACAACCTGATCGACTTCTCTACGACGTGGACCGACACGAACAACCCCCTCGAAGACCTGAGCCCGAGCTGGTTTAACAACGTGGGCTTCAGCCTGGGGCAGGAGCTGCTCAGGAATTTCGGCGTGGGTGTGAACAGGACGTTCATCGTCACCGCCCAGAGAACGAGCGAGATAACGGAAATGGAGCTCGAAAAAAGGATTTCCGAAGTGCTGCTCGAAGTCGAGAGGCGGTACTGGCTCGTCGTCGCCGCGAGGAAGAACCTCGAGCTCGAGCGTACTGCCCTCGAGCTCGCCATAGACCTCAAGAACCGTAACCAGATACAGGTGGACGTCGGAGTACTGCCGCCCGTCGCGGTGACGCAGGCGGAGTCCGAGGTCGCGGCGAGGGAGGTCAACGTGATAAGGGCCGAGAACGACCTCCAGGCCGCGCAGGACAACCTCAAAAACGTACTTGCAATGGACCTCTCCCGGCCGATAGCCGCAGTTGACGAGCCCACTACGGAGGTCTACACATTCAGCGAGGAAGACTCGCTCGCCCAAGCGTACGTAGAGCGCCCGGAGATAGAGCAGGTGGAGCTCGACATCGAGAACAAGAAGACACTCAAAAACTACTATTCCAACCAGAAGCTCCCGAGGCTCGCAGTCGAGGGGAGCCTCCAGCTCCAGGGCTTAGGCGGGGACGAGAACCCCGACAGGCTCAGCTTCGACGAGGAGCCCGAGCCTATACCGCCACAGTTCAACAGCCCGGGGGACGCGTTCAGCCAGCTATGGGGGGGAGACTTCGCCACGTGGCAGGTGCTCGGCATATTCAGCTTCCCGCTCTTCAACAGGACCGCGCGCGGGAACTACATAAAGGCGACGGCGGAGCTCGACAGGAGCTCGATAGTGTTAAGCCGGACGAAAGACGACGTCGCCCTCGACGTCAGGAGCGCGATCAGGCAGATAGAGAACAGCCTCCGCGCGATAGAGGCCGCCGGGGTGTCGATAGACCTCGCTGAAGAGGTGGTGCGCAACGAGCAGGAGAGGCTCAACGTGGGGATAGGCACGACGCGCGAGGTGCTCGAAGCGCAGAGGGACCTCATAGACGCCGGCACGAGGGAGATCACGGCCGTAACGAGCTACAACATAGCCTTGGCAGAGCTCGAATACGCCAAGGGGACGATACTCGGGAAAAACGACGTCCGCATCGAGGAGTTCGGACCCGGGGGCGGTGCGCCCGTGGTCGAACAGCCCTAGGATGTGACATGGCCGGGATTTCTGCTATACTATTTTTCAGCTTACACAAAAGGAGATTTTAATGGCTGCCAACGGAATAATCGAACTCAGCGACTCTAACTTTGATGCAGAAGTCTTGAAGAGCGACGTCCCGGTATTAGTGGATTTCTGGGCTCCCTGGTGCGGCCCATGCAGGGCGATAGCCCCGGCCGTGGAGGAGATTTCCTCTTCCTATCAGGGGAGGCTCAAGGTCGGGAAGCTCAACGTCGACGAAAACCAGCAGACCACGATGAAATTCGGAATCAGGAGCATCCCCACGCTCATCGTTTTCAAGGGGGGGCAGGCCGTCGAGCAGATTATAGGGGCCGTACCCAAGGGCGAGATAGAGAGGGTCGTCGGAAAGACCCTCTGAGTGGATTCGTTCAGAAAGTCTTACACCTCAAACCTTTTCCCCGATTTTCTTCATCTGTTTCTTAAGCTTTTCAATCTTTGAGTCGATATCCGCGAGCTTTGCGCACGCGGTGATTATGGGGCCCATGTCGGGCGTACCGCCCGCGCCCTTATCCGTTTTCCCGGGCTTCACGCCGCTTCCGCCTGCCGTCTTCACGCCTTCGAGTATCGAGCGGGTTTTCTGCTTGTCGAACACGTACACGGTCTCCCGTTCGCCGTCTATTCTCTTCGAGACCTTCTTCGCGGCGAGCTTGAATTTCCCGAGCACGCGCCCTAGCCACTGGAGGTTCTGGCCCTTTTTCTCGGAATCGGGGAGATGTTTCTCGACCTCTTCGCAGAGGGTCTTCGCGGTGACCTTGAACTGTTTGGCGGTATCCTCGAAGAGGATGCCGGGCAGCTCTCCGCCGGATATCCTGCCGAGCACGTCGAGGACGGACTCCTCCCACCTGTCGAGACCGGGCGAATCCGCCGTACCGGAGGCCTGTCCGGCGGCGAAATCGGGCGCGTCCCCTGAAAGCTGATACTGCCCGTAGGCGAGCTTCCCCAGCTCCTGGAACACCATTTTCCTCTCCGCTTCGATTTCCGAGAGATGGAGCCTTATCTTCTGCCTCTCTATTATTTCCCTGGATTTTACGTTGACCGTCGTCAGGCCCTTGTCTATTCTGACCTTGAGCTTATCGAGGAACTCTGCCATCGGCGTCACCTCCGCCATCACATTATATAACGGTTAGGGAATCGATGTAAAGATGTTGCATTCTGCTAATTCCCTCTCCCTTGAGGAGAGAGGGACAGGGTAAGGGTGTACCATAATTTTTACTGTCATTTCGAGCAGCGCGAGAAATCTATATTTTGCTTTAATCATAATTCCCTCCTTTCGTAAAGAACGGTTCTGAGCAAGCGTAGGAACCGGACGCCATGACAGCAGAGGCATCTAAGTAAATTAACTTCTGGTTGAATGTTGCTAAAGTCCAAATAGGTTAGGGTGGATTTTCTTGCCAACTGACAGATGTGACAGATGTCCGGGGTATATACCCCTGCGCGTCTGTCACTTGTCACTTGAGGGGGGGATTAAAAAACAGAAAAGGGAGCCGAAGCTCCCTTTTCTTTACATTATTATCAAAGCATAAGTCCTTTGTTTAAACCGCCGCTTTCCTTCTGCGGGCGGCGGCGAATAGTCCAATCATTCCTAAAACCCCAGCCGTCGCTATCATGCCCCATTCCGAAAGAGTAGGGATTGGAGTGGTGTTTAGGCGGCATCTTTGTATCAGACTGTTCCTGCAAATTAGGGCGTCTTCAGCACGAAGCTTCCTCCCGTTCCTATCTGTGCCTTGAATGATTTCACAATTCCCCCCTTCGGAGAAAAATTCCGCCCCATAACTCACACCTTCACCACCAATCAAAACGAAATCTGGTAATAGCACGAATTCGTTGCCTTCGCCGAGTTGCCCGTCTGGGCAGAGGAGCTCGACGATATCATTGCCGGTGGTCCCATCCTCTAATTCCAGGGTGTCGCACGGGCAGAGCTGCGCAAAAGCATAATCGGATACGAATATTACTGATAATAATGTAAGTAAGATAAAACCTTTCATTATCCATCCTCCTTTAATTAGTTTGCAAAGCACGTACAAAAATCAAAGGAATTCTAACACTTTGCAGTTTACAATGCAACTGAGCTGTTACCACTTATTAATTCAGATTTTTACCAACTGACGGATGTCCGGGGCATACCCACACCCTAAATTTGCAAATCCTCCGCCGATTTGTATATTTTCTCTTTCGTTTACATATATTCTCAAGAGGTGCGGGATGTTCAAAAAAGGGTCAAGCGTCATGTTGAATCAGCCTATCGAGGGGAAGAAAGACAGGTTCGAGCAGGGGCTAAAGGGGACGGTAGTCGAGGAGTTCGACCTCCCCCACGGGAAGTCCTACAGGGTGCAGTTCGTCGACGGCAGGGTAGCGAGGTTCCCCGAGCAGCTCATGAAGGAGGCAATCGACGTGATAGGCTAGTGCGCAGAACCTGTGCTCGTGTACGATTCCCTCCAACTCCTTCGATTAGGGGGGAATTCTCCGCACTTACATAACGCCCGTTTGCCAGCGGATGCTATCCGCCGCACACATAGTGTGATTCTACGATTCTCCTGAAGCTCCTCTGCCCCGCCGGTATCACGTCTGTCCCCGCCTGCGCGACGCCCCGTTCTCCTTGACCTCGATAGCCTTTTTCTTGCTCGACATATCGAACCGGGAGACGTCCACCACGAACTTGTCCTGTATGAATTTCCGGCCGAGCAGTATCGGGTGCTCCATCCCGGACCTATCGCAGAGCGAGAGCTCTATCTCGTGCGTCTTTCCGAATATCTCTACGAACGTTTTTATGATGTACCTGTATTCGGTTTGACCGAAGGAGCTCTTGACCTTCCTTCTTCCGAGGAGCGGCTTCCTTATTTCCCTCCCGTCGTAAGCAGGGTGGGAGGGGTCGAGCAGCCTGAACCTCACGAACCTCTCGCCGCCTTTTCTCACGGCCCTGATGCTGTCGCAGTGAATCGCGGAGGTGTACGCCCCGGTGTCTATCTTCGCGTTAATGCCGTAGAGCTTGAGCTTGGGGAAATCGACCTTTTCCTTTCTTCCGATCAGCAGTTTTACCCGTTCCTTTGCCATCAGGTCCTGTCCCGCCTATATGCTCAATCCGAAGAAGATTGTAGCCAATCCGAGGAGCACCGCAAGCCCGAGTATATCCGTTATTGTAGTCAGTATTATCATCGAGGACTGGGCGGGGTCGAGCCCTAGGGACTTGAGACCGAGCGGTATTACAGCGCCTGCAAGTCCCGCGATCAGGAGGCTTATGATCATCGCAAGCCCCACTACTATCCCGAGCGTGACGTCCCCCAGCCAGAGGTATGCTATCAGCGCCGTGATGATACCCGTGATAATCCCGTTTATGAGACCGAGCTTTAGCTCCTTCCACAGGAGTTTGGGGAAATCGCTCTTCGATATCTCCCGCATGACGAGCCCCCTCATCACCACGGCCAAGGACTGCGCGCCGCCGTTCCCTCCCTGGCTCGCGACTATGGGGATGAAGACCGCCAGCACCGTGACCGCCGCTATAGTGCTCTCGAAAAGGGCCACCACGGCTCCCGCGAGGAAGGCCGTCGCGAGGTTTATGTTGAGCCAGGGGAGCCTCTTCCTGAGCGAGAAGACGGTGCTCGAAAAGGGTCTTTCGTCGCTGTGGACGCCGAATATCGTCTGTATGTCGGTGGAGTATTCCTCCTGCATGTCGCTAAGGAGCTGGCTCGTGTTGACTATGCCCACGAGCTTCTGGCTGCTGTCGACCACAGGTACGGCGAAGAACTTCTGCTTGGACACGATGCTGGCCGCGTCCTCCAGGTCCATGAACGCGTCCAGGTAAAAAACGTTCTTTATCATGACCTCGGAGAGCTTCTTCTGCGGGTCCCGGATGAGGAGGTCCCTCATGCTGAGCACCCCCGCGAGCCTGAATTCCGCGTCGACGACGTAAACGTAGGAGAGCGGCATGTTCTCCTGCCCCGCCATCATCTTAATCTTGTTCACCGCGTCCGATATCCTGAGGTCGTCCCTGAGCGCGAGGTAAATGGGGCTCATCATGTAGCCGACGCTGTCCTTCGGGTACTCGAGCAGCTCGCCTAACTCGCGCTTTTGCTTCTCGGTGAGGTTCTTCGCTATCTTGTCCTTGAGCGCCATGGGACATACGCTCACTATGAGCGAGACCTTGAGCGGCTCTATGCTCCGGATGATTTCCCCGGCCATATCGTCCGGCAGACGGCCGAGGAGCATAGCCGCGTATTCGTTCTGGAGGTTCTCGAAAATCGTCTTCGATATATGCGGGGGGAGGGACTTAAACACCTCCCCGCTCTCCTCGACGTCCATGGTTTCTATGACGTGAGCCGAGATCACGGGGTCGTAATCGGAGAATTTCTTTATGTAGTATTCAAGCGGCGAGCCTTCGAACATTTGAGACCTCCGGGAGTTTGTCCGGCATTAATACCGGGATATACAAGAATACATAATGAATGGGGGATGCGGTATCGGGGGGACATCTAGAGAGTAAGACGGGAAAATCCCCCTTAATCCTCCTTTGGAAAAGGGGGAAAATACTTTTAATTCCCTCCTTAGAAAAAGGAGGGTTAGAGAGGATTTATAATTTTGTTATTCCCGAATGCTTTTATCGGGAATCTAGTCTTTTCTTCTTTGTTGATTTAAAGAACTGGATTCCCGCTTTCGCGGGAATGACAGTGAATCATAAACCGGTGGTGAGTGAGGGTTCGCAATATCACGCTAAGTGCAAGCATCCTTAAACCGGCCGCAGCAGCGCGCGCGCGGGTGCGCCTTCGCAGTTCTCTATCTTGATCGGGAGGCATATGAGCTCGTAATTGCCGGGCTCGATCTGCGAGAGGTCGAGTCCCTCGATGACCCATATCCGGGCGGCCAATATTATGTGGTGCACTTCCGACACGTTCCCCTCGTATCCGCCTATCGACAGGTAATCGACCCCTATCGTCTGCACCTGCCGCTCGACGAGATACTTGGCGGCGCCCGTCGAGAGGTGGACGAAATTTTCGTCGAACGGCTTTTTGCCCCACTTCCTTTTCGAGTTCCGGGTCTTGAAGAGTATGCGCTCGCCTTTCTTTAAACGGTGGGGGCGCAGCTCCTCCTCGCTGATAAACTCCTTGTCCTCGATCTCGATCACCCGCGCGTTTCCGACGACGGCCGAGAGCGGCATCTTGTCTATCCCGGTCTTGAGCTTCGTGAAATGGGAAGGCGCGTCCAGGTGCGTCGCCGTATGCACGGACATGGAGAGCGCGGTCATGTTGAAATCGTCACCTTTCTCCATGTCGCGGACGCGGAATACCTTGACCGGCGGGTCGCCCGGCCAGTGCACCATGCCGTCGGAAAGCGGCACGGTTATGTCTATCCAGTCCTCGGAGCCGAGGGTGTAGCTC
>JAHKKQ010000166.1 GCA_020027805.1 Candidatus Dadabacteria bacterium
AAGGGTCTCAATATTCAGGCTCGATCTTCCCGCATTCATTAGAATCTCAATACAGCGGTTGATGAATCCGATATTCACGGAAAAAATTAGAAAACAGCAAGGGCGGCCTCATGGCCGCCTTTCTTTTTTAAGGCGGTACACCCGATGAAGCCCGTAGGGATAATTCTCGATGCAGAGAAGATTTCTGATATCGCTCTCCTCGCCCGGAGCACCGAAGAGGCAGGATTCGATTCCGCCTGGGCTACCGAGCTCTACCGCACTTCGTTCCAGCAGCTGGCCGCCGCGGCTCCGGCGACCTCCGGGATCAAGCTCGGCACCGCCGTGGCCCTCGCGTTCGTGAGGAGCCCGCTCATTACATCCCTCACAGCGCTCGATCTCGATGAAATCTCGAACGGGAGACTTATACTCGGCCTCGGTACCGGCGCGAAGCGCACGAACGAGATGTGGCACGGTATCCCGCACGGAAAACCCGTTACGCGCATCAGGGAATACATAGAGGCAGTCAGGCTTATTACCGGCGGCGTGCATATAGGGGAGCCGGTCGAATATAACGGCGAATATTACAAGATCAACACGAGAGGCTACAGGCGGCCGTTTAAGCCGGTCAGGGACCGGATACCGATATATCTCGCGGGCGTGGGGAGTCTGATGTGCCGGGCGGCGGGTGAGACGGCGGACGGCTACCTGGGACACGTCGTCTGCTCGCTCGGGTACCTAAGGGAGGTCGTTGTCCGGAACCTGAAAACGGGTTTGGCGAAGTCCGGGAGAAATCCCGGCGAGTTCAAGACCGCCTCTATAATCACGTGCGCAATATCAAACGACAGAAAGCGCGCGATGCATGCGGCGAGAGCCACTGTAGCCTTCTATGCCACGGTACGCACATACGAGCCCCCGTTCAGGTTCCACGGATTCGAGAACGAAACCAGGATGATAAGGGATGCGTTTTTCAATGGAGACACAGCTTCGATGATAAAACACGTCACGGACGATATGGTCGCCACATTTGCAGTCGTAGGAGACGCCGGAGAGTGCAGAAAGAAGATAGACGAATACAGGGAATTGATTGACCTGCCCGTGTTGAGCGCTCCCCATTACTATATCGATTTCGAGGAAGTAAGCGAATACCAGAGGTCTATACTCGAAGTCTTCGGCAGATAGGGAGCTCTCTGAAAATTGAACGGCGTATGATAACCTAACACTTATAGAAGGGCTATGAAAATCTTGATTACAGGATCAACCGGGCTCATCGGATCAAAGCTAATACCTCTACTCTCAGGCAAGGGCCATACTGTAACGAGACTAACCAGGACCCGGTCCGGGACGTCTTTAAATACGGCTTACTGGGACCCCGAAAGCGGAGAGGTAGAAGCCGGGAAGCTCGAGGGCCACGATGCCGTCATTCATTTAGCGGGCGAAAACATAGCAGGCAGGTGGAGCAGGGAAAAAAAGAGCAGGATAGAAGATAGCCGCGTCAAGGGGACGATGCTCCTCTCCCGGACGCTCGCGGGTCTCAATTCAAAGCCCGGGGTCGTGGTAGCCGCCTCGGGAATCGGTTATTACGGGGACAGGGGGGATCAGGTTTTGACCGAGGACAGCGGCCCCGGCGAGGGTTTCCTCGCCCGCCTCAGTCTTAAATGGGAAGACGCATTGGGACCGGCCCGGGATGCGGGGATAAGGGTTGTGAATATGCGGCTCGGCGTGGTGCTCACTCCAGACGGAGGGGCGCTCGGTAAAATGCTCCCGCCGTTCAGGCTCGGCCTGGGGGGGAGGATGGGGAGCGGGGAGCAGTACTGGAGCTGGATCTCGATTGACGATGTACTATCGGCAATTTATCATTCGGTCGTGTCGGAGGACCTCCGGGGTCCGGTGAATTTCACCGCACCCAAACCTGTCACGAACAGGGAGTTTACGGAGGCTTTGGCGGATGCTCTGGGACGCCCGGCTTTCTTGCATGTGCCTGAATTCGCGCTGCGCGCGTTACTCGGCGAGATGGCTGATGAAATGCTGCTCTCCAGCACGCGGGCCGTGCCCACGAGACTCCTCGGATCGGGTTTTACGTTTCGATATGCCGATCTCAAAAGCGCATTGAATCATTTGTAGTCTTGATTATCTTATTCGACGAGGCTGAAATTGGAAAAATCCGAACCGAAACAATACGGGGCGTTCCAGCTCCTGGAAGGGGACGTGGACGCTGATCCTTTCAGGCAGTTCGGGTGCTGGTATGACGCGGCATCGAGTGCGGGACTTGTGCATCCCGATGCATTTGCTCTCGCCACGGTTTCCGGGGACGGTAAGCCGTCTGCGAGAATGCTTCTATTGAAGGGTTTCGATCAAAACGGGTTTGTCTTCTTTACGAACTCCGAGAGCAGGAAAGGTGAGGATCTCCGCGGAAATACGAATGCGGCGATATGTTTCTGGTGGGACAAACTCGAGCGCTCTGTTCGTATCGAGGGAAAGGT
The DNA here is from genome assembly GCA_020027805.1 of Candidatus Dadabacteria bacterium. Classification (GTDB taxonomy): domain Bacteria; phylum Desulfobacterota_D; class UBA1144; order Nemesobacterales; family UBA2774; genus 2-12-FULL-53-21. The sequence goes on from JAHKKQ010000166.1 coordinate 2,460, forward strand.
GCACAAGGTCTCCCTGGAGGAGGCTGACATCTACTTCGCTACAAGGCCCAGGGGCAGCCGCCTGGGCGCCTGGGCGTCACAGCAGAGCCGGGTTATCGAGAGCAGGGAGTACCTCGATAAGCTCTATCATAAAATAGAGCTCGATTATGCCGACATGGATATTCCCAGACCGGATTACTGGAACGGCTACAGGCTTGTCCCTGCGTTGATCGAATTCTGGCAGGGCAGGCCGAACAGGCTCCACGACCGGTTGAGGTACAGGAAGCACAGGGGCGGCAGGTGGATTATCGAAAGGCTTGCGCCTTAGAGGGTCGTCTCGATACTCAATGTTGATGTTCTCTATCTGTGGAGGTCCCCTGTTTCGCCCCTGTATATATGATCACTATCCCCATCATGAGCTCGATCGGTTTCCCTGTCCCGAATCCCGCGTCCTCCATTAGCTTGATGAAGCCCTCACGCTGCGGGAATGCGGACGTTGATTCGGAAAGGTACTTGTACTCGGTTCCCGTCCCGAAGAGGGACCCGATGAAAGGGAGGAAGTTCCTGAAATAGAAGAGGTATACAGGGGCGAAAAATTTATTCCGGGGGATTGCAAATTCCATAATGCCGACCCTGCCCCCCGGCCTGAGCACACGGTTCATCTCCGAGAGCGATTTTGAAGGGTCGGCCGTGTTTCTTATACCGAAAGCTATAGTCACCGCGTCGAAAGCCCCATCCCTGAACGGCAGGTGCTCGGCACCACACCGTGCGAGCATAATCCTGCCTGAATTGCCGGCCGCGGAGATCTTTTTCCCGGCAAGCTCCAGCATGCGGGCGCTCGGGTCTGCGCCTACGACCCTGCACCCCTTTAGATTCCTTACCGTCTCTATTGCCACCTCCCCTGTCCCCGTAGCAATATCGAGAACCTTCACCGCCCCTCTGATCTGATCCGAAAGCCGTTTTCTCCACAGTCTGTCCATGCCCAGGCTGAAGAACGTATTTAAGGCGTCGTAGTGCTCTGCAACTTTATTAAAAAGCTTGACTGTGTCCGGCATTAGTTCGCGGGGTCCCTGTAATTAAGGAATATTTGCGGCAAATTTACCGCCTGAGTATTTAAAACGGCCGACCGGCAAAGCCCCGATTATCTCTTTCATATGGTCGGATTTGTTGAGCACGTAAAAATGGATGCCCGGAGCGCCCCGGGCCAGCAGCTCTTTAGACTGATCTATGCACTGGGCTATGCCGATAGCGCGGGCTTTTTCGTCGTCGTCCTTGCAAGCGTCGAGCCTATTCCTTAAGTCGGACGGGATTGTCGCGCCGCACATCGAGGTTATTCTCTCTATCTGCTTTACGGAGAGTATTGGCATCAGTCCCGGGATTACCGGGGTCTTTATTCCGTGCGACCTTGCTCTTTCCACGAAGTCGAAGTAATGGCGGTTATCAAAAAAAAGCTGTGTGATTACAATGTCAGCGCCCGCGTCGACCTTGTGTTTGAGATTCATGATGTCCGTTTCCATATCGGGCGCTTCGGTGTGTTTTTCCGGGTATCCCCCTACGGCGATTCCGAAGTATCCGCGGTTGAGCCTCTCTTGCTCGAATTGACGAATGTGCTTCACCAGCTCGTACCCGTATTTATAACTGTCCGGGGGCGGTATGAGCTCCTGAGCACCCGACGGAACGTCCCCGCGTATGGCGACTATGTTCTCGATGCCGGATTCATAAATCTGCATCAGTAAACGGTCGAGCTCCTCCCTCGAAGACCCTACGCACGTGAGGTGACACGCTGTTTCCACGCCGAAACGGTTCTTGACGAGAGACGCTATTTCGAGTGTCCTCTCCCTCGCGGATACCATCGCGCCGTAAGTCACGGTTATGAAGTCCGGACCTATGCTCGTGAGCTCCTCAAGGACCGTTTCCAGATTTTCCATACCCTTTTCAGTTTTAGGGGGAAAAATTTCAAAAGAGATTACAGGCCCTTTCTCTCCATATTTAAAGTATTCCGGCAGACGCATAATTGACCTTATTACGACTATAGCCCATTAATTCTTTCACCTCCCGTGAGTTTTGTCAATTAATCAGTTGCCGTGAAAATAAAATTACGGGATTATTTGACATCATTTTTTTATTTACTATATTTGAATGTGAATTTTAGTATCAATATTGCTCGATGGGTTTGAAAGGGATCTGTTAATAGTGCGAAGACGAAAAATTAATCCGGTCCCTTACCTGCTTTCAGCGGCGATCGTGATCCTGTTTTTTGGCTGCCAGCAGATAAAGGATATTCCCGATGAAATCCCGGAGCAGCTCCCGAACCCCGTGAGGGACTTTACCGAAAAGGATAATTATCTCATCGGACTCAGCTGGTATAAGCAGTGGAACTATCAGATTGCCGC
>JAHKKQ010000167.1 GCA_020027805.1 Candidatus Dadabacteria bacterium
CTGAACGCCTTTACGATCTCGGTGTCGAAGACGCCGTCGATGGAGGGCGGGCTGATGAACCTGCTTGGTTTCAGGGCTGATATACTTTTCGGGGAACAGGCTCCCGAGCTGGGCGGCGAGGGGTTCGACAGCGACGTGGTCGACCCGTATCAGGCGTACCTTCAAGTATTGGCCCCGGTCGGGAACGGCATAAATATATTTGCGGGCCGCTTCGTGACCTTAGCCGGATACGAGGTGATAGAGGCCTGGAAGGACCCGAACATTACACGTTCGATACTGTTCGGATTCGCGATTCCGTTCACCCACACCGGCATCAGGACCAATTACACGGCAGGGCCGATAACATTTACGGCCGGTCTTAACAACGGATGGGACCAGGTCGAGGAGCTGAACGATTCCCCGACGATAGAAAGCCAGCTGGCTTACAGCTATGCGGGTACCACCGTATCGAGCGCGTGGCTCGGAGTAACCGGATACTTCGGCAAAGAGCCCAGCGGTCTCGGGTTCGGAGGCGAGGGATGGCGCGAGCTTATAACGGCTGTGGGAACGATAACGTTTGTAGAGAAGATCACGCTCATAGTCGATGCCGATTTCGGATGGCAGCAGGACGTAGTGTTCGATGAGCTGGGCGCTGAGGACAGCGTTTCCTGGTGGGGTATAGCGGGGTATATCGTTGTCGATCCGCACCCGGCGGTCAGGCTTGCACTCAGGGGGGAATACTTTGATGACCCCGAGGGGTACAGGACCGGTCTTAACCAGAAGCTTTTCGAAATTACGCCGACCCTGATTTTGAAGCCCTTCAAGGGTCTTATCGCGGGCAACAAGTTCCTCGATAACTTCGAGGCCAGGGCTGAGTTCAGATGGGACCATTCGGACGAGAATTTCTTCATCACCGAAGACGACGGTCTCAAGAAGGATCAGTACGGCGTGATGGGGCAGCTGCTTTACTGGATTCAACTGTAAAAGATTTGATTTAGTGTACTCATCTCTCCATATCTCCTTTGTGTGGGCGGGGGGGAGAACAGCTCGAAGTTTTAGCTGTTCTCCCTTTTGTCTATTTCGGGCCTATCCTCTCGCCGGTATCGTTAATTTTCTCTCTTGCCTGTAAATTTTTAGTTAGGTAGAATTAAACCGCTTTTTGGATATTAGCGTTTCCGGCTCCGTTTAACACTAAAAACACCTTATGCCCGGATAGCTCAGTCGGTAGAGCAGAGGACTGAAAATCCTCGTGTCGGCGGTTCAATTCCGTCTCCGGGCATTCTTTCCCGGGTATCTGATTTAAGCATGCATTACCGTGGAGCCGAGCTTGAAAATGATGCCTGTGTACCCCGGGGGCCCCGTGTCTTCGTCAATGCGCCGATAAATTCAAGGAATATATTCAAATACCCTTCGGTTAGTGTTGCAATTCCATGTATTTATAATGTAAAATTAAATAGCGGGATAGTATTAAAAAAAAGGATTCCGTTAATCTTGCGGAGGCAATAATGAGATTTGGCGACTATTTGAAGAGCAAAAGAAAGCAGAAAAATATTACCCAGGAGGATCTGGCGCGTTCCCTGAGCGTATCGAGCGTGTTCATACACCAGCTCGAGACAGGCAAGGTGGACGCCCCTTCGATCGACCGGTGTCAGCAGATAGCGGCAATCCTGGATGTAAATATTGAAGAGTTGTGGACGGTTGCAAAGAAAGAACGCCTCAAGAGATTTATGGAAAAGGAAGAAATAACTGAAGACAGCTTTGAAGTATTGACCGATGCCGAGAAAGCCCTCATTAACCTTTACAGGAGCCTCGATTCCGACATGAGGAGGGACTTCGGCGGAATGATATTCATGCTGCTTAGACACTCCCAGGACGAAGGGGTGCAGGAGATACTCGAAGAATTTATTAAATGTGCCTGATGAGTAAAATATCTATTATCCTCAAGGCATTAGGGATTGAGCTCTGCATTCTGGCATTAATAGGGCTCGTCTTTTTATTCCAGTTCAATAAGGCCAAGGGGGAGTTTGTAAGCAAGACCAGGGCGATCTCCGAGACCATAGGGGACCTGGCCAGTGACTTTTATTCCGAAGAAGGGAAACAGCCGACGAGCGGGGAGTTCTACCATTTTCTCGATAAGAGGCTCGGAAGGAAGAAGTTGTTTAATACGTTCGAGATAGCGCCCAAGTTCTTCAGCGTCGTGTTCAAGAAAGACGTGGAAAACAGACTGACGCCCAACGGCTTGTTCATGAAGGAGTTTTATCCCGAGGAGGGCTATACGGTCAAGGACATTAACGGGATTATTTCCGTATCTGTCCCTTTCTCCACACAGGCCGAGACCGAGCCCTATGGGATAGTCAAGATCGACTCCGACACGAAGGCGATTTTGAAGAAGGTGCTGGCGGACAACTACCTTCTTTACGCGGCGATGCTGATAGTATTGAATAACCAGGCTTTCATCTTTTACCTCCTGATGAGGAAGAAGAAAGAGGTTATCTTCGAGAAGGGTTACCTTAAAGAGCACTCCATCGGCGCTCTTAAGATAATGCACAAGGTCCTGGGCGATATCATCGACGATCATAAGACAGATTATGAAAGTCCCGACCCGGCCAAAAGGCAGGAATCGGGGAAAAATGTGATTTCAATATCGGAGTTGGCGGAAAAAAGAAAACAATGAAGAAAATCATTTTCGCCGCTATTTTAATGTTTTTTGTCGTTGCTCTGGGTTGCGATAGTCCGAGTGAGAATGGCACAGTCCAGCTTGACGGTCCCATACTCGAAAGCATGGACGCGGACAGTAACCTGGAATTCAACGGCGCATTGATCAACACTGGGGACTCCCCTGTCCGTTCCGTTTATATCGTCATAGTGTTAAAGGACCAGGAAGGTAATGTTATTGAAGCGAATTCGGTTTCGATATTCGACGAAGACCCAAATGCGTTGCTATATCCCTCCGAAAGGGCTTTCTTCAGCCTTTCGGTCGCTTCCGACCCGAACAGGGTATTTTCGAAGGAAGTTGAAATATACTACGAAGACGCTACAGATTCACCTCCGTCGTCTTAGGCTCCCTTCCTTACAATTTTACAAATACAGTGTCCCTGGTTTTGACTCTCCCCAAAATAGTGTTGACATATAGGGACTTAAGCTGTATTGTTGATATCGTTGTATAAGTCTCCGACCGAAAAAGGTAAACTGTGCGAAAGCACGGGGCGCAAAGCCAACGGTCTAAGGGTATTAAACCTATGACGGCAGGGTTACCGAAACTGGAGAATCTTGAACAATCAGGCAGCCCCTCGCACACCCTTCACGCCAGAATTCTTATAACCTACCGTCGTCATGAACTAATTTTTCGATATCCATTATGACTATATCTGCAAGGCAGTCACAATTAAGTAAGCCGCCGCTTCTTAAAATGAAGGTTTATAGTGGGCTATTGACAATTATTAAAGGTCAGTTTGATATTTTTAAACAGAGTATTGCAATAACTTCAAAAAAGTGGTTAAATTAGTATTGTAACATAGGAGGATGATTTGTTTTTAAGTAAGAAAGAACTTGTAGGACTCGATATAGGTTCTAATGCCGTCAAGCTCGTAGAGCTAAAGTCATCCAAGAATGGCTACCAGTTGAAAAATATTGGCGAGGCCATTCTGCCGCATCATTCCATAGTCAACAAGATTATAGAAAAACGCGATGCCGTCGCGGATACGATTTCCTCATTGTTCGAGGACCTGAGGGTCAAGACCAGGAATGTGGCGATCTCTATTTCAGGTCACTCCGTGATAATAAAAAAAGTCAGCTTGCCTAAAATGTCTGAGAAGGAGCTCAGGGAATCGATCCCCTGGGAGCTCGAACAGTACATCCCGCAGAGTATTCAGGAAGTCAACTACGACTATCAGGTCATCCCGGGGGAGACGGCGGAGGGGAATATAGACGTTCTGATCGTTGCGGCGAAGAAGGACGTCACGAGCTCATACGTCTCGATAGTCAGAGAAGTCGGCCTCAACCCGGTCGTGGTGGACGTCGATGTTTTCGCACTTGAGAATATGTATGAAATTAATTATCCGGACGCGGAGGGTCTCATCGCGCTCGTTAATATCGGCGCGTCCGTGACGAACATTAACATACTGAAAGACGGCGTTTCGATATTCACGAGGGACATAACGACCGGAGGGAACCAGTTTACCGATTGGATGATAAAGGACCTGGGGCTCGACTACGCGGAAGCCGAGAAGGTCAAGTCTGCTTTGCATGAAGGGGAAATAACCCCGGAGCTCGAAACCCTGACCCGCAATTTCAACGACTTGATTTGCGGTGAGATAAAGCGGACCCTGGATTTCTTCGCCTCGACGCTGTGGACGAGCAAGGTCGGCAGCATACTGGTCGGCGGCGGCTCGTCAAAGGTTCCCGGGTTAATAGAAGTCCTCGCGGACTTGACCGAGGCCAACGTCGATTCCATGAACCCGTTCAGAAATATTTTCTACGATAAAAACGAATTCGATCCCGAATATATCGAAGCGATAGCTCCGAAGATGAGCGTCGTGATGGGCCTCGCCACCAGAAAGCCGGGGGATAAGTCATGATAAGGATAAACCTTATTCCTGAACTGGAAAGAAAGGAGGTTAGGGGAACAGGCGAAATCTTTATGGGGATATGCGTTCTCGCGGCTTTGTTTGCCGTTATTGCGGCAATTCACATTTTGCAGGGAAATAAGATCGAAGAGGTTAACCGGGGAATAGCGAAGGCCGAGAAACGGATCAAGGAGCTCGAAGTCGTCAAGAAGAAGGTCGACGAGTTCAAGGCCAAGAACGCCGAGCTC
>JAHKKQ010000168.1 GCA_020027805.1 Candidatus Dadabacteria bacterium
GTCCTCGCAGACAAAAGACTATACGAGCCTCATATCCATAAAGGTCAAGACGGAAGAAGGCGAGAGCCATGTGTCGGGCACGATATTCGGGAAAGAAGAGCCTAGATTCGTAAGGATAAACGGTGTTACAATTGACGTTGTGCCGAAGGGTTACCTCCTCGTAAGCGAGAACAACGACAGGCCGGGGTTCATAGGGGCCATGTGCACCTTGCTCGGGGAGAACGGGGTCAACATAGGCCTCCTTCATCTCGGCAGAGAGGCGATAGGCGGGAGGGCGATAGTCTTTACGAACGTCGACTCCCCGGTGCCGGCTAAAGTGATCGAAAAAATATCTAAACTCCCGGATATAATTTCCGTGACGCAGGTCAAGCTTTAATGATAAACCGGCTCAGTCTTCCACAGGGCGTAAAAGACTATACGCCCGACAAAGCAGAAGAATTAAGAAGGACAGAAGAAGGTCTGCTCGAAGAGTTCGGCAGGTGGGGGTACAGAAAGATCATCACCCCCCTCTTTGAATACCTGGAACCGCTATCTGTAGGACTCGGTGACGAACTGAAAAGCAAGGTCATGAAGTTCGTCGACCCGTCCACGGGAGACGTCGTGGCGCTGAGGCCCGACATTACGCCTCAGGTAGGCAGGATAGTCGCGACTCAGATGAAGGACCATACCGCGCCGCTCAGGCTCTGTTACAACGGCAGGGTCGTAAGGTTCGAAGAAAAGGGGAGCGGCAAGGAGCGGGAAATATTCCAGGTCGGATGCGAGCTCGTTGGGCTCTCCACGCCTGAAGCCGATGCTGAAATAATAGCCCTGGGGGTGAAGTCGCTCGGGAAATCGGGGATCAAGAACCTCGTGCTCGACATCGGACACACGGGAATCCTGAGAAACCTCCTGTCGAAGACAGGCGATCTGAGAGAAAGCATCGAAGAGGCGCTTAAAAAAAAAGACCAGGAAGCCTTGTCCCGGGCTATCGGTAAAACGCACGCTCCCAAGAATATTAAAGACACGATTTTGAAGCTCCCCGAGCTCTTCGGCGGAAGACATATTCTGACCGAGGCCAGGAAAATCACATCCATCAGAAAATACGTGAATGAACTCGAAAGCGTGCTGAACGTCATCGACGACTATCAGTCCGAGTGTGAGATAAACATAGACCTCGCCGAAATAAGGGGCTTCAATTACTACACCGGCGTGACATTCGAGATCGTCTCGCGCGACATCATGGCCCCTCTCGTAAGGGGAGGACGATACGACGAGCTCATGGGGAAGTACGGCTACGACTCGCCGGCGACCGGGTTCGCGATCGACGTCGAAACCCTTCTGAGCACATCCAAAAAAGACAGGGAAGGGAATCAGATACACTTCGTCGTCATCCCCAAGAAATCGTCCCTGAGACGGGAAGCCATACGTCTTGCGGAATGGCTGAGATCGAGCGGCTTCAAGGTCGTGCTGGACCTCAATCTCGATGCCAGACAGAGGGAGCTAAGGATAAAAGAGAACCGCGCTTCGAACTTCTACGGAGTAATACTCCTCGAGACGCCGAGGAAAATTAAGCTCATCGAGTCGAGGAGAGGCGCCTGCAAGGAATTTTCCAACCTCGAGGAGCTCCTCAAAGGGGGGATCTGAGTATGCCTAACATAGTGGTCATAGGCGCTCAATGGGGGGATGAGGGTAAAGGCAGGATAGTCGACCTGATTTCGGAAAACGTCGATATAATAGCCCGCTATCAGGGCGGGAACAACGCCGGGCACACCATAGTTATCGGAAAAGAGAAGGTGGTGCTCCATCACCTGCCCTCCGGAATCCTCCGGGAGGGGAAAATATCCGTTATCGGGAACGGTGTGGTCATAGACCCCAAAGTTCTTCTCGAGGAGCTCAAGGGGCTGAGGGCGGCCGGTTATCGGGCCGATTCCGGAAATCTGAAAATAAGCGACAGGGCGCACGTGATTATGCCCTACCACAGGGAGATAGACATAGCGCGTGAATCGCTGTCGGAAGGGAACGGGAAGATAGGGACGACGGGGAGGGGGATAGGCCCCGTATACGAAGATAAAGCGGCGAGGAGGGGGATCAAGTTTTCAGACCTGATCGATCCCGAGTCCCTGAGGGAGAGGCTCGCAAGCGTGCTCGGAGAGAGGAATATGTACCTCGAGCGCGTACTCGGGAGAAAGCCGCTGAAGTTCGACGATATGTACCGTGAATACGAAGGGTACGGAAGGGAGCTCAAGGACTTCTCCTGCGACGTTTCGAGCCTTCTGAACAGATCCATCAGCGAGGGGAAGCGTGTCCTGTTCGAGGGGGCTCAGGGGGCGCTCCTCGACATCGATCTCGGCACCTATCCGTTCGTCACGTCCTCGAGCGCGAGCTCGGGAGGCGCATGTACCGGCACGGGGGTGAGCCCGACCAGGATAGACGTAGTCCTAGGCATCGCGAAAGCCTACACCACGAGGGTCGGCGAAGGGCCGTTCCCCTCGGAGATGCAGGGGGAGCTCGGCGAGAGGCTCAGGGAGGCCGGGGACGAATACGGAGCGACCACGGGCAGGTCGAGAAGGTGCGGGTGGTTTGACTGCGTCGCATTGAAGTACGCGGCGATGACAAACGGCATCTCCCGCCTGGCAATAACGAAGCTCGACGTTTTGTCGGGCTTTGATACGATAAAAGTGTGCGTGGGTTACAGATACAGGGGTGAGATACTCTCGGACTTCCCCTCGAATATCAACATACTGAACGGCTGCGAACCGGTCTATGTAGATATCGAGGGCTGGAAGGAAGATATTTCAACAGTAACGGATTTCAGCGGGCTTCCGCTCCATGCAAAAAATTATATCAGGAAGTTAGAACAGCTGACCGGCGTTACGATCTATGCAGTTTCTCTCGGAGCGTCGAGAGAGAAGATTCTGTTTCTTTCGGATTTATTTCAGTAAACATCAAAACTAATCGAATTCGTATTCCCTTAACCAGTAAGTCAGGTTCGGACTCCAGCTCTCCAAACGCACCGCTTCGATCCTGTTATAGAAGTATTCCCCCTCGGTCTGAAAATCCTTCCTGAAGAGACCGACGACCCTTATATAATCACCGTCTGTAATAGGGGCCTCGCCGTTAACGTAAACGTCGATCCCGGTCCCCTGCCTGTCGGCAAGGGTGAACACGGTATAGACCTCCTCTGCACCGTTCTCGGTCACTCCCAGAGACTCGACCCTCGGACGCCATATTTTGCCTATGACTATCACTCCGGACATATCATAGGCGTCGGGGCTGGCGAGTATGGACGCGATACTGACGTTCTGGGACGGGAGCGCCGTATCCGGGTCCCTCCATTGACGGGAACACGCCGCGCATAATGAAAGCAGCATTACAAGCGACAGGGCGCGTAAGGATCTTTGCATCGGGTATGCCTCCGTTGAGGATGCCGGTCAGTTCTGAATTATAACACAATCCTCAGGAATATTTCTCATACGCTTCTATAATTTTTCTAACCAGCGGGTGTCTTACGACGTCGTTCTTCGAAAAATATACGAAGGAAATCCCCTCTATTTTTTTCATCAGCAACTCGGCTTCGAGTAAGCCCGACCTCTCGCTCGCGGCAAGGTCCACCTGCGTGGTGTCGCCCGTTATAACAGCCTTGGAGCTGTACCCGAGCCTCGTAAGGAACATCTTCATCTGCATCGAAGTCGTGTTCTGCGCTTCGTCGAGTATTATGAAGGCGTCATTCAGGGTCCTCCCCCTCATGAACGCGAGAGGGGCTATCTCGATCGCTCCCTTCTCGACGAGACGGGAGGCTTTGTCGTAATCCATCATATCGTAGAGCGCGTCGAGGACCGGCCTCAGATAAGGGTCGACCTTCTGCGACAGGTCGCCCGGAAGGAACCCGAGCTTCTCCCCCGCCTCTACGGCGGGCCTCGTGAGCACTATCCTGTTGACCTCCTTATTCACGAAGGCCGATACCGCCATGGCCATCGCGAGGTACGTCTTTCCGGTCCCCGCGGGACCGATACCGAACACGATATCGTGCTTTCTTATAGATTCGATGTACACCTTCTGCGCAATGCTCTTGGGAGCGATTATCCGTTTCCTCGTCGATATGCAAACGGTGTCGAGGAACACATCCGCAAGCCGGATCTTCCCCTCGTCCACTATCCTCGCGGCAAGCTCGATATCCGAAGGGTCGAGCGTATAGCCTTTTTCCAGAATGCCGTAAATCTCGCGTAAAAACCTGTTGGCCGACTCGACCCCTTGTTCTTCGCCTTCGAGGTTCAGTTTCCCGCCCCTCGAATGGATCTTGATCCCGTAATGGCCCTCAATTTCCTTCAGGTTGTCGTTGTTCTCCCCGTAAAGCTCCTTGACAAGATTGTTGTCGCCGAATTCGAGCTCCTTCGCGCTGCCGTTTTGGATCGTCATGGTCTCCTGCATATCTATTTTGTCTTTCCTCCTCCTGGATATGTGCCTGGGCTCATATTTAGAATATATGCGTTAAATTGGTGTTGTTTTGCCTGCGAAAAAAGATATGTAAGCCTTGATGTCCGGAATACAGCGGGACTTTGACGGATTATCGAAGGAATATTAAGGGGTTGCTTTATTTTGTTTCCCAACGATGAATTACGGTATAACCGGGGATTTCCTTCATTTTTAATAGTGATTAGTATAACAGAATGCGCGTCAAATCCAACACCGCGCACTCATCATCCAATCCGGCGGAGAAAGCCCTTTCACGCGTTCCGCTCGATAATTCTATGGATGATCCCCAGGCAGTCGTCTCTGTGTATGAGGTTCACGGGAACATTGCCCCCGGCAATGCCCTTTTTACCGGCGAGGAACCTGCCGGGCTTGCGGTCGTAGCCTATGAGCCCCCCGAATCTGATTATCGTCGTCTCAAACCGGGAGGAGCCCCGGAGGAGCCTCTCAGCCTCGAGAAGCGCGGCGCCCGAGGGCTTTTCGGGCGGTGCGTTATCGTCTTCGGAGACCTCACGGCCGAGATCCGGATAAACGGACGTCGAGCTCACGAAGAGCACCTTTTTAACGGGTGAGGACTCCATACGGGCAATCAGCGATTTTATCTGGGCCGGATGATAACCGGCGATGTCGTCCCTCCTCTCGGGAGGGAAGTTGACCACGAGCACGTCGCAATTAAAAAATTCATCGACAGAGTCGCCCCTGAGCCCGGGATCGAGGACCAGATAAAACGGCTCGATACCGCGGGCCCTGATTACTTCGAGCACGCTCCGGGTTCTGGTCGAGCCCTTGAGCTTATAGCCCTTCCCAATCAGATAATCGGCCAGAGGCAGCCCGAGCCAGCCGCACCCCAATATGCTTATCGTTTCCATTCGATCTCACGGGCAAGCGGTGTTAACGGACGTTCATTGCCCCGGAAGGGGCAGAGACCTTCACTTGGCGCCATTTCGTTCAATTAGTGAGACGCTCGAGCGCCTCTTTGTATTTTTCGGATGTTTTTCTGACCACATCGGGGGGGAGGGACGGCGCGGGGGGGCGTTTGTCCCAGTCGAGTGACTCGAGATAATCCCTCACGAACTGCTTGTCGAAGCTCCTCTGGGGGCCTCCGGGCTTATAGTCGTCCATGGACCAGAATCTGGAGGAATCGGGCGTGAGCGCCTCGTCTATGAGGACGAGACCGCCTGTCGTTTCGTCTATCCCGAATTCGAACTTTGTGTCCGCGATTATTATCCCTTTCTTCTCCGCGATACCCCTCGCCCTCGAATAAATCTCGATGCTCACGTCCCTGACCCTTTCCGCGAGCCCCCTTCCGAGGAGCTCGGCCGCTCTCCCGAAACTGATGTTCTCGTCGTGAGTGCCTTCTTCGGCCTTGGTCGAGGGGGTGAAAATGGGCTCTTCGAGTTTAGAAGATTCCAGGAGCCCCGGCGGGAGCGGGATGCCGCAAACGGAATTACTCTCCCTGTACTCTTTCCAGCCCGAGCCCGCAATGTACCCCCTTACGATGCATTCGACAGGGAGGGGCTTTGTCTTCCTCACGAGCATGCTCCTGCCTTCGAGCACCCCCCGGTGCCTCCTGAATTCTTTCGGATAATCATTAACATCGGTCGAGATAAGGTGGTTCCGGATGATGTCGCTCGTTTGCCCGAACCAGTACTTCGATATCGTATTCAACACCTTCCCCTTCCCCGGTATCCCTTCGGGGAGGACTACGTCGAACGCCGAAA
>JAHKKQ010000169.1 GCA_020027805.1 Candidatus Dadabacteria bacterium
CAAATAATTAAGGCGAATGATAAAGCGGCTATACGGCGCGCTGTGTATATATTTTCCATCGTTGTCTCCTTATTACCACCAAGCTTTCCCCAATTATACACCATCATAACTTCCAAAAACAATAAAGGGTAAAGATTCATATTATAGCGGCACCCGTACTGTGTCCATTAAATCGGACACCGTTCCTTTTTTAAACAATACAACTCATGTATAATCAGGATTCCGTAATTTTACACATGGAGATCGGATGGCCACGCCTGGCGTAAAGGTTCTACTATCGTTTATTTCGGTCATGCTTTTCACAATAACCTCCGGTCCCACGGAGGCTTCCGGAGTCAATATAGGTATAGTTTTCGACGGCCCCTCCGAAATAAACGGCAAGGTCCTGGGGGCGTACAAAAAGGAAATCACCGACCTCACGGAAGGTGAATTCACAGTACGGTTCCCGGAAGACAGGATAGTCACTTCCGACTGGACATCGACGGGAGTGGCGGCCGCAATAGAGAAGCAGCTGGCAGACCCCGGAGTCGATATATTGATAACATTAGGGATCATCGGGTCTACAGAGATTGCGGGCAGGACTGCATTCCCGAAACCCGTGATCGCCCCCTGGGTCATCGACCCCGCTCTATTGGGGCTGTCGCCGGCGGAGGGCGGAGGGAGCGGCGTCGGGAACTTCTATTACCTGGCCAAACCGAAGACCCTCGGAAAGGATATAAAAAGGTTCAGAGAGGTCATCGGTTTCAATAAGCTGGCTATCCTGTATATGCCCCTCCTGCCCGAGCTCGTCCCGGGCCTGGAAAGCTCCGTAAGGAAAACCTCAGCCGAAAACGATGTAGTCATCGACCTCGTCCCCGCGAGAAAAACAGTCGGAGAAACCCTCGCGGCCATACCGCCTGACGCAGAGGCCGTATACGTAACGCCCATACTCGACTATTCCGACTCTCAGATAGCGGAGCTTTACGACGGCCTCATCGAAAAGGGCCTGCCGGCTTTCTCGATGATGGGAAGGAGCGAGGTTGAATCGGGAGCGCTCATAGGCCTCACACCCGAACACAATTTTACGAGGGAGGCGAGGCGCGTGGCCCTCGTCGTACAGAGCATCCTGCTCGGCGATCAGGCAGGGGGCTTCCCGGTTGAATTTTCAGAGGAAGAGATTCTTACGATTAATATGGCCACCGCCCGCGCCATTAAATTTTCTCCGTCCTGGAGCGTATTGACCGAGGCGACCCTCATAAATGAAGAACCCGCAGAAAAGGGAAGAACCATCACCCTCGAGCAGGCCGTGAATGAATCGGTCGAGGTGAACCTGGACCTCCTGGCCGCGGGCCAGTTCGTCGCCGCCGGGGCGCAGGACATCAGACTGGCAATGGCCGAGCTCCTGCCCCAGTCGGACATATTCCTCGACAACACGTACATCGACAAGGACAGGGCCGAGGCGAGCCTTGGCACCCAGCCGCAGCGGGACCTGAGCGCGGGCGGGAACGTGAGCCAGCTCATATACTCCGAGAGGGCCTGGTCAAACCTCACTGTCCAGAGGCGGATTCAGGAATCGAGGGAATTCACACGCGACGAAGTCAGACTGGACATTATAGCGGCTACGGCGATAGGATATTTGAACGTGCTCCGGGCAAAAACCATAGAAAGTATCCAGAAAGATAACCTGAAACTTTCGAAATCGAACCTCGATCTGGCTACAGTAAGGCGCGACATTGGCGTTGCCAGCCCCGCTGAGGTTTTCAGGTGGGAGAGCCAGATATCCTCCGACCGTATAGAGGTGGTGAACGCCGAAGCTGACAGGAAGAATACCGAGATTCTCGTGAACAGGCTCCTCCACAGGCCGCAGGGGGAGGAATTCGCAACCGTGGAAACCGGGCTCGAAGACCCCTCGCTCCTCGTGAGCGACCCGAGGCTCGAGAGATTCGTCAGCAATCCCGGATCGTTCAAGGTTTTCATGGATTTTATGGTCAGCCTCGGACTCAAACAATCGCCCGCTATAGCGACGATTGATTCGCAGATCGCAGCTCAGGACAGGATCCTAACCTCCTCGAAGAGGGCCTTCTGGTCCCCGACTATCTTTGCCTTCGGAGAGCTGAGGCAGTTCCTCTACGAAGGGGGCGCAGGGAGCAGCATAAACATTCCGGACAACTTTCCCCTCGATCTCGCAAAATCCGACGATACCGAATGGGTCGTACAGCTCCAGGCTTCGTTTCCACTCTTCAGGGGCGGGGCAAAGCTGGCTGAATACAAGAAAGCCAGGAGCGAATTGTCCCAGTTAAGATACGAGAGGGACTCGACCGCCGAGAAGGTCGAGGAACAGATAAGGACAGCGCTCAACGATTCCGGGGCGTCATATCCGAGCATCGGCTTCGCGCTCGATGCCGCGGATGCCGCGCATAAGAACCTCGAGCTCGTCACGGACTCCTATTCCCGCGGCGTCGTATCCATCATAGACCTGCTCGACGCACAAAACGCGGCGCTCTCGGCTGACCTGAATGCGGCTAATTCGGTCTACAACTTCCTGATCGACCTGATGAACCTGCAGCGCGCGTCAGGGAAGTTCGATTTCTTCACCTCTTCGGAAGAGAGGGACGAATTTTTCAGAATGCTGGACGCGTTCTATAACGAAACATCCGAAACGACTAAAAGTAACAGCGCCGGAACCAATGATCCGGTCACGAAATAGATTTGATACCAGAAACGGTGAGTCACAGTTTGAGGGAAAAAGAATGAAAAGATCGACAAAAACCTTACCTTTGAGATTAATTACAGCCGCGGCTCTAATTCTGATCATCGGCTCATGCGGGGGGGAAGAGAAAGACGAAACCCGGGTCCAGGTAGTAAGACCCGTCAAGACCATGACCCTCGGCGGTGAGCAGGGAACCGGGAGGAGTTTCCCGGGTAAAGTGCAGGGGTCCCAGAGGGTGAACCTCTCGTTCAGGGTTCAGGGACCGTTGATCGAGCTCCCCGTAAACGAAGGAGACGAAGTCACAAAGGGCCAGCTCCTTGCCAGGATCGACCCGAGGGACTATCAGATCGCCCACGACGAAGCATACGCGCAGTACATAGAAGCCCAGGCGGATTATAAGAGGTACAAAGACCTCTACGAGCGGAACGCCGTGCCCGTCGCGGACCTCGACGTCAGGAGGGCGAAGCGCGACACGGCGAAGGCAAGGCTCGATTACGCACAGGCGAACCTGGACTATACATACTTAAAAGCGCCTTTCGGGGGGTATGTCGGAGCCAAATTCGTTCAGAACTACCAGGAGGTAAGGCCGTTCGACAACATACTGAGCCTCCAGGACCTGAGCAAGGTGGAGATAGTTATCGACCTCCCAGAAAACATCCTCGCATCCACAAAGCAAGGGGACGTGATCCAGTTATATGCGACATTTCAATCCGCGCCGGGCGAGAACTTCCCTCTCCGGATCAAAGAGGTGAGCGCCCAGGCCGACCCCAGAACGCAGACCTACCGCGCCACGCTGAGCATGGACCAGCCGGAGACGATCAGGGTGCTGCCGGGAATGACGGCGCAGGTCCACCTGGAGGGGAAAACGAACAACATCGCTAACGGAGACTATTTTATTATTCCGGCGATAGCCGTCGTGACAGGCGACGGGCCCGACCAATATGTATGGGTAGTGGATCAAAACGACGTCACGGTTCACAAAAGGATGGTTAAAGTGGGGGCGGTGACCGGACAAAAAGACATAGAGATACTGGGCGGGCTTAAGGCAGGCGAGATGATCGCGATAACCGGTATGACGCAGCTCCGCGAAGGGATGCAGGTTACGCTCCTCGATTAGCAGCGATATTATGAAGGTTTCTCCCAAATGAACATAGCAGAATTTTCGATAAAAAAAAGCGTCATTACGATAACGCTCACTATCGTCCTCATTTATGCGGGGTTTAAATCCTTTCAGAGCCTGCCCCGGCTCGAGGACCCCGAGTTCACAATCAAGGAAGCCATAATACTGACTCCTTACCCGGGGGCCAGTGCATCCGAGGTCGAGGAAGAAGTCACTAACGTAATCGAAAAGGCCGTACAGGAACTGGGGCAGTTGAAGCGTGTCGAATCCACTTCCTCCCGCGGGCTTTCGACCGTTAAAGCCATAATCAAGGACGAATACGATAAGAAGGGCTTGCCCCAGGTTTGGGACGAGCTCAGGAGAAAGGTAAACGATTACCAGTCCCAATTGCCTCCCGGCGCGGGGCCCTCGCTCGTGAACGACGATTACGGGGACGTCTACGGAGTGTATCTGGCGATTACCGGGGAGGGATACACCTACGCCGAGCTCAAGGACTACGCGGATCTCCTCAAAAGAGAATTGCTGCTGGTCAAAGACGTAAAGAAAATAGTCCTCTACGGGGAGCAGCCCGAGGCGGTCTACGTCGAGATGTCGCGGCCCAAAATGGCGGCGCTCGAGATTTCACAGCAGGATATATACAGCACGCTACGGGCGAAGAACCTCCCCGCCGACGCCGGCGACATTGAGGTGGGGAAGGAGAAATTTCCGATCAGTCCGACGGGCGAGTTCACCTCCGAGGCGGAGTTCGGGGACCTGCTCATAAGCGGCCGCGGAAGCGATAGCTTCGTATATATGAAGGACGTGGCCGGCGTACGTAGAGGTTATAGAGAGCCCCCGACAAGTCTGCTCAGGTATAACGGAAAACCGGCGATCGGTC
>JAHKKQ010000170.1 GCA_020027805.1 Candidatus Dadabacteria bacterium
CAAGGAAAAAATGCCCGAAGTCCTGAGGCAGCCCCAGAACTGGGTGCTCATCACGGACGGAAAGACCGTGCAGTTTTTCGACAGGGTATCGTCGAGGGCCTTCGACGTCCTCAAGGACACGGGGCAGTACCTCTTCTTCTTCCCCATTGGCAAGGTAGCCGACGAGAGCAGGAAGGCCGTAAAAAAGCTCGGGAAGAAAGGCCGCGGCCGCGGGACCGACTCATAGAATCGGGTAAGGCGCCTAATCCTTGCCGTGCCCGCCTGTGTTTCGTTTCCCTTTACTTCCTTCTGCGACCACGTCCGGTATGGATGTAAACCCTATCCTCATGGGGGCCGACTCCAGGGCGCCGTGCATGCCGCCGAAATAGATGCTGTTCATCCCGTAACGCTCGTTTATCTCATCTAGGGCGCCCGCCACCCTGTCGAGCTTCCTCTCCCCCTCGAAGAGAGACATAGCGGCCTCTCCCGACGGGACGAGGTCGGTAAAAGTGACCGACGCCCGGAGCGGCTTCCCCGCCGACGGCCTCTCCTCCCACATTCTGGAAAAGGCGCCGATCACGGTCTGCGTATCGTTCCTTCTCCCGATATTCACGCCCTTCGCCCAGCTCTCGCCGTCCCCCAGGTAGTCTATGGCGATCGCCATTTTGTCGGAAAGGCACCCGAGCCTCCTCAGCCTGAACGCCGCCTTGTGTATGAGCTTGACGAACACGGCCCGCACCCCTTCGTCCGTCCTCCATTCAGGGGGCAGCACATGGGAGTGGCCCACGGACTTCCTCGCGGATGCGCTCTCGATTATATCCTCGCCCCGGAGCACCTGGAGGAACCTCTTGCCCACGACGCTCCCCCATATGCCGAAGACCCTTTCTTCGGAAAGCGTGCAGAGGCCCTCGACCGTATGCACGCCGCGGCTCTTCAGGCGGGCGTGTATGCTCCTCCCGATGCCGGGCAGGTCTGTCAGGGAAAGTGTATACAGCCTTTGGGGGAGCTCTTCCCTGCTTATCACGGTCAGCCCGTCGGGCTTCTGCATGTCGCTCGCGACCTTCGCCAGGAAGCGGTTGGGCGCGATCCCGACCGAGCACCTGAGATACTCCCCCGCCTCCGCCCTGATCGCTTCTTTCACCGCGCGCCCTATCTCAACGGCGGCTTCCCGGACCGTCTGCCTCCCCGTAAGCCGGCAGGACATCTCGTCTATCGAATGCACCGTGCCGACAGGCAGCACGGTGTTCACGGCGGAAACTATCTTTCGGTGCATTTCTATGTACTTATCGGGCCTCGATTCCACTATGCGGAGCCCCTTGCAGAGCCTGCGCGCGGCGGCGACCCCCGTCCCCGTGCTTATACCGTATTTTTTCGCCTCGTAGCTCGCTGCTATACAGCAGGTGCTGTCAGCCATAACAGGGACAACGACAGTAGGCTTGCCCCTCAGCCCGGGCGTGAGCTGCTGCTCGACCGAGGCGAAGTACGAGTTCATATCGACGAAAAGCCACCTGAGCGGGTAATCTTCCATCACGTAAAAATGATAACATAAATTCTTCCGCAAACTCCCCTGCAAATTCCCCGGCGGATTCCCTCGAGACGCACGGAGGCGGCCCTGTGATAGAATATTCCCCATGGGAAGCCACGACCTCGATTTCCTATTCATAGGAGCGGGCATCCTCGGCTCGGCGGGGGCCTATGCGCTTTCAAAGAAGCTCGGCGAAAGGGGCGTGAAAGCCGCCGTCGGCGTGATCGACATAGACATGGAGGGGGAGCATTCCTCCACGCTCAAGAACGCGGGGGGAGTGAGGGCGACCTGGCGGAACCGGGCGAACATAGAGTTCTGCAAATATTCAATCGACTTCTACGAATCGATCGCGGAAATAATACAGTTCCGGGAGCTCGGCTACTTCTGGATGCACGGCGCGAGGTCGTGGCGGGAGATAATCGAGAACCACCCACTCTACGAAGAATACGGGCTCCCGGTTGAGCTATATCCGGCGGAAGAGGTGCCTTCCATACTCCCCCTCGTCGACAACCTTGAAGGGATCGAAGGGCTCTCGGTCTCTAGAAAAGCGGGGCTCATAGACCATTACTCGCTCAGGGAATTCTACAGGGGCGAGGCGCGGAAGAACGGGGTCAGGTTCTTCGACAGGTGCTACGCCGCCCGTGTCTCCGTCGAAAGGGAGAGGGCGAAAGAGGTCACGGCTTACGATATCGCCGGCTTTAATAAAGACCGGGGCGCCATGGAAGAGAGGGTGGAAGAAATACTCGTCGACGACGCCGTCGATCACGATCTGCCGGGGATAGTTTTTAGGTGCGGAACGCTCATAAATACCGCCGGGGCCTGGGCGCCCCGTATTTCGGCCCTTTACGGGTTCAAAGACGAGGGAATAATGCCGAGAAGGCGTCAGATGGTGGTGCTAAACTGCCCGGGCGTCGACCTTTCGCCTTACGGAATGCTGATCGACACATCGGACATATATTTCCACAAGGAAGGCGCCAATATCGTCGCCGGGTATTCAAACACGGACGAGCCCTACGGCTACAACTTCGAGTTCAGCTTCGGGGGCTTGAGCGAGGAAAGCCCTTTCGTGAAGCACATATGGCAGCCGCTCTGGAAAAGAATGAGCGCGTTCGAGAGGGTGAAATTCATAAGGGGGTGGGCGGGGATGTATGCCGAGACGCCCGACCGCTCGGGCTATCTGGGCAGGGTCCCCGGACTCGAGAACGTCTACGAGTGCGAGGCGCATACGGGAAGGGGGCTCATGATCTCATACGGCGCTGCCTCAGCGCTCGCCGACCTGCTCGTCGACGGCAAGTTCAGGGAAGAGCTCAGGCACGCTGAAGACCTGTCGAGGGAAAGGACATCGGGACCCCTCTTTGAAGGGCTGCATCTATGACAGTTTCTTAATTCGCGGGCTAGATCTCGATCAGTATCCTGCCGCCTTCGACGTGAACCCTATACGAATTGACGTTCTCATCGGCAGGGGGGCCGAGCACCTCGCCCGTCCTGATGTTGAATTCGGCTCCGTGCCACGGGCAGGTGACGGTATCGCCCGATATCTCGCCATCGCAGAGCGGCCCGCCAATGTGAGTGCAGTCGTTATCTATGGCGTAGTATTCGCCGTCACAGTTAAAGAGAGCGATCTCCCTGCCGTCGGCCTCGACCAGCTTCGCCTCGCCGGGGGCGATCTCCCCTACAGCCGCAACATCGAAAAGGTCTCCCAAAATTTATCACCTCAGCCTGAGATTATGACACCGCGGAAGCTTCGTTCATTCGTTCAATAATTCGATGGCTTCCTCGTATTCCTCGGCCATGCCCGGATGCCCGTGGCGGTTGGCGGCCTCTATCCCCTCGTAGTAGGCCTCCCTCGCCATCTCTGCGTCGCCCGTCTTTATATAACATTCGGCGAGCATCCTGTAAACGGCCCCCTGGTCGTCCGCTATCTTCAGATACTCTTTTATCTCCGTAATCGCCTCTCGATACATCTCGAGCTTGTAATATTCGTTAGCGAGACTGTACCTGCCGAGGGGGTTACCCGGGTCCTTCTTCACGAGAGCCTTGAACGTCTCTAACCTCGAGCCTGTCACCTGAAACCTCCGCCGGTTTACCAATTATAGCTCACAATATAACATACAATGAATACCGCCGTGAATGGGGGAATCGGGCGCGATAATAAGGGCGGAGGTTGAATGTTGGGCCCGATCCTGAATAATCATTATCTCATATAAACCGATAAGGGAACTGAATGCCAAGAAAAATATTGGATTTTCTATTTAACGCCCTGGCCGTAAAGGAATTCCTCATATTTACGGGGACCTTCTTCGTTCTCACGGCGTTCGCGATGCTGACTACGGACTCCTTCGTGAGGCCCGAAGGCTGCGCAGGGCTCATCACTCTCGAGCTCGCGTTCACGAAGCCGGCCTTTCAAAGCATGATAAGTGAATGCGGCGCCGAGGGCGTGCGCTCGCATTTGATACTCATCTGGATAGACTATCTCTTCATAATCGCCTATACCGGGTTCCTGGGGAATTTAACGGGCTCGCTCGTGAAGGGGCTGGAGCGGGGGAGGGCGCTCACGTATTTCAGCCTGCCCATTCTGGCGGGCGCGCTCGACGTGACAGAGAATTTTCTCCTGCAATCACAGCTGTCCGACCCGGATAACCTGAACGGCCTCATAATATTCGCCGCCTCGACCGCGGCAGCCGTAAAGTTCCTGCTTATCATAGCGACCATAGCAATTATCGTCTATTATCTTTTTCAGGCTGTGACGAAGAGGACAAAGACGGCGTAGTAATCGAAATCATACTTCAACTAACACGTCTGTATCACCTGCTTTAAGCGCACGCATATAGGCGAGAATGAGGTTGCGGGTCAGGTATCGCCCGTGCTCGGCTTCGTCCTGGCGTTTGACTATAGGGAAGGTTGAGAGGATGTATTCCGCATCGTCCTCATCTATCCCATAAAGGTTGAAGAATAGCGCGTCGAGCTTTGCCTTTCTATGCCTGCGGTCTTCCTCGTCCCAAATATACGGATCGCCGTCATATCCCATATCCATAGCAAATGGCTGCATATCCCATGCCGTGTAAGTGAGATGAAGGACATGATACTTGATAAACTCCGCAACAGTCGTCTTACCTAATGGTTGTTTAAACATCTCTTGTGGAATGAGTGGAAGTTGTTCAA
>JAHKKQ010000039.1 GCA_020027805.1 Candidatus Dadabacteria bacterium
GCGGCTCAACAGGAGAATCAGACTTTCCGATGGGAAAATTGTCGATGTCAATTAACTTAAAGGCGGGACGAACGGTTATTGCGGTCGCTCTGCTGCTGTTTCTCTGCTCGTTATGCCGGGAATACGCATCGGGACAGGACGCGGGCGGTAAGGAGACCCCCCCTGCCGCGGATACTGTCAAGGAGCCCGTGGACGGCGCCGCCGGGATCGGGGATACCCCCCTGCCTCAGGCCGCTCAGGAGCAGGACAAGATAATCCAGATAAAAATCGAAGGTAACCTCCGTGTGGAAACGGAGCTGATAGGGCTTAATATTTCTTCGAAGGTGGGCGAGCCTTTTTCGGCTGCGGCCGTCAGGGAGGATATAAAGAAGCTTTATAAGCTCGGAAACTTCGAGGACGTATCAGCCGACACCGAAAAGACCCCTGAGGGAATAATCCTCATTTATAAGGTTAAGGAAAAGCCCGTAGTCGCCGACCTCAGAATCAGGGGTAACAAGGACATAAAGAGCGATAAGATCCTTGAGGTCATAGATGTCAAGGAAGGCCGAATTATAGACCTCAGCAAGGTCAAGCAGAGCCAGGAGGCCATAAGCGCCCTCTACGCCCAAAGCGGCCTCGTGGGAACGGTGGTTGATTACAGCATCGAGCCCGAGGGGGAGGGGACGGTAAGCGTCACATACGAAATACAAGAGGGTAAGAAGGCCTATATCAAGAAGGTAATATTCGTCGGGAACGAAAAGCTGAAAACCAAAATAGTTAAGAAGGGCTTATATTCCAAACCAAAAGGCATGTTCTCCTTCATTTCGAAAAAGGGTATCTACAACCCTCAGGAAATCGATAATGATTCCGAGAGGATAAGGGTAACATATATCGACAACGGTTTTCTCGACATAAAGGTAAGCAAGCCCGAAATAGTATATAGCGATGAGGAAAAGGGTTATATAATTACCTTTAAAATTGACGAGGGAGATCAGTATAAAGTCAGCGAGCTCTCGTTCGCCGGGGATATGATAGTGCCCGAAGAGGAGCTTCGCGCGACCCTCAGACTCAAAAGCGGGGAAATTTTCAGGGGGAGCCTACTTGCCCAGGACATAGCGGGTCTGACGACCTTTTACGGCGACAAGGGATACGCGTTCGCCAACGTGGAGCCCGCATTCAAGCTCAACAGGCAGGAACTCACGGTAGCTATGCAGTTCAGAATCGAAAAAGGGCCCGAGGTATACGTGCGGCAAATCGATATAGTCGGCAACACCAGGACGAGAGACAAGGTCATAAGGAGAGAAATACCCATCGAGGAAGACCAGTTATTCAACGCCACGGAGGTCCAGGCCATCAAATCGAGGGTCACGAGGCTCGGGTTCTTCGAGGACAATGTGGAAGTCGCTACGGACAGGGTTCCCGGTACCGAGGATCAGATCGACGTTAAGGTAAAGGTCGAAGAGAAGCCCACCGGGTTCTTCAGCATCGCCGGAGGGTTCAGCTCTGTCGAGACCTTCATTTTTGCGGGCCAGATACAGGAAGCCAACCTTTTCGGATATGGGAAGAGGCTTACTTTGAACGCGCAAGTAGGCGGTGTTACACAGCTTTTTTATGTAAATTATCAGGACCCGCACTTCCTCGACACGGACTTCACTCTCGATGTCCTCGGGTTCAGGACCGACAGGCAGTTCAGGGATTTCGACAGGAGCTCGTTCGGCGGAAGTTTAACAGTCGGCAGATACCTCTGGAGAGACCTGAGGGGCAATATAACGTACAGACTCGAAGACGTGAAGATAGGCGATATAGACGAGAACGCGAGACTTATTATTACCAGGTCGAAACAGACGATCAGCAGCGTCGGCTTCGGTCTGGTCTGGGATTCGAGAAATAATCTGCTCGACCCGAGCGCCGGAAACCTGAGTGAAACGGAAGTCGAGTTCGCGGGCGGCCCGCTGGGTGGAAATACTGATTTTCTTAAATATACTGTATCATCGAGGCAATGGTTCCCCTTATGGCTCGGTACGGTATTGACGGTAAGGGGGACATACGGAGTAATCGATTTCAGGAACAACGGCAACGACCTCGTAGTCGGCGAGCGCTTCTTCCTCGGCGGGCCGAATACGCTCAGGGGGTACGGCTTCAGAAGGGTGGGCCCGAGGGTCCCTGCCGCTGACGGCAGCTTCGTAATAATCGGCGGCGTTCAGCAGCTCCTGTTTTCGGTCGACTATATCTTTCCGATCCTGCCTTCGGCGGGGTTGAAAGGGGCGATATTCTTCGATATGGGAGATGCGTTTAACGACGGGCAGGACGTGACTATAAACCCGAACAACCTGAGAAAGGACGTGGGCTTAGGCGTGAGATGGGTATCTCCGCTCGGCCCTCTGAGACTCGAAGTGGGGTTCCCGCTCGGAGACAGGCTGCCCGGCGAGGATCCTTACGAAATCCAGTTTACTATTGGAACATTATTCTAAATTTTAAGGAGGTATAAAAAATGAGGGTATTGTTACTTGTGTTAGGTTTGTTGTTGCTGACACCTGTAGTTTCTTATTCACAGGCGAACAAGATTGGCGTTATCGATTTACAGATGGTTATTGCGAACTCGAAGGCGGGTAAGGCTGCAAAGTCCGCATTTGAGGCCGAGTTCAAGCAGAAGCAGCAGATTATCGAGAGCAAGAACGCCCAGCTCGAAGCGCTGAAAAACGAGTTCATTCAGAGCGGACCCGTTATGAACGAAACGACGAGAAAGCAGAAAGCGGAGCAGATCGATCGTCTCGATAAAGACCTCCAGAGATCGAGAGCCGACTTCAGGGACGAGCTCCAGAGGAAGGACTACGAGCTCCTGGAGAAGATATTAAAGGATCTCGATGGCATACTCCAGTCTATCGGCACCTCCGAGGGCTATACCATCATTATCGAAAAGACCGAAGGCGGTGTCATTTTCTCACTTCCGTCTATCGATTTAACCCAGAAGGTTATACAGGCATACGACGCCAAGAACTAATGCTTGACGGAACGGTTACAGACGGGAGCAGCTTGAAAATTTTAATTGATAGAGAATCTATCAAGGTCCACATACCCCACAGGGACCCGTTTCTGTTCGTCGATGAGGTCCTCGAGCTCGAGCGCGGGGCAAGGATCGTGGCGGTCAGGAAATTCCGTCCGGAGGAGGAGTTCTTCAGGGGTCATTTCCCCGGAAGTCCGATCGTTCCCGGGGTGATAATATTGGAAGCGATGGCTCAGGCGGGCGGAGTTCTTTATAACGCGTCGTTTACGGAGGAGCGGATATCCAAAGGGCAGACGGGGGCTTACCTGGCCGGACTCGAGAAAGTGCGTTTCAGAAAAGCCGTTTACCCGAACGATCTCCTGAAGATGGATGTGAGGATACAGAAGATGCGGTCGAAGATTATCATCTTCACTGGTGAGGCGAGTGTTGAAGGCTCAAAGGTTGCGGAAGCGGAAATTATGGTTTCGCTCTATTAATTTATTTAAAATCAAATCCTTACCTTGACAGTGTTCACTT
This sequence comes from Candidatus Dadabacteria bacterium, assembly GCA_020027805.1. Taxonomy (GTDB): domain Bacteria; phylum Desulfobacterota_D; class UBA1144; order Nemesobacterales; family UBA2774; genus 2-12-FULL-53-21. Next base: position 3,500 of record JAHKKQ010000039.1, read on the forward strand.
TTTTATGTTAGTATACGTGGTTTCATATAGACGGGTAAATTCTATCTAATTTCACATTAATGGAGAATCCATAAGAGCTATAGATTCATAGACGCTGGCGTAGCTCAGTGGTAGAGCAGCTGATTTGTAATCAGCAGGCCGGGGGTTCAAATCCCTTCGCCAGCTCCACAGGAAAAATGTCGCAATTACAGGGATTTATATACTATTTTATCGGAGGGGAGGTGGCTGAGCGGTCAAAAGCAGCAGACTGTAAATCTGCCGGTGCAAGCCTACGTAGGTTCAAATCCTGCCCTCCCCAGAGAACTTATAAGGAAAATAAAGCATACTGGATGTTTATAGCTGTGAACAAGCTCAAGGCAGCCTGCAATGCTCATAAAGCGGGAGTAGCTCAGTTGGCTAGAGCATCAGCCTTCCAAGCTGAGGGTCGCGGGTTCGAATCCCGTCTCCCGCTCATTGCTTTCTTTGCCCACGTAGCTCAGTCGGTAGAGCACATCCTTGGTAAGGATGAGGTCAGCGGTTCAAGTCCGCTCGTGGGCTCCATGCTGTGCATGACAACATGTTCGTTAATCTATTAAGGAGGTATTAACAGGCGATGTCCAAGGAGAAATTTACGCGGAGCAAGCCGCACCTGAACATAGGGACGATAGGGCACGTGGACCACGGGAAGACCGTGAAGAACATGATAACTGGGGCGGCGCAGATGGACGGGGCGATATTGGTAGTGAGCGCTCCTGACGGTCCCATGCCCCAGACGAGGGAGCACATACTGCTGGCGAGGCAGGTAGGGGTGCCGTACATAGTGGTGGCGCTCAATAAAGTGGACATGATGGACGACGAAGAGCTGCTGGACCTGGTGGAGCTTGAGGTAAGGGACTTGCTTACGCAGTACGGGTTCCCCGGGGACGACGTGCCAGTGGTGAGGGTGAGCGCGTTAAAGGCTCTTGAGGAAGACGCAGCGGCCATGAACCAGATAATGGGATTGATGACGGCTATAGACGAGTACATACCCGAGCCTGTGAGGGAGATGGACAAGCCGTTCCTGATGGCGATAGAGGACGTGTTCACGATCTCGGGCAGGGGCACGGTAGTGACGGGGAGAGTGGAGAGGGGGAAGGTGCTGGCCGGGGACGAGGTAGAGATAGTGGGGTTCGGGGACACGCGGAAGACGGTGGCTACGAGCCTCGAGATGTTCAGGAAGATACTGGACGACGCGCATGCCGGGGACAACGTTGGTGTGCTGCTGAGGGGAACGGGGAAGGACGAGGTCGAGAGGGGTCAGGTATTGGCAAAACCCGGGAGCATAACGCCGCATAAGAAGTTCAAGGCGGAGGTCTATGTTCTGAAGAAGGAAGAGGGTGGGAGGCATACGCCGTTTTTCCCCGGGTACCGTCCGCAGTTTTATTTAAGGACGACGGACGTGACGGGGTCGATAGTGCTTCCTGAGGGGGTAGAGATGGTAATGCCGGGGGACAACATAAACATGGACGTTGAGCTGATAGCGCCAGTGGCGCTAGAGGATCAGCTCCGGTTCGCTATAAGGGAAGGCGGAAGGACCGTAGGTGCTGGCGTAGTTACTAAAATCGTGGAGTGAGAGGATTAAGGTAAGTAATTTATGAATCGTGCTGCTAAAATTCGTATCAAACTGAAATCGTTCGATCACAGGCTTCTTGACAGGTCTTCAGCGGAGATTGTGGATACGGCCAAGAGGACGGGGGCGAAGGTCGCAGGACCGGTCCCTCTGCCCACACACATAAGCCGCTATTGCGTGCTCAGGTCTCCCCACGTCGATAAGAATTCGCGAGAGCATTTCGAGGTGAGAACTCACAAGAGGATCGTCGATATACTCGAGCCTACACAACAGACAATCGATGCGCTCATGAAGCTGGACCTGGCTTCGGGTGTTGAGGTTGAGATAAAACTAACGGGATCTTGATAGATATGATTGATGGAATATTAGGCAAAAAGCTTGGAATGACTGAATTTTTTCTCGAGAACGGAACCGCGGTGATCGCGACCGTAATCGAAGCCGGTCCGTGCTTCGTGCTTCAGAAGAAGACCAAGGAAAAGGACGGTTACGAAGCCGTCCAAATAGGTTTTCAAGAGGCCAAGCCCCGGAGGGTCACGAAACCGATGCTCGGGCATTTCAAAAAGGCGGGAGTGGCTCCTTTGAAGCATGTCGTGGAATTCAGCGCGGCGTCGGGCGATTACAATCCGGGAGACGAGATCAAGGCCGACATCTTCAAAGAAGGAGAGACGGTCGATGTCGTCGGGACTAGCAAGGGTAAGGGGTTTGCCGGGGTCATGAAGAGACACAATTTCAGAGGACAGCCCGCGTCCCACGGCGGTATGGCCCACAGAAGACCCGGCGGCATAGGCTCTAATACCTACCCGGCGAGGGTTTGGAAAGGGCAGAAAATGCCGGGACATATGGGTCACGAAAAGGTGACGATGCAGGGTGTGCGGGTTTTCAGGGTGGACATCGATAAAAATTTAATAATCATAAAAGGATCGGTCCCCGGTCCCAGGGGCGGTCTGGTGATAATCAAGAGAACTTCTAAAGGGAGCAGAGACAGTGCCGCAGCTTGACGTTTTTAATTTGGATAAGAGTAAAGTGGGGACTGTTGATCTCGATCCTGCAATATTTGAAGTGCCGGTTAGAACTCACCTGCTCCATACGGTCGTTAACTGGCAGCTTACGAAAAAACGCGCGGGCACTTCTTCGGCTAAAGAGAGGGGAGAGGTCAGCGGCGGAGGAAAGAAACCCTGGAAGCAGAAGCATCTCGGGCGCGCCCGTCAGGGCAGTATAAGGGCCCCTCAATGGAGGAAGGGAGCGGTGATATTCGGTCCAAAACCCAAAGACTGGTCTTACAACGTAAACAAGAAAACCAAGCGTGCGGCCCTTATAAGCTCGCTTTCCCTGAAATTCAGCGAAGGCCGGATGCTGGCATTGAACGAGATCAGCCTGCCGTCTATCAAGACCAAGCAAGTTTCGGAATTTATTAAAAGATTCGAATTGAAGTCGGCCCTCATAATCGTCGGGGGCGATAACGAAAACCTGCTCAGGTCTTCGAGAAACATACCTAACGTAAAGGTGCTTAAAATAGAAGGCATCAACGTATACGACATCCTGAAGTACGACACTCTGGTAATGACCGAGGAATCGCTTGCGCGCGCACAGGAGGTTCTTGCAAATTGAAAGACCCTAGGCAGATAATCAAGCGCCCGCTCGTTACGGAAAAGTCTTCGGACGCGAGAGAGAAGAACTGGTACGTTTTTTCGGTCGATAAGAGATCGAACAAGCATGAAATAAAGGACGCAATCGAAAAGATATTTAAAGTCAAGGTCGGAAAAGTCAGGACACTCGTTACCACTGGCAAAAAGGTAAAGAAGGCCGGACGGATAACCGGTAAGAGGCAGTCGATTAAAAAGGCCTATATAGAGGTCAAAGAAGGAACAATAGAGATTTTTGAGGGAGTTTAATAATGGGTATTAAAAAGTTCCGCCCCACTAGCGCGGGTACCAGGTTCAGATCGGGGTCGGATTATTCTGATATAACAGCGGAAAAACCTCACAAACCCCTTACGTCGCCGTTGAAAAAAAGGGGCGGCAGGAATGCTCAGGGAAGGATCACGAGCTTCCAGAAGGGAGGGGGAAACAAGCGTCTTTACAGGGATATCGATTTCAAGCGTGACAAATACGATGTGCCCGCAAAGGTGGAGTCGATTGAATACGACCCCAACCGCTCATCGAGGATAGCGCTCCTCTTTTATGTCGACGGAGAAAAGAGGTACATACTGGCGCCCGAAGGGCTCAAAGTCGGCGATACAGTATTCTCGGGGGACAATGTGGAAGTAGCCCTCGGTAATGCGCTCCCGCTTAAAAGCATTCCCGTCGGCACTGTGGTTCACAACGTGGAGATGAAGCCGAAGGGAGGGGGCAAGCTCGCGAGGGCGGCAGGGGCTTCGGCCCAGATCGTCGCGAGGGAAGGCGGCTATGCCCAGCTTAAGTTGACCTCTGGTGAAATACGCTTGATAAGCGTCCAATGCATGGCGACGGTCGGTAAGATCGGTAACGCCGAGCACGAGCTGATATCGATAGGAAAGGCCGGAAGGCAGAGACACAGGGGCAAACGCCCCCACGTCAGGGGCGTGGCTATGAACCCGGTGGATCATCCGCACGGAGGCGGAGAAGGTAAGGCCAGCAAAGGCAACCCTCATCCCGTATCGCCGTGGGGCTGGATAACGATCGGATACAAAACAAGAAAGAATAAGAGAACAGATGATTTCATAGTAAAACGCAGAAGAATCGGTTACGGGATGGATTAGGAGAGGTTATGCCAAGATCAAGCAAGAAAGGCCCATATGTCAGTGAGAGACTGCAGGAAAAAGTGGAAGCCGAGAGGTCATCGGGCAGCCAGCGTATCATCAGGACCTGGTCCAGAAGATCCATGGTCACTCCGGATATGATCGGCCTCACGTTCGCGGTCTATAACGGCAGGAAGTTTATCCCCGTTTACGTTACCGAACATATGGTGGGTCACAAGCTGGGTGAATTCTCTCCGACGAGAACCTTTACAGGACATACCGGGGATAAAAAAGCAAAAATATCGAAAGGCAAATCCGACTAAGAAGGGAATAAAATGGTTTCGCAAGCCGTAAGAAAATATTATAGATCGTCTCCGAAAAAACTTGGCCCCGTTCTGGAATTGATTAGGGGGAACGGTGTGGAAAACGCATTCACTATACTTTCTGCTGTCCGCAGGAGGTCGGCGCCCGATATCGCGAAGCTGTTAAAGTCCGCGGTGGCTAATGCGGCCGAAAAGGGTCACAGCGATACCGACACCCTCTATATAAAAGAAGCCTACGCATCGAAAGGGCCTACGCTCAAGAGAATCCGCGCGAGGGCCATGGGAAGGGCCGCGTCGAGGAAAAAAAGAATGAGCCATATAACAATAGTACTTGAAGAGAGGGGGCTATAAATTGGGTCAGAAAGTATGCCCTATAGGGCTTAGACTGGGAATAACGAAGACTTGGGACTCCAAATGGTTTGCGGAGAAGAAGAAATATACGGACCTCCTGCACGAGGATCTGAAGATCAGGAATCTTATTAAGAAGGAGTTCTACCAGGCTGCAATTTCCAAGATCGAGCTCGAACGCGCATCTTCCGAGAGGGTGAGGATCATCATTAACTCCGCCCGGCCGGGAATGATTATCGGAAGGAAGGGGCAGGAGATTGAGTCCCTTCGCCAGAGACTATCCAAGATGACGGGGAAGGATATTTATCTCGATATCCGGGAGGTCAAAAGGCCCGAAATCGACTCGCAGCTCGTGGCCGAGAATATCGCGCTCCAGATCGAAAGGCGTGTCGCATACAGGCGTGCCATGAAGAGGGGCATCGCGTCCGCTCTCAGGCTGGGGGCCCTCGGCATCAAGGTGATGGTATCGGGCAGGCTCGGAGGGGCGGAGATAGCGAGGCAGGAGTGGTACAGGGAAGGCAGGGTCCCCCTCGCGACACTGAGGGCCGACATAGATTACGGCTTCGCTCAGGCGAAAACGACCTACGGAATAATTGGAATCAAGGTTTGGATTTTTAAAGGCGAAGTAATCGAAAGGAAACACAAACAAACTGTTTGACGGTGACTATTAATGTTACAGCCAGCGCGTACTAAATACAGAAAGCTTCACAAAGGCAGGATCAGGGGAAAGGCTACGAAAGGGGCCTCGATGGCTTACGGAGAGTTCGGACTCCAGTCACTCGAAGGGGGGAAGCTGAGCTCGAGACAGATAGAGGCCGCGCGTATCGCGATAACCCGCCATGTCAAAAGGGGGGCGAAGCTCTGGATCAGGGTTTTCCCGCACAAGGCGATAACGAAGAAGCCTGCCGAAACAAGGATGGGTAAAGGAAAGGGAGACGTGGACAGCTACGTAGCGCCTGTCAGAAGGGGAACCATGATTTACGAAATAAGCGGACTTCCTCTCGACCTCGCGAAGGAGGCGTTCAGGCTCGCGTCTCATAAGCTGCCCATTAAAACGCGTCTCGTATCACGTCAGGAAGGGGATATACTCGGATGAAGGCAAGCGATATCAGGGAATTGACGGAAAACGAGCTCAACAAGAAGAAAACCGAACTTATGGAAGAGATTTTCAATCTGAGGATTCAGGTCAGCACTCAGCAGACGACGAATTTTGCGAGGATCGGCAAATTGAAAAAGGACCTTGCGCGTCTCCTGACAGTGATAAGAGAAAAAGAAATTTCTACAGGGAGAAGCTAGATTAATGCCGAGAGGTAAATATAAGACTAAAATCGGGACTGTCGTCAGCGACAAAATGGATAAAACTGTCGTAGTCGACGTGATTCAAATAAAAAAAGACCCTACATACAAAAAAGCCGTGAAGAGAAACACCAAATTCAAGGCCCACGACGAAAGAGAAGAGTGCAAGGTCGGCGACAAGGTCCTGATACTTGAAACGAGGCCCTACAGCAAGACCAAGAGGTGGAGGGTCAGCAAGATTCTCGAGCGCGGTATTCAGCTGGAGATTGAGGTTGATGCAGAAAATTTGGGAGGGAATTCCAAGTGATTAGCTCGACAACGTTTTTGGATTCAGCCGACAATACGGGGGCAAAGAGGCTTTACTGTATCAAGGTTCTCGGAGGCACGCGCAGAAAATACGCGAGGCTCGGCGACGTCGTGGTCGTTTCTATAAAAGAAGCCATCCCCAACTCGAAGGTCGAAAAGGGGACGGTGCAAAGGGCGGTGATCGTTAGGACGAGGAAAGAGCAGAGGAGGACCGACGGCTCTTACGTCAGGTTCGACAATAACGCGGCCGTGCTTATTACGAAAGACAACGAGCCTATGGGCACACGTGTTTTTGGCCCCATAGCCAGAGAGCTCCGTACAAAAGGGTTCATGAAAATTATTTCTCTTGCGCCGGAGGTGGTTTAAGGTGGGGGCGAAGGCGATGAAGGATTCGACAACAGGTAAGAAACTGCATATCAAATCGGGAGATACCGTTTACGTAATCGCCGGAAAAGAAAAGGGCAAGACCGGCAAAGTCATAAAGGTGCTTCATAAGAAAGACGGCGCTCTGGTGGAGAAGCTCAACATCGTGAAACGCCATCAGAAGCAGTCGCAGAAGAACCCGACGGGCGGAATAGTTGAGAAAGAATCCCCGATCCACATATCTAACTTGATGATTTACGACCCGTCCGAGAGGAAACCCGTACGCATCGGACGTAAATTCCTCGGCAGCGGGGAGAAAGTGAGATACAGCAAAAAGAGCGGAGAGGAGATTAAGAAATAATGGTCCCCAGGCTGAAAGAAGTTTATAAGAACAATGTAGTCCCGTCGCTGAAGAGCAAGTTCTCCTATAAGAACCATATGGAGATACCCAGGGTCGAGAAGATTGTTATCAACATGGGTCTCGGGAGGCTGACGGACGGCGGGAAGGACAAGAAGATAATGGAAGAGGCGGTTGAGGAGCTTGGGCTCATAACCGGACAGAGGCCCGTAGTCAGGCTGGCGAGGAAATCGATCGCGGGGTTTAAATTGAGAGAAGGCGTGCCGATAGGATGCTCGGTCACCCTCAGGGGCAACAAAATGTACGAATTCCTCGATAGGCTTATTAATCTCACGCTGCCTCGGGTAAGGGACTTCCGCGGAGTGTCAGCAAAGGCGTTTGACGGGAGTGGAAACTATACCCTGGGTCTTAAGGAGCAGATTATCTTCCCGGAGATCGATTACAGCAAGGTACAGAACGTAAAAGGAATGAACATCACCATAGTCACGACAGCGCGCACGGACGATGAGTCGAGGGGGCTGCTTCGTGAGTTCGGCATGCCGTTTATTGCAAATTAAGGGAGAAGGGAGTAATGACACGAAAAGCACTGATGGAGAAATCGATTAAAGAGCCGAAGTTCAAAGTGAGAGCCAACAATCGTTGCCCTTTATGCGGCAGGCCCAGGGCGTTCTTGAGGAAGTTCAATATGTGCAGATTGTGTTTCAGGGAACTTGCCAGCTTCGGCAAGATTCCCGGTGTAAGGAAATCGAGCTGGTAGATGAGAAATTTATTCCCGACGGATTCTAATAAAGGGGCGACTAGATAAATGACAGACCCAATAGCAGACATGTTAACGAGGATTAGGAACGCCATAATAGCGGGGCATAAATCCGCAGCGCTGCCGTCATCCGGTATTAAAGCGGAGCTGGCGAGAATATTAAAGGACCAGGGTTTCATCGCGGATTATAAGGCGGAAGAGCAAGACGGAAGAAAAATCATTAAAATTACGCTCGCATATACCCCCGACAGGGAAAGCGTAATAAAAGAGATTCGCAGGGTCAGCAAGCCGAGCCGCAGGGTATATGTAAACAAAGACGAGATACCGCGTATTAAGGGCGGGTTGGGGATTTGCATACTTTCGACGTCCAAGGGAATTATGACGGGCGCGCAGGCGCGCCGGCAGGGTATAGGCGGCGAGCTTATCTGTTCAATATTGTGAGGTATTCTGAATGTCTCGAATAGGAAGAAAACCGATAAAAGTCCCGAGCGGCGTAAAGATCAGCCTCGGGAAAAAGTTAGTGCAGATCGAAGGCGCGAAGGGCAGGCTTTCCTGGGATATCCCGGAAGGCGTTACCGCGAAGGTCGAGGACGAGAATATCCTCGTAGAACGCATCAACGACCAGAAAAGTGTAAAAGCGCTCCACGGTCTGACCCGCGCCGTTATATCGAATATGGTTACAGGCGTGAGCGACGGTTTTACGCGGACCCTCGACATTGTCGGGGTTGGCTACAAGGCGGAAGCCCTTGGCAAGAACCTGATTAAGTTCAGCCTCGGGTATTCGAACCCCGTCGAATTCTCACTCCCGGACGGCGTATCGGTCGCGGTCGAGGAAAGGGGTACCAAGCTGATAATACAGGGAATCGACAAGCAGGTGGTCGGGCAAACCGCAGCCAGGATAAGGGAGCTGAGGCCGCCCGATTCGTATAAGGGCAAGGGTATCAGGTACTCGACCGAGAAAATGAAATTGAAACCCGGAAAGGCTGGTGCGAAAGGATAAAATGAAAAGAGTAAGCAGAAAAACGAAGAGGGCGTTCAGGCACGTAAGGGTAAGAAGGAAAATGTCCGGAACAGCGGAGAGGCCGAGGCTGGTTATCTTTAAATCGGCCAAGCATTTTTACGCGCAGATCATAGATGATCTGAGAGCGCACACGCTGGTTTCCGCTTCTTCGCTCACCCCTAAGGTCAGGGAAACGCTCGGTAAGGAAAAATTGAACAAGACGGATGCGGCAAAAATCGTCGGTGAGTATATCGGGGAGCTTTCGGTCGCTATGGGTATTAAGCAAGTCTGTTTCGACCGCGGCGGGTATCCGTATCACGGAAGGATAAAGTCTTTTGCGGACGCGGCGAGAGCAGCCGGTCTGGAGTTTTAACATTTAGGTTGTTAATCGGTCTTTCGAGGGAGGTAAGCTTGCAAAAAGAAAAGATTGACCCGAATGAGTTCGAGCTCAAGGAAAAGGTCGTTCACATAAGGCGTGTTGCCAAGGTTACCAAGGGCGGAAAGAGGTTCCACTTTACCGCGCTCGCCGTAGTCGGAAATTCGGGCGGGATTATAGGCGTGGGGCTCGGCAAATCGAACGAGGTTCCGGATGCGATACGGAAGGCTATTGAAAAAGCCAAGAAGGGGCTTATCAGGGTCCCCATTCAGGGAAGCACTATTCCTCATGAAGTACACGGCGAACATGTGTCGAGCAGCGTGATGCTGATGCCGGCCGCGCCCGGAACGGGTGTTATAGCCGGAGGCGCTGTGAGAGCGGTGGTCGAGCTCGCCGGGATACACGACATTCTCTCGAAAGTTGTCGGGTCTACAAACCCGCTTAACGTAGTCAAGGCTGCGATAAACGGGCTCACCTTGCTGAGGATGCCCGAGGACGTCGCCAGGGTAAGGGGTAAGGAATTAAGTGAATTGGATCTTCCGAAATCTGTTTTAAGCCGAAGTCTCTAATTGTATATTCAACCCCTCCGCTCAAACGGCAGGATAGAGCGAGGGGCGTAAAATTCTTTTTAAGAGGGTCAATAATAATGCTCAACAAGCTATCTCCCCAGCCGGGTTCGAAAAAGCAGAAAAAGAGAGTGGGGCGGGGTACCGGCAGTACCGGAAAAACGAGCGGTAAGGGACATAAAGGCCAGAGGGCCAGGTCCGGGGGCAAGGTTCCCGCGTGGTTCGAAGGTGGGCAGACCCCTTTGAAGATGAGATCTCCGAAAAGGGGTTTCACGAGCCGGAAGACCGAGAAGTTCGACATAATCAACGTCGCGGATCTCAACAGATTCGGCGAAGGGGACGTCGTTACACGGGAAGAGTTCGTCGATGCGGGGCTCGTGAGGGGGAAGAACCCAGTGAAGGTGCTGGGGAACGGCGATCTCGACAGGGCGCTCACGGTCAAAGCCGACGCCTTCAGTAAGAGCGCTGTCGTGAAAATCGAGGAAAAGGGCGGTAAGGCAGATATTATATGAATAGAAATATAGGCGCTATTCCTAGAATACCTGAGCTTAATAAGCGTCTTCTTTTCACGGCCCTAATGCTTGTGGTATACAGGCTGGGAGTCTTTGTTCCGATACCCGGAATAGACCCCGAGCAAATACTCAAACTATTCGAACAGACTAAGGGTACGATCTTTGACATATTGAATATGTTTTCAGGCGGCGCGCTCGAAAGAGCGTCGGTATTCGCTCTCGGCGTCATGCCCTATATTACCTCATCGATTATCATGTCCCTTCTGGTAAAGGCTTTCCCGTCACTCGAGGCGATGCAGAAGGAAGGAGAGGCCGGCAGAAGAAAAATAAATCAGTACTCGCGTTACGGCACGGTGCTGATCTGTCTCGTACAGGGCTTCATGCTCGCGATTACCCTTGAGGGCGGCGTAGGCTCGGGCGCTACGGTGGTAAAGGAAGCCGGATGGACTTTCAGGATCATGACTGTGCTCACACTTACCGCGGGCTCTCTATTCGTAATGTGGATCGGTGAGCAGATAACCGAGCGGGGCATTGGGAACGGCATTTCTCTCATCATAGCCGCATCGATTATAGTCGGTTTGCCGGGCGGGTTATGGAATATTGTAAGGCTCATAAACACGGGCGAAATGACCGTATTCGGGGTCGTGCTCATATTCATCCTGCTTGTGCTTATAGTAGGGTTTATAGTATTTGTCGAGAGGTCATACAGGAAGATACCCGTCCAGTACCCGAGGAGGGTCGTCGGGAGAAAGGTGTTCGGGGGACAGTCTTCGCACCTTCCGCTCAAAACGAATACGGCAGGGGTTATCCCCCCCATTTTCGCGTCCTCGCTTCTCATATTCCCGGCTACGATTCTCACTTTCATTAACGTACCGTTCCTGAGAAACATGTCGGATTTATTATTTCAAAATATAATTGTGTATAATATTATATTCGCCGGCCTGATAATCTTTTTCGCGTACTTCTATACGGCGATCATATATAACCCTGACGATTTGGCTGACAATTTGAGAAAGAACGGGGGTTTTATTCCGGGTATCAGGCCGGGCAAGAAAACGTCCGAATACATCGACAGAATTCTCGGAAGAATTACTTTTATCGGGGCTATATACGTAGCCTTTGTTTGCGTAATACCCACTTTTCTCCAGCGGGAGCCGTTCAATCTGCCGTTCTATTTCGGGGGAACATCCCTTTTGATCGTGGTGGGAGTGACGCTCGACTTCGTTCAGCAGGTCGAGTCCTTCCTTATCACGCATAGTTATGAGGGTTTTGTCAGAAAGAAAGGTATGAAGGGGCCCAGGAGATATAACGTTTGAGACCGGAGTCATTGAATGAGATTGATTTTATTTGGTCCGCCCGGTGCAGGGAAAGGGACACAGGCGAAGAAAATAACGGATAAATACATGACGGCTCACATTTCGACAGGTGATATGCTCAGGGCTGCCGTGAGAAACGGTACCGAGCTCGGTATTTTAGCGAATTCCTACATGGAAAAGGGTGAGCTTGTTCCGGACGGAGTGGTCATCGGGATCATTAAGGACAGGATCGCCGACAAAGACGCCCGCAGCGGTTTCATGCTGGACGGCTTCCCCCGCACTGTCCCTCAGGCCGAGGCCCTCTCGGAGATGCTGAATTCCGAGGGGAAGACGATCGATGCCGTCGTATCCATCGAAGTTGCGGATGAAGAAATAGTGAACAGAATACTCGAACGCCAAAAAATAGAAGGACGAAAAGACGATACGGAAGACGTGGTCAGGAACAGACTCAAAGTCTACCGCAGCCAGACCGAGCCCTTGAAATCTTATTATGCGGAGGAAGGGGTATTGTTCGAGGTCGACGGCATGGGTTCAATAGACGATGTCTTCGGAAGGATTGACAGGGTTTTATCGGAATTGAATGCATGATTTATTTAAAGAGCAAGGAAGAAATAGATAAGATGCGGAGCGCTGCTCAGGTGGTCGTAGAGGCCTTGGAAAAGCTCAAGGAAAACGTGGTGCCGGGGGTATCGACGTGGGACCTCGACCGGATGGCCGAAGAGCTCGCAATAAAGAAAGGAGCGAAGCCAGCGTTCAAGGGCTACTCCAACTACCCCGCGTCTGTATGTTTCGCGGTCAACGACGAAGTCGTCCACGGGATACCTTCTAAAAAGAAGATACTCAAGGAAGGGGACATCGTGGGCCTCGATTTCGGGGTTAGTCTCGAGGGTTATTACGGTGATTCCGCGATAACGGTGCCCGTAGGCGACGTATCCTCTCTGGCTCAGAAGCTTCTGGCCGTTACGAAAGAATCTCTGAACAGGGGGATCGCCGAGGCTTATCCCGGCAACAGGCTTTTCGATATTTCGGGGGCTATACAGACTTATGTGGAGGAAGAGGGTTTTTCCATAGTGAGGTCCTTTGTCGGTCACGGGATCGGAAGGAAGCTGCACGAAGACCCTCAGGTCCCGAATTTCGTGCCCGAGAACGGGAGCCATGGAAAGGGGATAAAATTAAAGCCGGGCATGGTGATTGCGATAGAACCGATGGTCAACGTCGGGAGGCCCGATATCAAGATTTTAAACGACGGCTGGACGGCTGTAACCGTCGATGGAACTCTGTCGGCTCATTTCGAGCATACTGTTGCAGTTACGGATGAAGGTCCGGTTGTGCTGACTCAATAAACTAAAAAACTATGGTAAAAGAAGAAAGAATAGAGTTTGAGGGTACGGTAATCGAAGCATTGCCTAATGCAATGTTCAGGGTGGAGATTGACAACGGGCACGAAGTGCTCGCATATGTCTCCGGTAAAATGAGGACGCGGTTTATACGTATTCTGACGGGGGATAAAGTCAAGCTTGAGCTCTCCCCTTATGACCTTTCGAAAGGCAGAATAACGTACAGGTTAAAAAAATGATTTTGCGGGGAGACTGCAGTGAAAGTTAGAGCGTCTGTGAAGAAGATTTGCGAAAAATGCAGGATTATAAAAAGAAAGGGCGTAGTCCGGATTATTTGCACGAACAAGAGACATAAACAAAAGCAAGGGTAGGAGGGAAGCAGCATGCCCAGAATCTCAGGTGTTGATATACCGCTTAATAAAAGAATCGAAGTAGGACTGACCTATATATACGGTATCGGGCGCGTGGTATCCAAGGAGATACTCAAGGAAGCCCGTGTGGATATTAATATACAGGCGAAAGACCTTACCGATCAGGAAGTCGCCGCGATCAGAGAGACGATAGAAAGCAAATACACAGTGGAAGGCGAGCTCAGGAAAGAAATCCAGACCAATATCAAGCGGCTGATCGAGATCGGCTGTTACAGGGGTGTCAGGCACAGACTCGGACTTCCGGTGCGGGGACAGAAGACAAAATCGAACGCGCGCACGAGGAAAGGACCCCGCGGCACGGCGATCGCCAAGAAGAAGAAAACAACTAAATAATCTTGTCCGGAGATAAGGGATGGCTGCGAAAAAGAGCGGAAAAAAGAAAACAAGAAAATTTGTAGAGCAGGGAATAGTCAATATACAGGCAACATTCAACAATACCATCATTACCATCAGCGACCAGAACGGCAACGTGATTGCCTGGTCGAGCGGCGGAATGAAAGGTTTTAAGGGGACACGTAAAGGGACGCCGTTCGCGGCGCAGATAGCGGCCGAGGACGCGGCCAAGAAGGCAGCGACAGTAGGGATGAAGAGCGTGTCCGTCTTTGTAAAAGGGCCGGGTCCGGGCAGGGAGCCCGCCATAAGGTCGCTTCAGGCTTCCGGTCTCAAGATTACGTTCATAAGGGACGTGACGCCGATCCCGCACAACGGCTGCAGGCCGCCCGGCAGGAGAAGGGTATAAGATCGCGGATTATTTACTACTGACAATGGTTAAGCATTCCAAGGAGGTTAAGCAGTAAATGGGAAGATATACCGGGCCTACTGACAGACTCTCGAGAAGAGAAGGCGTGAACCTTTTCCTAAAAGGCGAGCGGAGCTATAACGGTAAAACTGCCGTGGAGAAAAGACCGGACCAGGTACCTGGCGAGCACGGCAAGTTTCGCAGCAAATTCTCCGAATTCGGTCTAAGGTTAAGAGAAAAGCAAAAAGTTAAGAGAATGTACGGGATCAGGGAGAAACAGTTCAGGGGTTATTTCGAAAAGGCTTCGCGGATAAAGGGTGTCACAGGCACCATTCTTATCTCGATGCTCGAAATGAGGCTTGATAACGTAATCTACCGTCTCTGTTTCGGCAGCTCCAGAAGCGACGCCAGGCAGATCGTGAGCCATGCCCATGTGATGGTCAACGCCCTTGAATTCAATTCGAGAAGAGGGGTTCCCGATTGGCTCGAGCTCGACGAAGAAAATTACAGGGGCACCGTGCTCAGAGTGCCTGCGAGGGACGACGTAACGTTTCCGATAGATGAACAGCTCATCGTCGAATTTTATTCGAGGGTATAGAGTTACAGCTGTAAAATTGTGTTCAGTTCCGAAAACGGAGGGAACAAGGTGAAGGATTTTCAAAAAAACTGGCAAGATCTCATTAAACCCAAAAGGATAGAGAAGGAAGAAAAGAGCTCTTCTCCCTTTTACGCGAAATTCGTATGCGAACCGCTGGAACGCGGATACGGAGTTACGCTGGGGAATGCGTTAAGAAGGGTGCTGCTGTCCTCGATCCAGGGGCCGGCCGTTACTTCTATCAAGATAGATGGAGTCTTGCACGAGTTTTCATCCATCCCCGGGGTGAAAGAGGACGTAACGGAGATAATACTCAACCTTAAGGGCCTAGAGCTGAAAATGCACACATACGAGCCGCAGACCATTCGTGTCAGCGGACAGGGGGAATGCGACATTAAGGCCGGGGACATCACTACCGGTCATAATGTCGAGATACTTAACCCGAATCACCACATCGCTACGCTCGCCGAAGGGGCAAAGCTCGAGATGGAGATGAGGGTCGATATGGGCAGGGGCTACGAGCCCGTCGAGAGACGCGGGGAGCTTCAGGGCACGATAGGGGTAATCCCGATCGACTCCCTGTTCTCGCCGATAAGAAAAGTCAATTATGCGGTCACCAACTCCAGGGTGGGCAGGCGTACGGATTACCAGAGGCTCACGCTCGAGATCTGGTCGAACGGCACCATATTCCCCGAGGATGCCCTCGCGTACGCTTCAAAGATAATTAAACACATGCTTTCGGTCTTCATTAATTTCGACGAAGCCGAGGTGGACGAAGTGCCCGAAAGCGAGGACAAGCAGGAAATAAAAGGGACCGAGGATATACTCTTCAACACTATCGAGGAAATGGACCTATCGGCGAGGTCACTGAACTGCTTGAGAAAGGCCGGCGTCGAGTATACCGGCGACTTGATTCAGAAGACCGAGGAAGACCTCCTGAATCTGGAGAATTTCGGCAAGCGTTCTCTCTACGAGATAAAGGAGAGGCTCGTGGAAATGGGCCTCGGCCTCGGCCTCAAGATAGATCAGGACGTCTTTAATAACGAGAAAGCAAAGCGCGGTGAGAAGATAGTTTCTCAATAACGATTTGCGTAGAGAACCGGAGACAGCATTATGAGACATAAACGAGTCGGACGTAAACTCGGAGTTACTACAAAACACAGAAAAGCCATGTTCCGCAATATGGTCACGGATTTGTTCCGTTTCGACAGGATAAAGACGACCGACATGAAGGCTAAAGAGCTCAGGAGAATTGCGGAAAAAATGATTACCCTCGCGAAAGAGGGGACGCTCCACAAAAGAAGGCAGGCAGCGGCCTACATACGCGATAATGAGGTCCTGAAAAAACTTTTCGATGTGATCGCAGCCAAATTCAAGGACCGCCCGGGCGGTTATACCAGAATCATAAAGCTCGGATTCAGAAAAGGCGACAACACCGCGGTTTCCTTAATCGAGCTCGTAGAAGAGGAATATAAACCGGCAAAGAAAAAGAAGACGTCTCCCAAGAAGGAGCAGCCGAACGCAGCGGAGACCGCGGCCAAGGGAAAACCGAAGGCCAGGAGCTCAAAAAAGGAATCCGCCGAAGAGCTTGGGCTAATCGAAGAGGGCAAGGCGGCGGCTGGAGCGGCCGTGCCCGGGCCTGACC
>JAHKKQ010000171.1 GCA_020027805.1 Candidatus Dadabacteria bacterium
CGGTAGTGATTAATTTCTGGGCCACGTGGTGCGGCCCGTGTAAAGAGGAGCTGCCCCTTTTCGAAAAGATGTGGAATAAATTCAAGGATAAAGATGTCGTTTTCTTGGGGGTCGACGTCATGGACGACAGAACGAACGCTTCCGAATTTATCAAAAACTCGGGCATTACATATACGAATCTTTACGACCAGCCGGGCGAGGTCTCTTCCAAATACAAGGTCGTGGCCCTGCCGGCGACATTCTTCATCGACAAGGAAGGCGAGATAGCAATTAAAAATTACGGGCCGTTCGTCGGGAAAGAGGGAGAAAAGAAATTCAAGATGTATATGAAGGAGATAACGGAGTGAATCCCGCTGAAGTCCAGATAAGCTGGGTCATAGCGTTTTTTGCAGGCATCATCTCGTTCCTCTCGCCGTGCGTGCTCCCGCTGATCCCGGGTTACGTATCCATGGTCTCCAAAATGTCCTTCGAGGAGCTCACAGGGGATGCGACCGAAGGAAAGACAGGGAGGATACTTATCCCGAGCCTCCTCTTCGTGCTCGGCTTCTCGACCGTGTTCGTCACGCTTGGCGCGTCCGCTTCATACATAGGTACATTCCTTCACGAGAACAAGGTGCTGCTTCTCAGAATCTCGGGCGTGATAATAATATTGTTCGGGCTATTTTCGATGGACATCCTCAAGATACCCCAGCTCTACAGGGAGAGGAGACTATACTTCACGGACGGCAAACTGGGCCTCGTAGGCATATTTTTTCTCGGCATCGCGTTCGGATTCGGATGGACTCCATGCGTCGGGCCCATACTGGCATCGATTCTTCTTTATGCGAGCACGGCGGAAGGGGCGGGAAAAGGGGCGGCCCTGCTGTTCGTCTATTCGATCGGCCTCGGTTTACCTTTCATCATCACCGGGCTTGCCCTTTCGAAAGCCCTCACCGCGTTCGGATGGATAAAGCGTCACTACAGCCTCTACAAAATCATCGTCGGCGGGACGTTAATCGCCGTGGGCATACTGATGGTCACCAATAACCTCTATTATCTCAATATTTACGGCCAGAGGGCGCTAGACTGGGCTGGTATCGATTTCTGGAAATCGTTCTGAAAAGTTGAGAAACCTCTCAGAACCCCTGTATGATTTACCTGTGAATTCGTTTAGCGGGAACCGTGAAAATCCTCATGTCCTTCCGGAGATAAGCGAAGGCAAAATCCATGTATGGGAGATAGCCCTCGACAACCCGGCAGTAGCACCCCGGGAACTGTTTAAACATGTACTGTCGGATGACGAGAAAGAAAGGGCGATGAGGCTCGGTCTGACGGATTACCGTGACAGATTCGTTACCGCCCGCGGATACCTGAGAACAATACTCGGCCGTTATTTGAAAGTAAGGCCGGCAAGCATAGAATTTGAATATAATGAGCGCGGGAAGCCCGGATTACCAGCCGAATCCAACCGGAAGGGAATAAATTTCAATATATCCCATTCCCGCAGCCTGGCGCTATGCGCAGTCGGCGTACAAGCAGCGGTCGGCGTCGACGTCGAATATGTGAGAGGCGTCATGAGGCCGGACAAGATCCTCGAGCGGTTCTTCTCTCCGGGTGAAAGGGAATATTACGATTCACGTCCGGACATTATGAAAGACCGGTCTTTCATGAGCTTATGGACAATAAAGGAGGCATATTCGAAAGCGGTCGGGACGGGCTTCTCGTCCGGCCTGAAAGATCTGGATTTTTCTTCCGTTATAAAATCTCCCGAAGTCTCCAGCCGCCTCGAAATATTGAACGAGAAGTGGACCATACTCCGACTCGACCCGGGGAACGATTATATCGGGGCCCTGGCTCATAGAGGCGACGTGTCCGAAATAATCCGCTTCATTGCGGACAACATGCAGTAACATAGAGGCAAATCGTTCCTTAACATCAATAATTATCCCGGTTATACTACAAATCTTCCGATGAGCTGGGATTATTTCCAGAAAATAACCGGAAAATTACCACGTTGACTACAGTTGATATAAATTTATAATACTTTCCAATGATTAGGGTGACGGAGGTTCCCAAAGAGTGCCGATATTTGAATATAGGTGTCTCGACTGTGAAGAGTTATTCGAAATTTTAGTCCTGAACAGCGAAGAAGCGATTAAGTGCGCTACGTGCCAGAGCAAGAAATTAGAAAAACAGTTCTCCCCTTTCGGGATAAAGTCCGAGGGTGAGGTTTCCCCACCGAGCTATGCAGGCGGCGGATGCGGATGCAGTCCAGCGGGCTGCGGATGCGGAGTGAAGAGCTAACGCCAAGACCCGTCATGAATATCCGAACATACATTAAAGGAAAAATAAACGGAGGATTATTGTTACATGTCTAATTCGGCTGATGATAAAGACAAAGAGATGAAGCAAGCCGCTCTGGATTACCACAGTGTCGGCCGAAAAGGGAAGATAGAGGTCGTACCGACGAAGCCCTGTTTGACGCAGTGGGACTTATCTCTTGCTTACACGCCGGGCGTGGCGGAACCCTGCATGGAGATTTACAGAGACCCCCATCTCGCCTATGAATACACGAATAAAGGGAATCTCGTCGGCGTAATAACGAACGGTACGGCAGTCTTGGGCCTCGGGAAAATAGGAGCCCTCGCCGGCAAGCCGGTTATGGAAGGGAAGAGCGTACTATTCAAGAGGTTCGCCGGGATTGACGCATTCGACATAGAATTAAACACGGACGATCCCGATGAGATCATCAAGACGGTCAAATATCTGGAGCCGACGTTCGGGGGGATCAATCTTGAAGACATTAAGGCTCCTGAGTGCTTTTACATCGAGGACGAATTAAGGAAACAAATGGATATCCCGGTGTTCCACGACGACCAGCACGGAACGGCGATAATATCCGGAGCCGGACTGCTGAACGCTTGCGAATTAGTAAAGAAGGAGATAAGCGAGCTCAGGATGACATTCAACGGCGCAGGGGCTTCCGCGATAGCGTGCGCCGAGTTCTTCATCCACCTGGGCGCAAGAAGAGAGAACATGATAATGTGCGACAGCCGCGGGGTTATAAACAAGGGGAGAGAGGCGAACATGAACCCCCAGAAAGAAAAATTCGCAGTGGATACGAGCGCCAGGACCCTTGAGGACGCTATGAAAGGGGCCGATGTTTTTGTGGGCCTGTCGACTGGAGGCGCAGTCAATAAGAAGATGGTTAAGTCCATGGCGGACAAGCCGATCATCTTTGCAATGGCGAACCCCGACCCGGAAATCTCCTACCCTGATGCCAAGTCCGCCAGAAAGGACGTAATAATGGCCACCGGAAGGTCCGACTACCCGAACCAGGTAAACAACGTTCTGGGGTTCCCCTTCATATTCAGGGGAGCGCTCGACGTAAGGGCCAAGGCGATTAATGAAGAGATGAAAGTGGCCGCCGCGTACTCCCTGGCGACGCTTGCCAAAAAGGGGGCAGACGAGAGTGTAGCGAAGGCTTACGGCAAAAAACATTTCGATTTCGGTCCCGAGTATATCGTCCCCTCCCCGTTTGACCCCAGGGTGCTCGTTTGGGAATCAGTCGCTGTAGCCGAAGCCGCTATGCATACGGGCGCATCAAGAATTAAAATCGATATCGAAGAATACAGGGAGCAGCTAAATCGTAAGGTTGAAGAGAAGCTGAAGCGGTGGAGCGTCTGAGTAATCATCATCGCGAACGGCGCTCCTGTGGAGAATGATCATCACTCTTCATAGCGTTAATCGATCTTCCGTCGACGCAAATAAAACTGTACCGGCAAGTAAAAAACAAGTTGTCATTAAGCAGCAGAGAAATAAGTAAAAATAAAAAGTTCCAAACTGCCCTCCTCTCTATAAGTGTATCCCTCGTACTAATCGTTATAAAAGTCGTTTTCGGGATTCTGACTAATTCGATAAGCGTACTCGCTTCAGCCGTGGATTCTTTTCTGGATGTCATGGCTTCATCCATTAATTTCTATTCGATACGGAAATCCGAAAAGCCGGCCGACCACGACCACAAATTCGGACACGGGAAAGCCGAGGGGCTCGCGGGGCTGTTCCAGACATTCATTATAGGATCCTCCGCCGTTTATCTAATATACCTTTCGGTCTCCCGTCTCCTGGAAGGAGAAAAACTGGTATCGGTCGGCTGGGGAATCGCGGTCATAGCCTTCTCCATGGTCGTCAGTTTCTTCCTCACGAGACACATCAAGAGAGTCGCCGAGGAAACCGGAAGCTTAATACTCAGCGCCGACAGCCTGCATTACAAATTCGATTCATATACGAACGGGGGAATACTTGCAGGGCTGCTGATTATAAAATTCACAGGGCTAAACATTATCGATTCCATAATCTCGATCCTCATCGCGGCATTAATCGTCTGGTCGACAAAGGATATATTGATCGAGTCCATCGACATCTTGATGGACAAAGAACTCCCGCCCGATACCGTCAGGAAGATTGAAGATGTGATCATGAGATTCAATCCGGACGTCAAGAGCTATCACAAGCTTAAAACCAGGAACGCCGGGTCGGTGAAATTCGTTGAATGCCATGTCGTCATGGACCACACGCTCACATTCGTAGAGTCGCATGAAATAGCGGAAGAAATTGTGAGAGCGATCAAAGAAAGAATCGGAAACGCCGAAGTAACCGTTCAC
>JAHKKQ010000172.1 GCA_020027805.1 Candidatus Dadabacteria bacterium
GAGCGCCATGCCGAAATACTCAAATCCTCCAGGGAAAAAATAATTGGTGTGAACATAAGAGACCTGAAAGACCAGAAATTCACTCCGATCATGGAGAGGGCTGTCGAAGGATACACGAGCAGCCAGGAAGGTTATTACGCTTCGACCACGGGGGGAGCGGAAGTGTATTTACTCGTCTCAGCGGCCCCTCTCCGCGACGCGGCCGGAAACATCGTAGGCGGAATGGCGATAGTTGAAGACATAACCGAACGCAAGAAAGCGGAAGAAGAGCTTAGCCTCTCGAAGCAAAACTACGAGGCGCTGGTCAATACCGTAGAAGGGATAGTCTGGGAGGCGAATATCGATCCGATCAGCTTCACCTTTGTCAGCAAACAAGCGGAGCGTATACTCGGCTATCCTTGGGAAGAATGGGTAAACCAAAACCAGATCTGGGCCGAGAAGGTTCATCCCGAAGACAGAGACTGGGTGATCGAGTACTGCGCGACGGAAACAACCAAAAAAAGGGATCATGTCATCGAATACAGAATGATCGCGGCCGACGGGCGGACGGTCTGGCTGAGAGACATAGTGTCCGTTATCGTCGAGCACGATCGGGCTGAGGGGCTGAGAGGCCTGATGATCGACATCACGGACCTGAAGCACGCCGAGATGAAACTGAAGGAGAGCGCGAACAGGTACCGGACTCTGGTTGAAAATATAAACGACCTGATCGTAGAAACCAGCGCGGACGGCAGGTTCATTTATCTGAGCCCGAAACACGAGGAAGTCCTCGGTTATAAACCTGAAGAGCTCACGGGCAGAAATATTTTCGAGAATATTCATCCGGACGATACCCCGATCGCCTTGAAAGAATTCAGCAGGGTAATAGGGAGCCAGACCCCGGGCAAAGCGGTTTTCAGATACAGGCACAAGAACGGCAACTGGCGATGGTTTGAAAGTACGGGGCAGACCGTCGATACCGTGAGCGGAGAGATGAGGTGCGTCATCGTATCACGGGACATTACGGACAGGAAGAGATTCGAAGAGGAGCTTTTCAAAGCGGAAAAGCTCGAGTCACTCGGGGTACTGGCCGGAGGCATAGCGCACGACTTCAACAACCTGCTCACCGTTATACTCGGGAATATTTCGGTATCGAAAATGAAACTCGACCCGAAGGACAAAATACACGGCAGGTTAGTGGATGCGGAAAACGCGTCTTTCAGGGCCAGGGACCTGACTTCACAGCTCCTGACATTCTCAAAGGGCGGAGCCCCGGTGAAGGAATTCGTACAGTCGCTGGGCGATTTGATCGTCGATACCGCCAATTTCGTCGTCAGCGGATCGAAAGTCAAGTGTCAATTCGAGATTGATGACGACCTGTGGCCCGTGGAAGTGGACGAGGGCCAGATGAGTCAGGTCATTCATAACCTTATAATCAACTCTGACCAGGCAATGCCCGACGGAGGCATCATTAAGGTCAGATCAAGAAACCTCGAGCTCGAAGCAGACAACGAATTCCGTCTCAAGGAGGGCAGATATCTGAAGATTACGATCGAGGATACAGGAATAGGCATGACCAAAGAGCTCATGGATAAAATATTCGACCCTTATTTCACGACCAAACAGAGGGGGAGCGGTCTTGGACTGGCTACCGTATATTCGATTGTCAGAAACCACGAGGGCCACATAGAGGTTTCATCAAAAATAGGGGCAGGCACGAGGTTCGATCTCTACATTCCGGCCGCAACGGTCAAGACGACAAATATTGCAGGCGAGAATTATATCGAAACCGGGGCCGGGAAGATACTTGTAATGGACGACGAGCAGATGGTGAGGGAGGTAGCGGGAGAAATGATAGCGCAGATGGGGTACGAGGTCGAGTATGCCTCGGGCGGGCGCGAAGCCGTGGATAGGTATACCAGGGCCATGGAAGAGGGAAAACCCTTCGACGCGGTAATGGTCGATCTCACCGTGCCGGGCGGGATGGGGGGAGAAGAGGCTCAAAAGAGGCTGATGGAAATAGACCCGGCGGTCAGGTCGATAGTGTCGAGCGGTTACTCGAACGACCCGGTAATGTCAAAATATGAAGAATACGGGTTCAAGGGCGTGGTAACGAAACCTTACAACATCGAGCTCCTGAGCAAAGTCATACACAGTGTCCTGAACGATACGGGAAATATTAAATTCATCAACAAAAACGCGGCGGAATCATAGAAAAAACTTAATCTATCCGTCGCGTTCGGCGTCCTGATCCGGCAATCCGCTCCGGCCGCGAATTTCCGCGCCCGAGTTGTTCACGGGGACCCTCACCGAAAGGGACAGGACAGAGCAGTTCCTCGACAACATGGAGATCGAGAAGGAAAGGGGCATAACCATAAAGGCCCAGGCCGTGAGGATTTACTACAACGCCGACGACGGAATCAGATATGAATTTAACCTCATAGACACCCCGGGGCACGTGGATTTCAGCTACGAAGTCTCGAGGAGCCTGATGGCTTGCGAGGGGGCGCTCCTCGTAGTCGACGCCTCGCAGGGGGTTGAAGCCCAGACGGTGGCGAACGCGTACCTTGCTTCCGATTCGGGACTCGAGCTCATACCCGTGATAAACAAGATAGACCTGCCGGCGGCGGACCCTGAGAGGGTGAGGACGGAAATCGAGGAAGTAATCGGCATAAGCGCCGAAGACGCCATACTCGCAAGCGCCAAGGAAGGGATCGGCACGAAGGAGATTCTCGAATCGATCGTTAAAAATATCCCCCCGCCCCCCGACAAGTCGCATCTGCCCCTCAACGCCCTGATCTTCGATAGCTGGTTCGACTCATACCAGGGTGTTGTAATGCTGATAAGGGTATTCGAGGGAAAGATCAAGCTTGGTGAGCGAATCAGGTTTGTGTCCACCGGCAGACCGTTCGAGATAAAAAAAATCGGCGTCTTCTCACCGCGGGCTATAGAAGTGGAGGAACTCGGGACCGGAGAGGTGGGATTCGTATCGGCATCTATAAAAGACATAAGCGAGGCGAAGGTAGGGGATACGATTACGAGCGATTTGAATCCGACCGAGAGACCACTCACCGGCTTCCGTGTTATGAAGCCCATGGTGTTCAGCGGTCTTTATCCCATAGAACCGAGTGACTATGACAGGCTCAGGGAAGCGCTCGAAAAACTGGGACTTAACGATTCGTCCCTGGTATATGAACCGGAAACATCGATAGCTCTGGGCTTCGGTTTCCGCTGCGGGTTCCTTGGGCTCCTGCACATGGAGATCGTGAAGGAGAGGCTCGAGCGCGAGTTCGAGCTCGAGCTTATAACGACCGCGCCGACAGTGATATACAGGGCGACCGACATGAAGGGAGAGGTATTTTACGTAAATAATCCGAGCGAGCTTCCGACGCCCGACAGGCTGGAGATGGTCGAAGAGCCTTACGTCCTGGTCTCCCTCCATACGCCCGGTAAATATCTGGGGGCGATTTTCGACCTGTGCATAAAAAAGCGGGGCATCCAGCGCGATATAAGATATGTAACCCAGGACAGGGTCATCGTGGAATACGAGATACCGCTCTCGGAGATAGTGTTTGACTTCTATGACAAGCTGAAATCAATTTCGAGGGGATACGCCTCGATGGACTATGACCCCATTGGATATAAGGAAGCGGACCTTATAAAACTGGACGTACTCGTAAACGGCGACGCCGTCGACGCGCTCTCCATAATAGTTCACAAGGAAAAAGTGTACGAAAGGGCGAGAGACCTGATAGCGAAGCTCAGGTCGCTCATCCCCCGCCAGCTCTATGAAGTAGTGATCCAGGCAGCCATAGGGAACAGGATAATAGCGCGCGAGTCGGTCAAGGCGTTAAGAAAGGACGTAACCGCCAAATGCTACGGCGGGGACGTTACGAGGAAGAGAAAGCTCCTCGAAAAACAGAAGAAAGGTAAAAAGCGCTTAAAACAAATCGGCAAGATCGAAATACCCCAGGAAGCATTCCTCGCCGTGCTCAAGACCTAGAGAGACGTATCCAAGGGCACCACACCCGCATTTCTTACCTCTTATTCGCAGACATCATCATCTCCGTAATCGCGTAGGTCGCTCCGCTCACCGCTTCGGGATCGGTAACAACGTTTATGATGGCAGGGACGCCCGAAGAGAAGGCCCTGCCGATCGCGGGCTCAAGCCCGCGGGGGTCGTCAATAAGCTCGCCGTAGCCGCCTAACGCCCTTAGCACTTCGTGAAAAGGAATGAAGCCCAGATCGACACCCTCTGCCTTAGAGCCCTTCCCGTATGTTATCTCTATCTGATGTTTGGTCATCCCCCAGGCGCTGTCGTTGCAGACGACGGCGACGAAGGGCAGCTTGTGCCTTAACGCGGTCTCGAACTCCATGAAGTTCATTCCGAGGGCGCCGTCGCCCGTGATGAGCGCCACCTGTTTCTCAGGGCTCGCGACTTTTGCCCCTATCGCGAACGGCACGCCCACACCCATGCATCCGAGCGGTCCGCCCTTCACATAATGCCCGGGCCTCCTGACCCTGTAATGACCGTCCGTCCAGGCCTGCGTGTCGCCCCCGTCTATGACGAGTATGCCCTCTTCGCCGATGACGTCTTCGACCGCCTTAGCCACCCTGACCGGATGTATCGGGACCCCGGAGGACTCCCTGAGTTTATCGGCCTCCTTCCACCTATCACGGCGGAGCGCTTGAGCCTTTTTCAGCCAGGCCGAGTAATCGAGCCCGATAGCTTGCTCCTCCAGATAATCCGAAAGCTCCGACAGGACGGTCGTCAGATCCCCCGCAATGCCCAGATGAGCCGGCCTGTTCCTGCCTATCTCCCCCGGATCGATGTCGACCTGGACAATCTTCGCATCGGGATTGAACGTCCTCCCGAAGCCTATGTATATGCTGAGCCTTACGCCGAAAAGGAGTATAAGGTCGGCCTCTCGCGTGATTTCCCTAAACGCGTTCGGGGCTGAGGGGCTCGCGGCGCCGAAACATAGCGGATGGTCGTCCGATACGATCCCGCGCCCGAAGTTGAGCGTGTATACGGGCATTCCTGCCCTTTCAACAAACCTCGACAACTCTTTATCCGCCCCCGAATACCACGCCCCGCTCCCCGCGACGGCGACGGGTTTCTTCGAACGCATCAATAACTCCGCCAATTTCGCGAGCGTCTCTTTCGAAGCCCCCGCTTTATAGTATAGAATCCCGGTGTCATAGGCCGACACCCCGCTTTCCTCGCATTCGGGGTAGAGGACCTCGTAGGACATGCCCAGATAAACGGGCCCCGGCCTCCCGGTGACCGCCTTTTTATATGCCGACGCTATGTATTCGGGTATGCGCTTCGCATCGAATATCGTCCTCGCCCACTTGGTAATCGGCGCCGCCATCCCCTGCTGGTCTATCTCCTGAAGGGATAGCCTGTCGTTCTCTTCCACGCCCGAGCGCCCCGAGATGACCATGAGCGGGGAGTTCGCGAGGTAAGCGCCCGCTATGCCGGTAATCGTATTCGTAAACCCCGGGCCGGCTGTAACGAGGCATACGCCGGGCTTCCTCCTGATTCTGCCGTACGCGTCGGCGGCCATGGAAGCCCCTTGTTCGTGATGGGTGTCGATTATCCTTATGCCGAATTCGGCGCAGGCCTTATATATCGGGTTGATATGCCCGCCGCCCAGGGAGAATATCTCCCCGACGCCGAGCTCGTAAAGGGTTTTCGCTACAAGCCGTCCCCCCTCCGCGGTCGCCATGATGGTCCTCCCGTCTTTCAGTTCTAAATACTTTTACACTTTTAGATTTCCAAATCAACTAAAACCGCAAGTGAATGTAAAATTAAACGGGTGCGGGCAGGGTTTCGGCTTTAAAGTCAATTTGTGTTAGAATAGACCGTCTAAAAATTGGGAGGTAGAGAGATGACAGATCAGGGACAACCGCCGGGCGGCGGACAACAGGGCGAGTTAGGCAATATCGGGAACTCGATATTAATGGCGTTTAACCTGGGGGTTTCATATAACCAGCAGACGGGAGGGATAAAGAGCGTTACCGAGGCCGTCGAGGAGCTCGGAACCACGATTTATACGAACCTCGCTCAGGTTTACGGGAACCGGTTCCAGGACGATTTCCTGAGGGCAAATACCGAATACTTCCTCCAGATCGCCCTCCTCGGATACATA
Source organism: Candidatus Dadabacteria bacterium (assembly GCA_020027805.1). Taxonomy (GTDB): domain Bacteria; phylum Desulfobacterota_D; class UBA1144; order Nemesobacterales; family UBA2774; genus 2-12-FULL-53-21. The sequence continues at coordinate 6,135 of JAHKKQ010000172.1, forward strand.
ATTCCATCCGTATGCGCATACGACGAGGAGTTCAAGAACAGACTCCTGGATTTAGTAGAAATGAGGGCCGTCAAGACACAGCAGCAGATGTCCTCTCAAAGTAACCCCGGGGGAAGCATAATAACCCCGTAACTGTCAGTACACGATATGAGCAAGAAAATCCTCGGAGGAAGAGAGAAAGTAAAGGCGGCGGTCGTTCAGGCCTCTCCCGTGTTCATGGACAAGGGAAGGACTATCGAAAAGGCGTGCGCCCTCATAAGGGAGGCGGGAAGGAACCACGCCGAGCTTATCACGTTCTCAGAGGCTTTCATTCCGGCCTACCCGGCATATTATACGGTCGGCTACGAAACCCCTCCCCACGAATGGACCGATTACATGATAGCGCTCCAGGAAAACTCGCTCGTCATACCGAGCGACGATACGCGCATACTGGGGGAGGCGGCCAGGGACGCGGGGGCGTACGTCGTTATAGGGTGCAACGAGCTCGACGACAGGCCCGGGAGCCAGACCGTCTACAACACGCTCCTCTTTATAGACAAGAACGGCCAGGTGATGGGAAGGCACAGGAAGACAATGCCCACATACACCGAGAGACTATACTGGGGCATGGGAGAC
>JAHKKQ010000173.1 GCA_020027805.1 Candidatus Dadabacteria bacterium
CGACGCCGAGCTGACGAGCGAAAAGGACGCGTCTCACCTCGACTTTCTAACCGGAGGGGAAGCCAATCAGGAAGAGCTCCTGACGATAGCCGAGGAGGAAGAAAATGTCAGGAAGGGAATGGCCGTCGCCCTTAAAACACTCAAGGACAGAGAGAGGTACATAATCGAGAAGCGCGTATTGTCCGATCAGCCCCTGACGCTCGAGGAGCTCGGGACCAAATTCAATATCTCGAGGGAAAGAGTCAGGCAGATAGAAAGCGCCGCGCTCAAGAAGATCAAAGACGTACTGGAAGAAAAGGGAATAAGCAAGTAAGCCGCCCCGCGGATCAGGCAGCGGCCAATATTTCAAAGACCTTATCAAGCGCCTCACGGAGTTTTTCCGGGTTGTTCCCCCCCGCCTGAGCCATGTCCGGCCTCCCCCCGCCCTTCCCGCCTATCAGGGGCGCAAGCTCCTTCACTATATTGCCCGAGTGGTATTTCTTTTGGAGGTCGCTCGTAACGCCGACCAGCAGGTACGCCTTGCCGTCGTCCCTCGCGCCGAGCACGGCTATCCCGGAGCTGAGCTTGTTTCTGACGTCGTCCCAGACCTTCCTCAGCTGATCGGGGCCGGCATCGGGTATCTCCACTGAGAGCACGTTGAGCCCGTTCAGCTTCTTCACGTTCTCCATAATGTCCCCGGTCCTCTCGCTCAGCATCCTGCTCTTGACGGCCTCGAGCTCCTTCCTGATGGTCTCGTTCTCTTCGACGAGCTTGCCGATCCTGGGTACTACGTCAGATTCGGGCACCCTCAATATCCGGGAGGCTTCGAGGAGCTTGTCCTCTATACCCCTCATAAAGTTCCATGCGGACTCGCCCGAAAGGGCCTCGATACGCCTCACTCCGGCGGCTGAAGCGGTCTCGGAAACTATTTTTAACATCCCCGCTTCGCCGGAAGATTCGAGATGAGTCCCTCCGCAGAGCTCAATGCTGTAATCCCCGATGCTGACGACCCTGACCTTGTCGCCGTACTTTTCCTGGAAGAACGCCATGGCCCCCTTTTTTATAGCCTCGTCGTAGGGAACATCAGGCTCCGTGATTACCTTGTCGTCCCACCTTATCCTTTCGTTGATTATGTCCTCGATCTTCCTCAGCTCCTTATCGTCTATCGACGAATGGTGAGTGAAATCGAACCTGAGCCTCCCGGGCGCAACGAGCGAGCCTGCCTGGCCCACGTGCTTTCCGAGGACCTCCCTGAGCACCGCATGCAGTATGTGCGTGGCGGAATGGTGAGTCTCCGCGCCGTGCCTCAGCTTTTCGTTAATTTTTAATCCGACTTCATCCCCGACCCAGAGAGCGCCTTTCTTTACTAAGGCGTGATGCACTATGATATTGGGCAGAGGCTTCTTCGTGTCGGTGACCTCGGCTGTCCCGCCTTCCCCCTCCATGACACCCCTGTCGCCTACCTGCCCCCCCGACTCTCCGTAAAAGGGCGTCCTGTCCGTTATAATATCGACCTTGTCGCCCGCGTTCGCGCTGTCGACCAAAACGCCTTCTTTGATAATCGCGGTTATTCTTCCCGTATCGCGGGTCTTTCCGTATCCGGTGAACGTAACGGTAAGACCGCCGGAGACGAATTCCTTATAAAGGGGCTCGAGACCCTCTTCTCCCGACCCCTTCCAGGCCTTCCTCGACTTCTCCCTCTGCTTCTCCATCTCCGCTTCGAACCCGGCATGGTCGAGCGAAAGCCCGCGCTCGCGCGCGATGTCCTGAGTGAGATCCACCGGGAAGCCGAACGTGTCGTAGAGCTTGAAGACCACGTCCCCGGAAAGGACCTTCTCCCCTCCCAGCTTCGCAATCTCCGCGTTAAGCAGCTCGAGGCCCCTGTCTATCGTTTCGAAGAACCTCTCTTCTTCGTTCTTAACGACCTCGGCGACAAAACCGATCCTCTCGTCGAGCTCGGGGTACGCGCCCCTCATTATATCCCTGACCCTGCCCGTGATCCTGTAGAGGCATGGCTCTTCGATGCCGAGCATCTTCGCGTGCCTGACGGCGCGCCTCAATATCCTTCTCAGGACGTATCCCCTGCCCTCGTTCGACGGGAAGACCCCGTCCGAAATCAGGAACGTTACGGCGCGCGCGTGGTCAGCTATCACCCTCATGGAGACGTCCGTTTGGGCGTCGTCCCCGTACCGTTTCCCCGCTATTTCTTCCACGTTTGAAATAATGCCCCTCAACAGGTCGGTTTCATAATTGCTCTTGACGCCCTGCAGCACGGCGGTAATCCTCTCAAGCCCCATGCCCGTGTCTATGCTCGGATTGGGAAGCGGATTGAGCTTCCCGGACTTGTCCCTGTCGTACTGCATGAACACCAGGTTCCAGAGCTCGAGAAACCTGTCGCATTCGCATCCCAGGGCACAGTCGCTTTTTCCGCAGCCGAAGTCCTCGCCCTGGTCGATGATGATTTCGGAGCAGGGACCGCATGGGCCGGTATCGCCCATTGCCCAGAAATTATCCTTCTCCCCCATCCTGACTATCCTGTCGGATGGGAGTCCGGCTACGTTCCGCCACAGGTCGGCGGCTTCGTCGTCGTCCGTGAAAACCGTAACCCAGAGCTTCTCCTTGGGAAGCTTGAACACATCCGTGATCAGCTCCCAGGCAAACTCTATTGCATCTTTCTTGAAATAGTCACCGAAAGAAAAATTGCCGAGCATCTCGAAAAACGTGTGATGCCTCGACGTGTAGCCTACGTTCTCGAGGTCGTTATGCTTCCCTCCGGCCCTGACGCATTTCTGGGAAGACGCGGCCCTCTTGTAATCCCGTTTCTCAAGGCCGAGGAACGCGTCCTTGAACTGCACCATTCCGGCGTTCGTGAAAAGGAGCGTCGGGTCGTTTTTGGGAATGAGCGAAGAGCTCTTCACGACCGTATGGCCCTTGCTCTCGAAATATTCCAGAAACCTGTTTCTTATCTCCGAACCTGTCATATAAACGTAATTCCTATGTTTGATTTGATCTTATACAACCACCCGAGCGGCGCTCTTTTCGCCCTTTATCTTCCTGGCGGGGTATTCGGCGGCGAGCTGGCCGCACGCCCCGAGAATATCGCTTCCGCGGCTCTTCCTTATCCTGACGTTCAATCCGAACGACATCAGTATCTCCTGGAAACTCAGTACCCTCTCCCGCGTCGGCGAGCGGTAAGGCAGGGGGCCCGCTTCGTTGAACGGAATGAGGTTCACTTTGCAATTGATACCGCTCAGCAGGTGACCCAGGTCGTAGGCGTCCCTGTCGGAATCGTTGACCTTGCTCAAAAGGACGTATTCGAACATGAGCGCCTTCCTCGGCGGCACGGGGAACTTCACGCTCGCTTTTATAAGCTCCTTTATCGGATACTTCTTATTTATTGGCATGATGACGTCCCTAAGCTCGTCCCGGGGCGCGTTCAGGGACACGGCCAGGTTGACGGAGACCTGCTCGCCAAGCTCCTTTATCCTGGGCACGATCCCCGAGGTCGAAACCGTGATCCTCTTCGGCGACAGGCCCAGGAAATTCTCGTCCGTCATGGTTTTAAGCGCCCTTACGAGATTGCCGAGGTTGTCGAGCGGCTCACCCATTCCCATAAAAACAATATTGGTGACCGAGCCCCCCGTGTAACGGTTGACGAGTATGTACTGATCGAGTATTTCTGAAGGGGTCAGGTTCCTGATTTTGCCGATCGTGCCCGTCAGGCAGAACGTGCAGCCGAGCGCGCAGCCGACCTGCGAAGATACACAGAGTGTGTGCCTCCCCTTTTCCGGAATAAGCACACTTTCTATCTGCTTTCCGTCGAGGAGCTTAAAAAGGAACTTCCTCGTGCCGTCGGTCGAGATTTGCTCCTCCGCCAACTCCATCGCATCACCCGCGGAAAAGGCGCTCTTCAGGAGCTCTCTCGTGCCCTTGGACAGGTCCGTCATCTCTTCGAATGATCTTGCGCCCTTTCTGTAAAGCCATTTGCCTATCTGGCGGGCGCGGAACGGCTCTAAACCCTTATCCGCAACGAATTTTTCCAGTTCCCCCGGGCTCAAATCCTTGATGTTCATTTGTTCTTTATATCGTTAAAACCGTGTATTTGTTATCCTGGTAAGGATACAGGGGGCATGAAATTTATACAATAGGCAGGACGCTTAAAAGGGAGGCGGCGGAATTGAAAAATTTCCCGGGAGTATTGCGGAAACCGGCGGAAAAAGCCCTCTATGTGGCCGTCTTTTCCTGCTGCAATTGCTTAAGCAGATCGGCGAACCTCTTCAGCTCTATCCTCAGCTCGACTATTTCTTTCTGGAGAGCGGCCTGCCGGTTACCCTCCGACCGGTAATAGGATGTTTTGCGTAACGCGAGACGGCTCACGAGCGAGAGGTATTTGTCTTTATTCAGATACTCGGGGTACCAGCTGCCCCTTCTCATGGCCCTGTAAGACATCAGTATCTTTCTGTGGTCAGCCGGCAGAATGCCCAGGTCGAACTCCTCGGCGAGCACTACCTCACGCTGCCTCCGCTCTCCCATAATGCCCCTCACAAAAATCACGAATATAAAAATGGCGTAAACGATGAGGATGAGTACCGCCAGGCCCCAGTACGCCTCGCTCCTCGACGTGA
>JAHKKQ010000174.1 GCA_020027805.1 Candidatus Dadabacteria bacterium
ACCGCGGCGATACTCGTTATTGTCTGGCAAGCCGGAAAACAGATATTCATTCGCATACTGGATGGAGTAGACCCGGCGATCATAGATGAGATTGAAAAAACTGCAAGCAGAGTTGAAGGAGTCGCGGAAGTCTCCGAGGTAAAGGCCAGGTGGATAGGTCATAGTCTCCACACTCAGCTTAAAATAACGGTCAGACCCTCGCTATCCGTGGCGGATGGCGAGGAACTCGTAAGAGAGGTGAACCATATGCTCAAGAGCGATGTGCCTCACTTGTCTGAAGCTGTGATCAAAACCTTGCCCGGAAATTTTTGATTAGATTCTGAATAGAAGGTCGTATAGAAGCCCGGCGGCGGCGCACAGCGCAAGGGTCCTCAGCATTCCGAACTTGAACCTGAACAATAGAATAAATGCTCCCGCCGTAATTATTACGGATGCGATGTCGATGGTCTTGAGGTCCGGGACGAGGAGCCTAAGCCCGGTGACGTTTACTTCTTCGACTCGTCCGAAGAGTGTGTGTAAAGAAAACCATACCGCGAGGTTTAAAATAACTCCGACTACGGCGGCGGTGATCGCCGAAAGCGTGGAGCTGAGCGACTTCCTTCCCCTTAAATATTCAATATATGGAGCGCCCAGGAATATCCAGAGGAAACAGGGGACGTATGTAACCCATGTAGTTATTATGGATCCGAGGACACCGGCAATTACCGGGTCGAGCGCGCCTGGGTTGCGGTAAGCGCCCATGAAGCCCACGAACTGCACCACCTGTATTAAAGGGCCGGGAGTGGTTTCGGCCATGCCGAGTCCGTCCAGCATTTCCCCAGGCTTTAGCCAGCCGTACGTATTCACCGCTTCCTGTGCTATGTAGGCGAGCACGGCGTATGCGCCGCCGAATGTTACGACGGCGGCCTTGCTGAAGAAAATCCCCTCTTTCACGAATACGCTCTCCATGCCCTGAAAGGCTATCAGTGCTATAACGGGGCCCAACCAGAGAGGCGTCCATACGGCAATTACTTTCAAAGCGCGCACAAGTGAGGGGTGCGTATGACTCGCCACTCCGTCGGTAATGACGAAATCGTCCTGATCGCCTGTTTGTCCTCCGCTCTGAGAGCCGTGTCCCCGGATAACGTAGAATATGTCCCCGCGGAGCTTCCCCCCTATGAAGCCTGTCAACCCCGCGCACAGGACGATCAGAGGAAAAGGCATATTGAAGAAAAATATTGCGACGAAGGCTAATCCCGCCAGGGCGACCATCACGTTATTCTTGAGCGCACGTTTCCCGATGCGTATCACGGCCTCGACTACAACGGCCATAACCGCGGGCTTGAGACCGAAGAAAAGCGCTTCGACGAAAGCCGTCTCCTTATAAAGAGCGTAGAGCACGCTCAATATCAGAATGGAAATAAATCCGGGGAGGACGAAGAGGCTCCCTGCGACTAAGCCGCCGCGGGTCTTGTGAAGGAGCCATCCTATGTAGGTGGCGAGCTGCTGCGCCTCGGGGCCGGGCAGGAGCATGCAGTAGTTGAGTGCGTGGAGGAACCTGCTCTCGCTTACCCACCTCTTTTCCTCGACCAGTATGCGGTGCATCACGGCAATCTGTCCGGCGGGCCCGCCGAAGCTGTGAACGGCGATCTTGATCCAGACCCAAAAAGCCTCCGTGAAGGTTACGGAATGTAGCGTATTCCCGGGTTCATGTCTCGTCCGGTCTCTATTTCCGGTGCTCATGCTCAACTCCTCAATCGATAGTCTACAATATGGAATTCCCCGCCCGTCTGCGCTTATTTGAGTGCGGTTCGCATAACTCCCCGGCCTTTCTTTAAAATCAGACGCTTAAATGTTAAAATCCTGTGCAAGAGAGTCGGCCTGACCCATGCGGGCCGGGCTCGGTAACGGAGGGTAAGATGGTTTTATTCCTGGGCGAGGACGACGTCAAACAGATCCTCACCATGTCGGACGCGATAAAGGTGCTCGAGGAAACGTTCAGGCAGCAGGGGCTCGGCAACATCATAAACCAGCCCCGGCAGAGGGTAAGGACGGACGTGAGCATGCTCCATTACCTCGCGGGGGCGCTCCCCCATCTGGGCGTAATGGGATATAAGGCTTATACATCGTCCAAAGCCGGCATAAAGTTCAGGGTGTTCCTCCACGATATCGAGACGGGGGAGCTGCTGTCAATAATGGACGGGGACTACATGGGCATGATGAGGACGGGGGCCGTGTCCGGCGTGGCGACTAAGTACATGGCCAGGGAGGACATGAGCCGGGTCGGCATATACGGGGCGGGATGGCAGGCGAGGGGGCAGCTCCTCGCGGCGGCTGCCGTAAGGCACGTGAAGAAGATAAGCGTCTACAGCCGGAACGCGGCCGGGAGGGAGGCGTTCGCGAGGGAGATGGAGAAGCAGCTCCGGATTACGGTGACTCCGGTCGCATCGGCCGAAGAAGCGGCGAGGGACGCCGACTGCGTTATCACCTCGACTTCGTCGTTCGAACCTGTGTTCAAGGGGGAATGGCTCGCGAAAGGCACGCATATAAACGCGATAGGCGGAAATTTCCTCTTCAAGAGGGAGCTCGACGAGAGGGCCGTAAAGGCGTCTGACGTTATCGTCGTGGAGTCGCTCGAGCAGACGAAGATCGAAGCCGGCGAGTTCCTGCCTTTAATCGAAAAGGGGACCCTCAGGTGGTCCCGCATAGCGGAGCTCGGGGACGTGGTCGCGGGGAAGGCGAAGGGCAGGACGAAAGACGATGACATCACGCTATTCAAATCGCTCGGCATAGCCGCAGAGGACATCGCCGTCGCGGCGCACGTGTATAAGGTCGCGAAAGGGGCGGGCATGGGCACGAAGCTCGGCATGCCGTCCAATTGAGCGTACCGCGAGCGCGGATTCATAATTAATCGGATACAGAGGCGAACATGAAAACAGTCGGAATTATTGGAGGCAGCGGGCTCTACGCACTCGAGGGTATCACCGGGGTCGAGACCGTCAGCGTGGATACGCCGTGGGGGAAACCTTCCGACGACCCTGCGGTGGGGGAGCTCGGCGATACCAGGCTCGTGTTCCTGCCCAGGCACGGGAAGGGGCACAAGCTGATGCCCTCCGAGATAAACTACCGCGCGAATATATTCGCGATGAAGATGCTCGGGGCCGAATGGATAATCTCGGTGAGCGCGGTCGGGAGCATGAGGGAGGAAATAGCGCCCGGACACATAGTCATACCCTCCCAGTTCTATGACCACACGAAGTCGAGGGCGTCCACCTTCTTCGGTGACGGTATAGCGGCCCATGTGTCCATGGCCGACCCGGTGTGCCCGTCCCTCTCAGGGGCCCTTTACAAAGCGGCGCTTTCAGCCGGGGCCACGGTGCATAAGGACGCGACCTACATATGCATGGAGGGGCCCCAGTTCTCGTCCCGCGCCGAGAGCGATATATACAGGAAGTGGGGGGTAGACGTCATAGGGATGACTAATATGCCCGAGGCGAAGCTTGCGCGCGAAGCGGAGATTTGCTATTCTACACTCGCGTTATCGACGGACTATGACTGCTGGCACGAGCATCACGGCAATGTCGCGGTGGATGACATAATAGAGACGCTCATGAGCAACGTCGCTCTCGCCAGAAAGGTAATAACAAAGGCTCTGCCCGGGATCAGCGAAACGAGGGACTGCTCCTGCCGGAGGTCGTTAGAGAACGCTATCATCACTTCCCGTGACTCCATTTCTCCCGAGGTCAAAGAGAGACTCGGAATACTCATAAAGAGGTACGTACAATGAAGCTTCTTGTAGTCGGATCAATCGCTCTCGATAGTATAGAGACCCCTTTCGGGAAAGAGGTAAACATACTCGGGGGGTCGGCTTCATATTTCTCCCTCGCCGCGAGCATGTTTACGGACGTATGCGCCGTGGCGGTCGTCGGCAGGGATTTCCCGGAGGAGCACCTCGATCTTTTCAGGTCGAAGGGCATAGCGTTGAACGGCGTAAAGAGGGAAGACGGCGAAACGTTCAGATGGGAAGGGAGATACGGATACGACCTCGGGGACCCGGAGACCCTGGGCACGCACTTAAACGTGTTCGAGAACTTCAAGCCTGACCTGCCGGAGGACTACAGGAGCATAGAATACGTGTTCCTCGCGAACATCGACCCCGAGCTTCAGCTGAGCGTCCTCAATCAGATGAAGAGCCCGAAGATCGTCGCCTGCGACACTATGAACTACTGGATTAATAACAAGCCCGAGGCCTTGAAGGAAGTGATAAAGCGGGTGGACATACTGATGCTGAACGATTCGGAGACCAGGATACTCGCCAACGAGCCCCGTATCACTCACGCCGCGAGGACGGTGCTCGGGCTCGGCCCGAAGGTGCTCATCGTCAAAAGGGGCGAGTACGGCGCGCTGATGTTCTCGAAAGAAGGCATATTCTGGGCGCCGAGTTACCCGCTCGAGGAGGTAATCGACCCGACGGGGGCGGGGGATTCGTTCGCCGGGGGATTCATGGGCTTCATAGCCGGACAGGGCGTCGCCGACCACGTGGGGTATAAGACGGCGGTCGTGTTCGGGAGCGTTATCGCTTCGTTTACGGTCGAGAATTTCAGCGTGAAGAGGCTGGCTCAG
>JAHKKQ010000175.1 GCA_020027805.1 Candidatus Dadabacteria bacterium
TGTGATCGGGAAATTATGCGCCTTCAGGTCGCTGATATCGTCTATGGTCGCGAGCCTCGTCGCGCTGTCGACAGTTGCCCTGATAAGTGCGGCGCACTCCGTACATTTGTCGGGGGTTACGCCGCAGTTGATATCCGTGTCCGGGGAGCAGAGATTGACGCGCGATCTGAAACCGAGCAACACATCCACGACCTGATCGGTCTCGCCGATCAGCTTGTGATCGTTACTGGCGGGAAACCACTCAATCGGCAGCCGGAGTGTGAGATCCGGACTGCTTTCATTCACCTGAACGAGCCCGGGTACCGAAGGCATATCGCTTCCATCCTGTCCTCTGGTAATGTCCCATGTAAACGATATAATGCAGTCGGGAGGGGAATTCTTGCCGTCCAGGTCCGTATCAGCTGCACAGTTTTCATCGCTCCCGCCGTTGAAAAAACCGAGACCGAAGGTCTTTCCCTGACGGGAGGCCGCGTTCCTTACCTCGGTGGCTAGAAAATCGAGCGTCGCCCTGCCCGTCTGGTCTATCTCCGCGGCTTCCTTGGTGATGTGGAACTGGCGCTGCTGCTGCTGTAACGCTATGGTCATGCCCGCGATCATCAGCGAAAGAATCGAGACCGCGATCATAAGCTCGACCATCGTGAAACCCCTGCTGTTCATAAACGGCGCCTTCTTTCGCATAGTACGGCCATCATGGTATGTGGGGAACGTTTACCGCGCCCCACCCGGCCCCCAGTATTTCTGTCCAATCTTCCCTGTGCGCGGAGATGATAAAGTCCTGCGAAGCCAGGGTGTCCCTGATGCTTACGCTGTCGAATTCCGTCTCGCCGAATTGCCTGGGGGATTTAACGGCATAAGTAATTCTCAACCTGAAGATGAGAGGGACGCCGGCATCATCTTCCCCGTCGCCGTCAGCGTCATTATCCGACTCCGCGACCACACGCTTGACGACGACAAGCGAGCTGTCGGAGACGTCGTCGCAGTCAGTCTCGTCCGTGCTGAATTCGACATCGTTGGGATCGAACTCGTTGGGATTTATAACCGCGCAGGAAGTCTCGGGCACATTGCCACCGCTGTCATCAAGGACTAACGACGGGTCCGGTGTTATAGCGGCGAGCGGGTCGCACGGACATTCGTCGCACAGGTTCTTCTCCCCCTTGCAATGCTGAAGGTGAGGCTCGGTATCGCTTGTCTTATTCAGCCTGCCCGCCTGCGCCTCCATGAAAGCGATCGAATTTAGCAGGTGAGTCCGCCTGACCTCTCCCATATCCCGGTCGGCTATAAACTGGATCATGTTAGTCGCAACTGTGCCGACCTCCGCCTGCTGTTTCTGCCTAAGGGACAGAAACTGCATTTGAGCCATCGCCAGAAACCCGAGCGTCATTATGCTCAGCGCTATTAATATCTCGGTTAATGTGAAACCGTTTTCGCTGCCCGTCGTTACGGTATTCAAATCGATTCACCCCGCAGCCTTAACACCATATAATTGACTGGCAATTAGCATGCCAACTACAGGGCCGACTTAAGCTCCTGAAATAATAGACGATTCCTGGCCTGGACGATGATTTTACAGGCCTCGGAAGGCAAAAATTGCCCGAATTGTGCAAAAATTGCATATGTAGAACAAATTAGGATGAAGCTTCTAATGAACCGGGCAGCAAGCGGGACGGGGATTCCGGGGGTGCAGTATTATAAGGTTTTCTCCTCGTATCTGGGAAAAAGACTGCTCCCCTTGACCACGGCCTGACCGGGCTTGATCAAGTCCGGGTTCCCGGCGTCCGAGAGCCTGAGCGAGGAAAACGGCTCCGGGGAGCCGAGCCTCTTCCATATCTCCTCCGATGACGATGGCATAAAGGGACATATGAGTATGGAGATCACCCCGATCGAGCGGGATATCGTAAAGAGCACCGTGTCGAGCCTTTCCTCTTTCTTCTCTTTCGCGAGCCTCCAGGGGGCTTCTTCGTCCACGTACTTATTGACGAGGGAAATGAACTCCCATATCGCGCCCAGCGCTTTATGAAAGGCGATTTCGATCATCGCCTCTTCCACCTGCCCTATAAGGGATAACGCCGCATCGTGTATGGACTTCTCACTCCCGCCGAGGGGGCCCGGCGCGGGTATCTTCCCCCCCCGGTATCTCTCCAGCATGCCGAGCGTACGGCTGACCAGGTTTCCGAGCCCGTTCGCGAGGTCCCCGTTCACCCTGGACACGATCGCGTTTTTCGAGAAGTCCCCGTCCTGCCCGAAGGGTATTTCCCTCAGAAGAAAGTACCTGAAGACATCCGCCCCGAATTCGTCCGCCATCTGATAGGGGTCGACCACGTTGCCGAGAGACTTCGACATCTTTTCCCCCTCGACCGTCCACCAGCCGTGCGCGAATACAGTTTTCGGGAGAGGTATCTTTGCCGACATGAGGAATGCAGGCCAGAAAACCGCGTGGAAACGGAGTATGTCCTTGCCGACCAGGTGTATATCCGCCGGCCAGATGCCCGCGAACCTCTCCGGGTCGTCAGGGAAACCGGCGCCGGTGATATAGTTGGTGAGCGCGTCGAACCACACGTATATGACATGCCGCGGGTTCCCGGGTACTGGTATACCCCAGTTAAAAGTGGTGCGGCTGACGCTCAAGTCTTTCAAGCCCCCCTCGACGAAGCGGACGACCTCGTTCATCCTGTATCCCGGCTGAACGAACCCGGGGAATTGTCTGTAGTGATCGAGAAGCCTCTCCTGATACCGGGAAAGCCTGAAGAAATAACTCTCCTCCTTCACCCTTTCTATCAGGGGCCTTTTCTCCTCCGGGAGCTCCATTATCTCTTCATACTGCGTATCGGTTATGAACGCCTCGTTCCTGACGTCGTACCATCCCTCGTATTCGTCGAGGTATATATCGCCCGCATCCTCGATCCTCTTGAAAATCTCAACTACGGACCTCTCATGGCGCTTCTCGGTCGTCCTTATGAAGTCGTCGTTCGTGATATTCAATACCTGCGAAAGGTTCTGGAACCCCTTGACGACCCTGTCTGCGAGCTCGATCGGTTTCTCACCGCGAGCCTCGGCAGTCCTCTCGATCTTCTGTCCGTGCTCGTCCGTGCCCGTGAGGAAAAAAACCTTGTCCCCCTTGAGCCTCCTGAACCTCGCGATCGCGTCAGCGGCTATCGTCGTATAAGCGTGCCCTATGTGCGGCACGTCGTTTACGTAATAAATGGGTGTAGTGACATAAAAGGCTTTAGACATTTTTATATCGGTCTCCGTTCCGAACCCGCGTATTCCGGGGGAAATATCCCTCCCCTGCTCAATAAATCCTGCGATGACGATAAATCAATTCATACCGGCATTCACGGACAATTTTAAGAAGAGGTTATCCAGTACGAGCTTCGTATTGGCGTTCGCCCGGACTATATCATACCAAGCCCTCTCGACTTGTCTCTCCATCTCGAGTAAATCGTTCACGTCCCATTTCCGGGCGGCGTTATTGATCGATTCCAGGAAGTCCGTGTTCGTGATACGGTCGGAGCCTATCCTTGCGAGAGCGAGGTCGCGAATCCAGAGCATAATAAACCTGAAACCGAGCTCGAGCCTTTCTGTTTCGTCCTGGGATGCGGCGGACGAAATATGCTCGGATAGGCTTGTGATATCGGAAGCCGAATTTTTCCTTATGTTTCCGAGCCTGGCGATCAGCTCCCTTCTCCACTCGAGCAAGCCGTCGTCGAGCCCGAGGGCCTTACCTATGCTCCCGCCTGAGAGCCTCGAGGAGAGGAGGGCTTCTTCGGGAGACACCCCGGCGCGTTCTCTCAGGACCCCCGCGACGAGGTCATCCGGCAAAGCGTTGAATTCGACCGTCTGGCACCTCGACCTGAGAGTGGGGAGGAGGGAGTCCGGACGCGAGGATACGAGAATAATCACGGAGTCGGGAGGCGGTTCTTCGAGGGTCTTTAGAAATGCGCTCTGGGCGCTATGGTTCATCCTTTCCGACTCATCGACGATCACGACCTTAAACCTGCCTTCGAAAGGCCTTAGATAGAGCCTCTCTTCGACTTCGTCACGGACCTGATCGACTTTGATATTCCTAACGCCTGTAAATTCGATGAGTACTACGTCCGGGTGTATTCCCTTCTCTATCTTCCTGCAGGAAGCGCATCCGCACTTTTCCTCCGGACCGGGCGCGGCCCTCCCGCAGTTGAGGAGCTTGGCGAATTCGACCGCAACCATCTTCTTGCCTATCCCGTCGGGACCCGCAAAGAGGTATGAATGCGACACCAGATTATCGCGCGCCGCGCGCAGAAGAATATTTTTTTGAAAATCGTGGCCTATTATTCCTTCGAACATCTCTCTCCGTCTACGCATGAAGTGAAACCGGGTGACGTGTAATCCGTCATATTCACTGCGGCGAAAGACGCTCCGTCACGAGTGAACATATCTCCTCATGCACCGCGGGTATATCCCTATCCGCATTTATGCTCTTTATCCTTTCGGGCTCCCTCCGCGCGATGAGGATATAACCCTGCCTGATAAGCTCGTGGAATTCGTGGGGCTCCTCGTCCATCTTCGTGATGGACCCCCTCTCCTTGAGTCTCGTCAGCCCCTCCCGTACCGGCAGG
>JAHKKQ010000176.1 GCA_020027805.1 Candidatus Dadabacteria bacterium
AGAAATATTTTCTACGATAAAAACGAATTCGATCCCGAATATATCGAAGCTATAGCTCCGAAGATGAGCGTCGTGATGGGCCTCGCCACCAGAAAGCCGGGGGATAAGTAATGATAAGGATAAACCTTATTCCCGAGCCGGAAAGAAAGGAAGTTAGGGGAACGGGCGAAATCTTTATGGGGATATGCGTTCTCGCGGCTTTATTCGCCGTTATTGCGGCAATTCACATTTTGCAGGGGAATAAGATCGAAGAGGTTAACCGGGGAATAGCCAAGGCCGAGAAACGGATCAAGGAGCTCGAAGTCGTCAAGAAGAAGGTCGACGAGTTCAAAGCCAAGAACGCCGAGCTCAACAGGAGAATCGAGATTATCAACGTGCTCGAGAAAAACCGGACGGGGCCTTTGTACGTGATGGACGCCCTTTCCCACGCGGTCCCCAACAAAGCCTGGATTGACGAATTTACCGAGAAAGGGTCGCAGACCAAGCTCGTAGGCATAGCGGATAGCGAATTCACGGTAGCGGATTTCATGCAGGCCCTCCAGACCTCTCCGTATTTCGTCGGCGTAGAGCTGGGCGTGATAAAGAAAACCGAGCTGCGCAAGCTCGACCTGAGAGCTTTCGTTATAAACACGAAGCTCGATTATAGCGGCAAGTCCAGGTCTCAGGATAAAACACAGGCGCCGAAAGCGCCTGGAAAAAATTCCGAGCCGGAAAAGGCGGTGAAGGAATAATGGCTTTCCTGGATGAATATTCCGAAAAACTGAACGAGCAGCCCCTTCATGTAAAAGCCGGCGTCCTGCTAATCATTGTGGCGGTGATATCTGTCGTCTACTGGTATTTCTTCTGGTCGCCCAGGCACGAGGAGCTTCAGAACGCCGAAAACAAACTGAGACAGCACGAGATAAAGATCAGGGAATACGAGGCGGTCGCGGCGGAGCTTCCCAAGTTCGAAAAGGAATACAAGAGACTTGAGAAGGAATTCCAGCTCGTCGCTCGCAAGCTGCCCAAGGATAAGGAGATACCGGCACTGATCGACGGCGTTTATTCCGAGATAGCCGCTTCGAACCTCGAATCGATAATTTTTGCTCCGAAGCCCCAGGTCACGAAAGAGATCTACGCCGAGATCCCTATACAGATGGAAGTTATCGGCACTTACTTTAACCTTGCCGATTTCTTCGACCGTATATCGAGGCTGCCGAGGATAGTGAACGTGAGGGACCTTCAGCTCACTCGTAACAACATCCGCGGGGGTACTGTGATCCTCAACGTTAAGTTTGACGTCGTTACGTTCAGGCTTCTGCCGGAGCAAGAGGCCAAGCCCGACGACAACAAAAAGATCAAGGGAAAGAAACGAAAGAAATGAAAGTGTCAACGAATGCACTGCGAGTTGATAGAGCAATGACCGGACTAATTCGATTATTCCTGGTCTTACTTTTTGTCCTCTCGCCTCTGCGGGCAGTAAGCGCGCAGGAAGCAGAGGTCCCTGCCGATAGCACCCTGTCACAGGGATTACAGGTGATTAAAGACGCCAGGGAGAATAAGCTCGAGACGCCGGAGGAGAGGGCCGAGCGGGTGACGGGGGAAGAAGGCCCGGCCGCGGCTCCCAAGCCCGCTGAAGAAGGTGCTGATACAACAAGCCCGGCACAGCCGGGGAAAGACGAACCCCTGACGACCAGGGAGGAAAAACTGCCGTATGATTCGACCGGGATGCGCGACCCCTTCAAGCCCTTTATCAAGCTGGTTGATACCCCCTCTTCGCCTTCGGTCGTGCTGCGTCCGCCCATTCAAAGATTTCCCTTGAACCAGTTCAGAATAGTCGGGATCGTATGGATCGGCGGGAAGCCCCAGGCTATGATCGTAGACCCCGAGGCGAATACGTATTTCCTGGGCGTGGGCGACAAGATAGGGAGCAGCGACGGGGAGATACTCCAAGTCAGGCAGAACGGCATTCTAGTGCAGGAAAGAACGAAACTTGAGAATGTGTACGGAGAAGTAAAAATCGAAATGAAGCAGTCTGTACTGGCGTATCAGAATGATGAATAGGGGAAATCGTATTCAGGAGGATGATTAAGTTAAGGAGGATGGACTAATGAGATTCCTGATAATATCAATCGTGCTCGTAACCTGTGTCCTGTATCCGGGCCTCCGGGCTCACAGCGGGCAGCCACAGCAAATCGATTACAATAATGACCCGCCGGCGGAAACGCGGGGAATTGCCGGCATTGCGGCGGTAAATAAAGCTTCGCCTGTCCTGTTCGCACAGGCCGTAACCGGTACGACCGCCGTGCCCCGGAATACTACTGCCAATATGCCGAACCCTTCCGATGAATATAATCACATCGAGAGTATCGGTTTCGAGGTTCAGCAGGGAATGGGGATAGTGAGCATAGGGACGGCTTCGTCTGTTCAGTATGAAAGACTGACGGACGAGGACAGGAAGGTCACACTCAAGATCATGGACGTGATACTCGCCGACAAGTTTCAGGTTTCGCGGGACGTCAGTGATTTCGACAGCCCGATTAACTTCATATCCTCCTTCAGGGACCCGATCAAGCCGAACGACGTGATAATGGTGATAGAGCTCAAGGAAGACGACGTGCCAGTGGAAATCGGACAGAACGGCAACGTCGTTACGCTCAATTTCGGGGAAACGCGGGAACAGCTGAAAATACAAGCGGATAAGGGAGAAGTAGAGGTCGCAGTGAAACCCGAGGATCTCTACGCCTTCGACTTCAGACTTACCTCCATACCGGGCGCGACGAAGACGTACAAAGGCCAGCTCGTTTCATTTGATTTTAAAGACGCGGATATCAGGGATGTGCTCAGAATAATATCCGATATAAGCGGATTGAACATGATAATTTCCAGGAACGTGGCGGGCACGGTCACGCTCAAGCTGACGAACGTCCCTTGGGACCAGGCGCTCGACGTGATTCTCGAGGACGCCGGGCTGGGCGCATTCATAGACGGGAATGTGTTGAGGGTCGCGCCGCTGGGCACGCTTCAGGCGAGGCAGAAGGCGGTAAAGAAGGCCGCGGAAACCAGTGAGGAGCTGGAGCCTCTCATCACAAAACAGGTATTCGTCAACTATGCAACGGCTGAAGAGCTCATACCGCTCGTAGACCCGTTATTGAGCGATAGGGGGGAACTGAGGGTCGATATACGTACTAACAGCCTGCTAATTAATGATACGGGTGTCAGAGTCGCCCAGATCGAGAACCTCGTAGGGGACCTCGATACGAGGACTCCCCAGGTATTGATAGAGTCCCGGATAGTTCAGGCAACCCTTAATTTCACCCGCGACCTCGGAATTCAGTGGGGTTTCGATTACGAAGCCTCCGCGGCCACGGGTAACCCCACGGGCGCTACTTTCCCGTCGAGCGTAGCAATAGGCGGCTCCACGATTGGGAGCCCCTTCGGAACGACCGGCGATAATTTCATAATCGACCTTCCCGCGGCGGCCGGTGCGGGCTCAGGCGGTGTCCTTGGGATCGTATTAGGCAGTCTGACCGGGGCATACGACCTCGACCTCAGGCTCTCTGCTCTCGAGCAGAGAGGGGACGGCAGGATACTATCGTCGCCCAAAGTGCTGACGCTCGAGAATACGCCCGCGAGGATCGAGCAGGGCGTATCGATACCGTTCCTGAGCGTATCCGCCGCCGGTACGCAGACTCAGTTCGTGGACGCCACGCTGAGCCTCGAGGTTACGCCGCAGGTGACTAATGATAACAGGGTGATGATGAATATCGTCGTGACAGACAATTCGCCCGACCGTGCCCTGACCGGGGCGGGTGGACAGCCCAGCATCAGGAGGAACGAGGCGACTACCCAGGTCCTCGCAGGCGACGGCGAGACGATAGTGATAGGCGGAATATTTACGCGCGCAGTCGACGAAAGAAATAACAGCCTGCCCTGGTTTTCGAGACTTCCGCTGCTAGGCTGGCTCTTCCAGAGCAATAGAACGACCGATGAGAGGAGAGAGCTATTGGTATTTATCACTCCGAGGATTGTAAGGTAAGAACGAGTTGAAATATATAAAGAGGAGGATGATGTAATGAACAGGAAACTCACGGGGAAACTATTATTCCCCTCAATCATAGCGTTAATGCTGACGGCCGGAGTGATCGCAGTAAGCTGCGGTGGGGCAAACCCGCCTTTCGCGCCGTTCGGGTCTACGGTCGAGATACTCGACCCTCCGGGAGACGTGTTTATACCCGACAACGGACTGACCACGCTTCTCGTGCAAGCCATAGTCCTCGGTCCTGAAGGGGAACCCTTGAACAGTGTGAGGGTCATATGGATAGCATCGTTCGCGGGAGGAAATGATAATGTAGTAGATACGAACGGCGACAACGTGCCTGACGCCAGGGCTGTACAGCTGGTCAACGATGATGCCTGCACGCCGAAGAGATGCGCGCTCACGCCGTTACAAGAGTGGTTCAGCATGGGGGCATTCGTCGATTCACCGTTCGAGACCCTCACAGACGACCGCGGGATTGCATTCGTAGATATTCTGATAAGCGGTGAAGATATAATCGACCCCGCGTTCCTGGAGGCGTCCACAGACAGCGGCTCGGTCGATGTAGTCGAGTT
>JAHKKQ010000177.1 GCA_020027805.1 Candidatus Dadabacteria bacterium
TAACTACCGCCATCATCTATTTCAAGAATATCGCGGGCTTTCTTGAGTAAATTTTCCGGGAGGCCGATATCGATAGCGGCCCGGGCCTCTTTTACGGCTTCGTGCGCATGGCCTGTTTTCAGGTATATCTTCGCGAGAAGCAGGTTCGCTCTTCCATAGTATTTATAACGCTTCAACGCTTCTTTTACATACCGTTCAGCCTCAAGATAGCTGTCGGCCGAATCAGTCAGCTCGCCGTTTATATAATATATAAGACCCAGGTGGTAATATGTCTTACCGTAGCCCGGATCGTATTCAAGCGCCCTCCGAAACCACATTTCGGCCCTCTCGTACTCTCCCTTGTCCAGATAAACGAGCGCCAGATTGTTCGCCGTAATCGCGAGGCCCCTCGGGCTGTCTTTCATCTCGGGAGAAAGCGCGATATTGAACTCTCTTATCGCCTCGTCAAGCTCACCGTTATTCGATAATGCGAGCCCGTAGTTAGAATGAGGCAGCGGGTGGTAGGGTGAGCTGAGAGTCGCGTTCCTCCAGAGCGAGAGGTCGTCTTTCCAGACCGCCTGTCTCTCGTATGAAGCGAACGCATACGTCGCAATTAGCACGATCCCGAACCCCCAGGCGGCTTTTCTCAGGCGCGCCCTTTTTCCGGCTTCTATTATTATATTCCCGATGACGAGGCAGAACCCGGCTGAGGGGATATAGAGGTAACGCTCGGCGAGGGGGGTGGAAGCTATTGAGAATACCGCTATGAGCGCCGAGGGCCCGAGTGTAATCAATATCCACAATATCCCGAAAGCCGTGACGTTCTCTTTCTTCCTCACCGATATAAAAACCAATACTGCAAGCGCAGCCATAATAATACGGGAGGAGATGAGATGCACGGCTTCCATCGGAACTTTCGTGATAAACGCATTGAAATCGAAGGGAAGCAGCAGTTTATTCAGGTAAAAGAGGTAAGAGCCGAGCAGGACCTCTAAGAGGTCCAGATACCGTGACACGGCCGATATGCTCACACTCCCGCCCGGGACGCTTCCGAGCCCATCACCGGCTGCCTCCTCCGTCACTTGGGGGATATTTACGAACGCCCTGCTCCTCAGGTAAAAATAGAGGAGCAGAATCAGGAGATAGACCCCGTATCTGATTATATTCCTCCGATCCGGGAACCGCCTGCTCAGGAGGTCGAAGACGCCCGCAAGCAGCGGGAATACGACCGCAACCTCCTTCGACATTAGGGAGAGGGAAAACCCGAGCGCTGCAACCCCGAGGAGCCATAGATTCCTAGAGGAAAGCATGTGAAAGATGAATGCAAGAAAAAGAAACAGGGCGCAGAGCACGTCCGACCTTCCCGCCACCCACGATACCGATTCCACGTGCATGGGGTGAAGCGCAAAGAGTACCGAGGAAAGGAACGCGCAGGCTTCCCTTCCGCTCACTCGGAACCCGCCGAGCACAAGAAGGGCCATGAAATAGAAAAGCACGACCGATAGAGAATTAAGCAGCAGATTAGTGAGATGGAACCCGAACGAAGATACCCCCCATACCCCCTGGTCCGCCACTAACGATGCGTATATCGCCGGACGGTAGTAGCTCGCGTTCTTATTCTTATAGACATCGGTTATGACGACATCGGTTACATACGAAGCGTCGAACGATACATTGCTCTTTGTTATTACCTCGACGTCGTCCCAGACGAAGTCGCTTTTGAGCGAGGGCGAGTAGAGGGCAAAGGAAACGAGAAACAGAATGAGAGCCGATAGCGGCCTGTTGGATATTAGTTTGGATATTAATTCCATAAGCTGACTAAATTATATCACCCGGGCATGCATTGTTATCGAAGCCGTGTCAGGGACTTTCATGCAGGCCGTCTCTCCGGCAGCGCCTCTCCCGGCTCTGAGCATATACGCACACTCAACGAAAGAGATCGTCTTCCGGATTCCTTATCATCTCCCTCGCGCCCCCGCCCCCCTTCTCAAATCCGTACCCCCGGACAATTACAACGGGCACCGAATCCGCTTTTTCCATGACGAGCCCGGCAGCAGAAGCTATCTCGTCGGCGACGGCCATTACTGTCGCGCTCAGGACGAGCCCCTTCGAATCCTCCCTGCCCCTGTAATCCCTGAGCGGCTTAATTCCCGAGCAGCCTATCGCTATATCCACCAGCCCCTCCCTCCACGGCCTTCCGACCGTATCCGTGATAATGACCGCAATCTCCACGCCGGACGCACTTTTAAACCCCCGTACGAGGTTTTCCGCAGACAGGTCCGAATCCAGGGGCAGGAGAGTCACTGAGTCCCCTCCCGACACGTTCGAAGCGTCTACGCCCGCGTTCGCCGATATAACCCCGCCCCGGGTCTCCACTATAAGCCTGCCCTTTTCCGGCTTCCGCTGATCCATCCTTATGATTTTCGTTGTTTCGCTGAGTATTACTTCGACCAGCCGGGGGTCCTTGCTCACTTCCCTGGATAGTGTCAGGGCATAGGGCGACGGCTCCACTTCGCTCAACTTAACTATGCGGTTCTCAGCCTTGGATATTATCTTCTGCGCGAAAACGACTATATCCCCGTCCAAGATCGAAAGCCCCCGGTCTTTTACCGCCCGGGATACGATCTTCACGAGGTCGTCTCCGGGCATTATTTCCGGGATGCCCCTTATGGGGATTATGGAAATTGTGTCAGATGTGTCCGCCATATCCTTCCCGCTTAAAAACCCGCGCCTATCAAGCAAAGATAATAGTATAGAGCGAAACTTATGCAAGGAGACGGCCGGAAGAATAATATTTGTTCACATATACCTGAGCCGCCTGCGGCCCGGTGACCGGTTCGGGATATTTACGCTTGTGTTCGTTATACTTAATATGCCGAACATGAAAGTACCGAAATTAATACAGTCGATAGAGGAGCTCGTTAAGCTTGCGGACAAGGAGTTCTACTACAGGGAAAATAACCTGCAGCTGAGATTCTCTTCCCAGGATTCCGTCATTGTAATAGGGACGAGGGAGGACGGCACGGTTTATCTGTCCGTTTATTACGGCTCCGAGATGGGATTTAAATTCTACATGGAAAAGGACGGCACGCTGCTTATGGAAGAAGGGAGCATGCCCGGCCTGCTCGAGCACTCGGGCCCGGAGCAGGTAGTTAACCTGATCGACGACTCGGGCGAGTTTCTTCTTGGATTCGGAGCAGAAGCCATCGAATGGGGCAACTACGAATTCAAAACAATGGACCAGGTCAGTGAGGAATTCGAGGAAATCAAGCAGGCGGATAAAAAGAATGACAGGGACCCGGAGCTGCATTGATCCGCCGGGCCGTGATGTCCGGAATCGGCACCCGTAACAGGAATATCCGAAACTGTTCTCGGCTCATCACTATTAACCCCGGACCTCAACCTCCCGCAGTACACCGAAAAAACTTTTGTTCCGGCCGGCAAATCGGTTAGTATTTTATGTGTAACTCAACACATAGGAGGCTATACAGAATGATCAGGAACAATATCATCGTGAAATCAGTAATAGTTGTGATTTTTGCTATTTGCATAATCGCGGGAGCGGGAGCCGCGAAAGTACTGGCACAGGATAATACAGAGCCCGCCAAAACGGATGCAATGAGTAAAGCGCAGCAGGAGATGATGGCCAAGTGGCAGGAATATTCCACACCCGGCGAAGGCCATAAAGCCCTCGAGCCGCTCGTCGGCACCTGGGATTATACGGTCACCTGGTGGGAAACCCCGGAATCCCAGCCTCAAAAATCAACGGGAGCGAGCGAGGTAAAGTGGATATTGGGAGGCCGGTTCCTCGAGCAGACAGCCAAAGGCACCGCAATGGGCCAGGAGTTCCTGGGCATGGGAATTATGGGCTACGACAATATGACGAAAGAATACAGCGGCATCTGGATAGATAACATGGGGACAGGAATGATGTCGAGCGCCGGCACTTATCACCCTGCCACTAAATCATTTACGGAAAAGGGTTCATTTTCGTGCCCTCAGGAAGGGGGAGAAAAATCGTTCCGCGGCGTAACGACTATCCTGGGTCCGGATAAATATACGTATGAGATGTTCGCCGCCGGCAAAGACGGCAAAGAAGCCCGTATGATGGAAATCGTTTATACGAGAAAGAAGTAATTTAAAGCCGGGCTTATCGTTTATTCCGGTATTTATGCCAGACAAACGGCGCCGCCAGCTGGCTGAGGAACGCCTTGGGCATTTCTTCTTTAATGCCCAGCGGTCCTACATGACGGTCCTTGGGATGGTAGTATGTCCCGAAAAGGATATCGAACATTACGAGATTCTCTCCGTAATTGTTATTCCCTTCCTCTATTTTCCTGGAGTGGTGCCACCTGTGTACGTTGGGGGTGATGAAAATATAGTTCAGAATCCCCCCGTGCATATATACGTTGCAATGGGTGAGCAGGCCGACGAACGCGGTGATCGAGCTGAAGTATATAAACACATCCCCCGGCACACCCATTATAAAGAGCAGTGGGATGCTGAACAGGAGGCTGCAGAGAGTATCCACGAAATGGAACCTCCCGGTGTTGAAGAACCAGAGTTTCTCGACGCTGTGGTGTACGG
>JAHKKQ010000178.1 GCA_020027805.1 Candidatus Dadabacteria bacterium
AAGATTTAGCGAGTACATGAGATTTTTAGCACAATTCTGTAATGTCCTTTCATAAAACACACTATGTGTGCTTTTCATCAAGGAAAAGAAGAAAATAATATGTGCATTTTCCTTTGTCGTTGTGGGCAAGACGAAGCAATCCCATGAATAAGCGAGATCGCTACAGTCGCTCCGATCCCTCGCGGTGACGGCCCAAGACTTTCTCCCACCCCGCCGCCTTGAAATTCCGCCCAGAGTACGTAATATCTCTACTGCAAATTTAAAGGATCAAATCACCGACAAGGGGGATTTACAGGGCATGGGACACGGGTTAGAGAACAGCTGGGCACTAATTCTCGGGGCATCGAGCGGTTTCGGCGAGGCGGCGGCGCTCGAATTGGCATCGCACGGAATGAACATCTTCGGCGTCCACCTCGACAGGAAATCCACTATGCCCAAGGTCGAGGAAATAAAAGAGAAGATAAAGGAAAAGGGGAGAGCGGCGGCCTTCTTCAACATAAACGCGGCAGACCCGGAGCAGCGCTCCGGGACGCTCGGCGAAATAGAGCAGATACTGGACGAGCACGGAAACCCCTCGGGGATAAAGGTGCTCATCCACTCCCTCGCCTTCGGAACACTTAAACCGTATATCGCGGAATCCGAAAAGGACAGGGTATCGAACAAGAACATGGACATGACCCTCGACGTAATGGCTCACTCCCTCGTCTACTGGACTCAGGATATAGTCTCAAGGAAGATGATGGTCAGGGGCGGCAGGGTGTTCGCGATGACGAGCGCCGGGAGCCACAGGGTGTGGCCCACGTACGGCCCCGTATCGGCGTCGAAAGCGGCCCTCGAGTCCCACATCCGTCAGCTATCGGTCGAGCTCGCCAAACACAAGATCACGGCGAACGCGATACAGGCGGGGGTTACCGAGACGCCCGCCCTCAGCAAGATCCCAGGCAGCGAGGAAATAATTAAGCACGCAATAGCCGTAAACCCGGCGGGCAGGCTCACGACAACGTCAGACGTGGCCCAGGCAATTGCCGCCCTCTCGGTCGCGGGCACGCACTGGCTCACGGGAAACGTAATCAAGGTCGACGGAGGGGAGGACCTCATCTAGCAATAAATCCCGATAAGCAACACTTAGCCCGCATTCGGTAATACATAATGGAAAAGAAAATTACCCTCTACAACACCCTCACTCAAAAGAATGAAGAGCTCGTTCCGCACGAGAAAAACAAGATAAAGATGTATGTCTGCGGCCCGACCGTGTACGACTCCGCCCACCTCGGACACGCGAGGGCGGCAGTCACGTTCGACGTCATCGAGAGGTTCCTCTCTTACGTCGGCTACGAGGTTACATACGTCAGGAACTTCACCGACATAGACGACAAGATAATCAACAGGGCGAACGAGACGGGCATCCCCGCTCACGAGATATCGGAAAAATACATACAGGAATACAGGGACGACATGGCCTCCATAGGCGTTAAGAGGCCGACTGTCGAGCCCAAGGTCACCGAGCACGTCCCCGAAATAATCGACCTTATAGAAAGGATTATCGACAACGGCTACGCCTATCAGTCGGGGGACGACGTCTTCTTCTCGGTCAAGAAGTTCAAAGGCTACGGCAAGCTCTCCAAGAGGGACCCCGACGACATGCTCGCGGGGACGAGGATAGACATCAACGAAAAAAAAGAAGACCCGCTCGACTTCGCTCTGTGGAAGGGGGCGAAGCCGGGAGAGCCTTTCTGGGAAAGCCCCTGGGGCAAAGGCCGCCCCGGATGGCACATAGAGTGCTCGACCATGAGCATGAAGTATCTCGGGCCGAGCTTCGACATACACGGGGGCGGGAAGGACCTCATATTCCCCCACCATGAAAACGAAATCGCGCAGTCGGAAGCGGCCACGGGAAAGGAGTTCGCCAGATACTGGGTCCATAACGGCCTCATACAGATAAACCGTGAGAAGATGTCGAAATCCATCGGGAACATTCTTAACGTCCGGGACGCCGTCGCCATGTGGAACAGGGAGGCGATAAGGCTCTTCTTCCTCTCGCACCAGTACTTAAACCCGGCAGACTTTTCCGACACGACTATGGACGAGTCAGAAGCCGCCCTCGAAAGGCTCTACATCACCCTCAAGCGTGCGAAGGACCAGAGAAAGGACGGAAGCCCGGACGACACCGAGCTCGCGGGCGCCGCGGCCTCTTTCGGCCGTAAGTGGGTAGAGACCATGTGCGACGATTTCAACACGGCTGACGCGATAGGAAACCTCTTCGAGCTCACCCGCGCCGTGAACAGGTCGATAGACTCCAGGGGATGGACCCCTGCGCTCGATGGTGCGCTCAGGGAGATCGACCTCTTCGGGAAGACCCTCGGCATACTCGAGTACGAGCCCGAAGAATACCTCCAGACAATAAAGCTCCAGAAAAAATCAGCCGGTATCACCGAAGACGAGATCGAGGAGCTTATTAAGGAAAGGAACTCCGCGAGAGCGGAAAAGAACTGGAAGCGCGCCGACGAAATAAGGGAAGAGTTGAGCTCGCGGGGCATACTCCTCGAAGACAAGTCCGAAGGCACGATCTGGCGCGTGAAGGGGTGATTTAAGGCCATCCTGATCTTCCGACAACCTCTTTATGCAATCTCGCCTTTACGTGATTTTACTATTAATAATACAAATAATTACTAGATGTTACACGGATGCGACAGATCCGACAAATCTCCGGCTATATACCCCTGCGGATCTGTCGGATATGTCGGATGAGGTTCGAGGGGACAATTTCGACGTCCTCATGTCATTCGACAAGCTTCCGGCTTCGCCGAGGCTACGCCGGACCAGCAGAACGAACGGTTATTAAAGGACGAGGCCCTGAAACGAGTTCAGGGTGACAGAAAAAAAGCATGATCAAAATGAATAAATGGCAGTAGGGCTCAAACCCACACGCCCATGTACTCGAGCGCGCGTCTGATGCTTGCGGGTGTCTGGGTCTCCCCGCGGCACGCGTACCAGCACGCGGTGCATTTGGTCTCTTCGTAGAGCTTGGGGGAATATTCGGAGTAGTGAGTGGTAATGGGCATCTCGGAGCACCGTTTCAAATGCCCGGACGGCGTGACCTGTATGTGGCTTATCCCGGCCGTGCATCCCGGTATCCCGCCCGTCTCGAAATACCTCGGTATCTCTTTCAGGTAATACTCTGTCGATAATATCGTCCCCTTCCACGTCTTCCTGAGCCTTATTAGCTCGGCTACGAGATTCTTCACCCTTTCGAGCTCTTTCGGATGCACGAAATGGGTCTCGTTGTTCGTCTTCATCACCGAGTACGAGCTGAACGAGATCCCTATCCCCCACTCCCTCGCCTTCGCCGCGAGCTCCGGTATGGAGTCGATGTTGTCTTCCATGATAATAGTATTGAGCGTCACCTTCCCCTTGGGGAACCTCTTTCCGAGCACGGGAAGCAGTTCAGAGAGGTGGTCCCAGAGGCCGGGCACCCCTCTATAGGTGTCGTGCGTCTTCCCGGGGAAATCGAGAGATATCGCTATCTGGTTTATCCCGGCGTCGTATAGCTCCTTCGCCTTATCGACCGTGAGAAGGTCTCCCTTCGTGACCATCGACGTGAATATAAAATAGGACGACTCCTTCACCTGCCTGACTATATCGGGCAGGTCCTTTCTCAGCATGGGCTCGCCGCCGGTGATGACCACCACGAGGGGGTTTATCAGCTTTATGACCGGCCTGTAATCGTAGATTCGCTCCTCGTGCCTCGTCTGCCAGTAGTCGCAGAAATCACACTTTGCGTTGCAGAGCTTGGTGATTTCGAGGTTTACGAGCTTGGGGCGCCCCGTGAACCGTGTCTGGAAATATTTGATGGCCCCGAACAGGCTTTCCTGTGGTGTAATCATTATAGAATTTATACATAACCCGCGGGGAGTTTTCAAGCAGCCTCGAAATTACATAAAATATGTTGACTTATCCCTCCCGATTTACTTTAATTAATGGAACAGGGTTTTCTACTTGTATATGCAAGGGGTGACGTATGTCTATTAAGCTGATAACGAAAGAGCTTTTTCAGTGCGACCACGCGGACGAGAGCGGGGAGAGGTGCGAGAGGGAGGGCAACAGGGACGCGATAAAGACGTGCGGCCTGTGCGGCAAGGACCTCTGCATCACGCACTACGAGCTCGTGACTGTGACGCTCCAGGGGACGCGCGACCATTTCACATACTATTTCTGCGCCGACCATACGGACGAGTTCCTGGAAACCCTCGCCAAGAAGTACGGCGACACGAGGCCCATACCCCAGGCCGGGTACGGCGTGACCCTGCCCAGGATGCGCCATTGATTGAATGGGTCAGGTGTGACCGTACGAGACCGGCGCCGCGTAAAACCATATTGACATAAGGTGCCGGATTTAGTTAAATGACAGGGGGGGGCAGCAATCCGGGGGGACGGCGGGCTTGGGATATAATTTGCGGCGGGTCACGAATTCAATTCCGGCAGGTTATGTATTCGATTGCAGGTTATGTAATCAGGTAAAGGAGATTAGATATGTCGAGTAAATCC
>JAHKKQ010000179.1 GCA_020027805.1 Candidatus Dadabacteria bacterium
AACCTTATCGCTATGAAATTTGCGGTAAACAGGATCCCTCCCGCAGCGGTACCTACCGCGAGCTCTCTTGAGCCGACGAAATAGCAGACGACCATTAAAATTGCAGTTACAGCCAATCCGCTTCTTTCTACCCGTCCTATGCTCGGTATATTAATTAGACTCGCTGTCCTTTCCGTCATTTACCCGTTTTATCATCCTCAATAAAATATTGAACCCCGCGAAACCCCCGGCTAATAAGCCTAACATCGTGAACCATGGGGTCTTGGTTCCGACCAGTTTATCGACGTAGTGTCCGAGCAGTATCCCGGCTATGACCGAAAACCCGAGTTCGAACCCGATGGCGATAAACATCAGCCATTTATATTTTCCGTCACTTTTAACGGTACGTCCCCCCCATAATCTCAAACCGCCTTAAGAGCTTTATACACGGCGTCAAGCGTACGATCGACGTCCCTTTCAGTATGGGCCAGCGAAAGGAAAACCGCCTCAAACTGAGAAGGCGGAAACATAATACCAGCCCTGAGCAAATTTTCAAAAAATTTCGAATACTTTATTGTATCGCTTTTGAGCACCGTCCTGTAATCCACCGGATTCGTCTCCGTAAAAAAAAGCGTAAACATGGAATCCACCGAATTAACGGCAGCCTTAATACCGACCTTTTTTATTATTTCCTTTATACCTTCGACCATATTCCGGGAGAGCGCCCTAAGTTTCTTATAATTCCCCGGTTCTTTTAGCTTCCTGAGGGTTGCGAGCCCGGCGGCCATTGCGAGAGGATTCCCGGAGAGTGTCCCCGCCTGGTACATGGGGCCCAAAGGGGCTACCCTGCTCATTATTTCCTTCTTTCCGCCGAACGCCCCCACCGGGAGCCCTCCTCCTATTATTTTCCCGAGACAGGTGATGTCAGGTGTTACCCCGTATTTACGCTGGGCCCCGCCCATGCCGAGCCTGAACCCCGTTATCACCTCGTCGAAAATGAGGAGTGAACCCGAACCGCTTGTAATCTCCCGGAGACCTTCCAAAAAGCCGTCCGAGGGGGGGACTACCCCCATGTTGGCAGCCACGGGCTCAATGATCACGGCTGCTATCTTGTCACGGTATTTATCATACAGCCCACTCACCGAGTCGAGATCGTTATAATTCGCCAGTAACGTCTTTTCAGTGAACGATTCGGGGACACCCGGGCTGCTCGGCGTTCCGAACGTAGTCGCCCCGGATCCGGCCTGAACGAGAAGGTAATCGGCATGCCCGTGGTAACATCCCTCGAACTTAACTATGTAGTCCCTCTTCGTATAGGCTCTCGCAAGGCGCACACCGCTCATGGTGGCTTCGGTGCCCGAGCTCGTCATCCTGACCATGTCTATAGAAGGAAATGCTTTAACGATAAGCTTGGCTAACTCTACCTCACCCTCGCACGGAGCGCCGTAGCTGGTGCCCTTCTCAGCCGCCTTCTTGACCGCTCTAACCACCACGGGCGCCGCATGGCCCAGGATCAGCGGTCCCCAGGAGGACATGTAATCCGTGTATTTATTCCCGTCTACGTCGTAAATATATTGGCCCTTGCCCCTGGATATAAAGACAGGCGTGCCCGATACGGCTTTGAATGACCTAACGGGGCTGTTAACGCCGCCAGGCATAAGTTGTTCGGCGGTTTTATACAGTTTCTTCGATTTTGTGAGTCGGGGTTTCATTTCCGCAAACAGGAGTGGGGATCAAAAACAGCCTGTAGTAAACATGGATTATCCCGGGGTGTCAAGTAATTATGGACTATGGAAGCATACGCCGGATAAAAAAAAGAGAGAAACCCCGTATCGGGGTTTCTCTCCGGAATTTAACCTCATGGTTCCGGTTACCCTGAACCATGAGAAATCTCTTATATTCAAGCGATCAGGTCAAACTTATATTTTAGTTGGCGTACTGAAATATAAGTCTCGCACCTACTTTCGCAGTCGGCGATGTTACTACGAAGTGAGCCCTTCTGTTAAGCTGATAGGCTTCTTCGGTCGTTCCCGCACCGAACTGTGTTGTTTCACCGCCGCTTGCAGTCGTTACCCTGGCCGGGTCGATACCCAGCTGGACGAGAAACGCCTTCGTTGAGTCGGCCCTTCTCTGAGCAAGCTTCAGGTTGTATGCAGGTGTACCCCTGATGTCCGCATACCCTTCAATCAATACAGTCAGATTAGCATCTGCCTGTAAGGTCGCCGCGTTTTCTTCGAGCACCGCTGCAGCATCCGGCCTTATGTTGTACTTATCGAAGTCAAAGAATATATCTTTGAGTTCGGGTGCCGGTGGCGGTGGTGGCGGAGGCGGCGGGGGTGGTGGTACTGACAAGGGGCTCCACAATAATCGCCTCTTGTCGGATCGTCACCGCATACACGCTGCTTACATTGCTCACAAGTAGCTTTCGCTTCAGCTGTAGCCGATTCAGCAGCTGCCAGCTCTTTCGTCGGCGGGGGTGTCGCGCAGCTAGCCAGATAGAGCAATGCAACAACTAACAAGGGTAGGCCCAAAAACAGGATTTGCTTATCCCTTTTCATTCTACTGCACCTCCTTTAAGAGTTTTTTGAGTACTTAACGAGTACATAATAATAAACAGTTTAACGCTCAACTGCAAGTTCCGAAATTTTTTCTTTTGCCGTCTTAGCTTCATCAGAATTCGGATACTTATCTATCAGCGTCTGGAAGAACAATTTGGCCTCTTCCTGCTTGCCGATTTCGACTAAAGACATGCCCTGTTTTAAGTACGCAAGGGGCACCCTTTGGTCCTTGGGATACGTATCTATGAACCTCTGATATTCGAGTATCGATTCTTCGAACTGCCCTTCCCTGTAATAGGATTCGGCGATCCAGTAGGTTGCGTCATTGGCTTTCGCGGATTTGGGGTATCTGGACAGGTATTCCTTGAACTTCGCCCTCGAATCCTCGTAATTGCCGTCGCTCAACTCAGTATAACCCTCATTGAACATAACCTCTTCTGTATTGACCGAAGCCGTTTCGGACGGCATCTGCGTGTGGGAGCCGGATTCCGTTACAGTCGGTGCGGAGCCCAGGGTAAGCTGATTGACCTTCGAGTCGAGTTTTGAGTAAGCCTGGTTTAACTCTGCAATCTTGGCCTCGAGCTGATAAACCTTTTCCCTCAACTCTACGTCCGTACCCGTGGTGGCCGATTCTGTCTGGTCCATCGTTTTAACCTCGTTTGACAGCCTCTCCACCTTGGCTTCAAGCCTGGTCTGACGGGCGTAAACGCTGCTGACATCGCTCTGAGTAGCCACACAACCTAAAGACATAATAGAAATCACCGCCACCATAATATTAATTGCTTTCGCTTGCATAGGTCATACCTAAAAACTTGGAGAACCAACCGCCGGCACAAAATGCGCCCTTCTGTTCTGCTGGTAATCATATTCACTCGTACCCACTGCGAACTGTTCGGTCTCTCCTTTGCTTATAGGCTGCACCTTGGAAGGCGAAATTCCGAGCCCAACCAGATAATTCGATACAGATTCGGCTCTCCTTTGGCCCAGAGCCAGATTATATTCCTCCGTGCCCCTTACGTCGCAATAACCTTCTATTACTACGACCTGAAACTTGTCTCCGCTATTCCTAATTATACTTGCATTTTGGTCAAGCATCGGCTTGGCGTCAATTCGTACGGCCGATTGGTCATAATCGAAGAATATGTCGACCATCCCGTATTGCGATCCGGCCGGACTCAAATCCTGCAGGCTCCCTTCATCCGCTGTCTGGGCATAAGCCTGGCTTTTCGCCTTCCCTTCGGCTTCTATGGCTTTGAACCTGGCTTCTTCCAGAAGCTGGCGGGCGGCGTCCTTGTTTCCTGCGGCCATCATTTCCTTCGCTTTCTCAATCAGTTCTTCGGCGGCCTGATATTCCGGCAGGCCTTCAGCGCCTGCATCCTTTGCCGCCTGTAAGGCAGCCTCTGCATCGGCCATTTCTTTATCCAGATTCGATCCGCAACCAATCGCAAGCACCAACGCAAGTACAAAACAAATACTTAAAGCACGCAACAACAGCCTTTCCATTAAGCTCCTCCTGATTGTAATGAAACTTATACCTGAGATAATTACATTATTTTGGTTGCTAAGTCAAGACATTTTAATCAAAATTATGTTAAATCTCAAATAAAAATGGAGAATTTTTAAACCAAATAATCGCTACCAAATCTTCCTCCGAAGTGCTATTATTAAAATGAGGGGGCATATATGCCGAATCACCTTAAAATACCGGTTTTTCTAAGGTTCTTTTTATTTTTCCAGTTCCTGCTGATAATATTCAATATCGACTCCGGGCACACGGGAACAATTGACGGCAACGAGACGCTGCTGCCCATAACCCCCTTGAACGACTCGGTATTCGTCGATTTAACGAAGGAGAACAAGCCGGATATCGTTCTCGAAAAAGAAGCGGAGAGGAAGTCGCTCGCGGACTTTGGGGATTTTGTTCAAAACACGCGCAATGTTTATTTCACCATCTGGCTTATACGCCTAGCCCAGGTAAACATGGTGGATATAAACAGAAAAGAGGAGCAAATGATAATAAATCCGCTCCGGTGGTGGAAAAACACCCTCGGGTTCCAGAACGACGGAAAGAGGAGGGGGGATTTCGAGTGGAAGGACGGAGACAGGTTCAAAACGAACTGGATCGCCCATCCCGCATTCGGGGCCTATACCTATCTCTACTACAGGTCCAAGGGCTACGACCGTTTCACGTCTGCATTCGGCTCAGTCGTCCAGAGCACGCTGTTCGAATATACGATAGAGGGAGTAATACAATCGCCCTCGATCCACGACCTCGTCATCACACCGGGGATAGGCGTTCCCGCGGGAATCATTCTCGAAGAGACGTCTAATTTGCTTGCTTCGAGCGACAGCGGATTTTTGAACGCCCTCGGGTACGTCATTAACCCGATGAAAATTATAGTTCCCGACCGGGACAACGTAAATTTGAGCCCGCTCGTGAGCGGACAGGTCGTTATCGGGTTCCAGTGGTAGAAGAGACAATTCGCCCGGAAATTCAGCCGGAAAATACCGGCCTGTAAAACGACCCTCGGGAAAAGACGATGAGCAAAGAAGAAGGTCAGGCGGTCGCGGGCGCGTTCTGGTCTCATTCCCCGGTGGTTGCAATTACAAGTGCCTGGCAGGGGAAGCCGAACGGACAGATAGCGGTTACGGCAGTTACGTCATCCATCGTGCATTTCATACCGAGACTCCTCGTCGGGATATGGAAAGGCAATTATACGCACGAATTCATCATTAACAGCGGGGCGTTCACGATTCACCTGCTGAGGCCCGACCAGCTTGGCCTTGTAAGAAACTTCGGGTTCTATACGGGCAGGGACAGGAACAAGTTCGAGAACGTGCATTACAGGACGGGCGTTACCGGCAGCCCCGTGCTCACGGATGCGCACTCCTTCGCCGAGTGCAGGGTGATCAACGCGATGGACGGAGGGGACATGACGGCGTTCCTGGTGAGCGTGGAAGAGGGCGGCATAATGAGCAGGGGCCAGTGGATGACCCTCAGTCATTTTTACTCGGACGCTCCCCCCGAATGGATCGAGGAATACGGAGAGAAGCTCTCCCGCTCCGTCGCATTCTCCCTCAACCTGATCCACAACATAGACTATTCGCCCTGGGAGCCCCGATAATTTCTCTTCCCGCGCCCGGGTCCCGGGCCCGAACCCTGCCGCGGCTCCGGTACGACGTCAATCGTCATTCGCTTACCTGCCCTGATTATAACTAGCTCAACGGGTACTCCCGGTTTAGATACCGCGAGCGCACTCAGATAATCGTATGCATTTTCTATCTTTATCCCGTCGAGCTCGATTATCGTGTCATTCTTCGCAAGTCCCGATCTCCCGGCAGGACTGTCCTTTTTTACGCCGGAGAGCCGCACTCCTTTTTCACGGCTCGCATAATCGGGCATTGTTCCCAGGTAGACATTCAGCCCGGGCGGTCCCTTATATGCATCTCTCCCTCCCGAGAACGCGATTTTCTCCCTGTCATCGCCCAGCTCCGTAACGAGATTCGCGATAAGCTCCAGGACCTTTACCTCGCCCCCCGCGTTTATCTTCTGCCAGTCATCGCCGGGCGTGTGATAGCCCTCATGAAGCCCGGTAAAAAAGAGGACAGCCGGTATATCATCGGCGAAAAAAACTGTCTGGTCGCTCGGTCCGAACGCAGAGTCCATGTAGGTCAAATCGAGGCCGATCCCGGAATTCGACTTGCCGATCAAGCCTTCCCACACTTTCGAAGAGCCGACCCCTATAGCCGTGAGCTTATTCCCAGTGAGCCTGCCTATCATATCCATGTTTATCATCGCTATGGTATTTTCGGCGGGAAATTTAGGATGTTCTATGTAGTACGAGGAGCCCAGGAGACCGATTTCTTCTCCCGAAAACGCTATAAACAAGAGACTCCTCTTTAAGCGGTGCCGGCTGCGGGCAAAATACTCGCCCAATTCGAGAAGGCCCGACACGCCCGAGGCATTATCGTCGGCGCCATTATAGATCCCGTCCTTTCCGAGGTCTGGTGCAGCATATTTTTCACCGCCCCCGAGGTGGTCATAGTGCGCGCCGATTACTATAACCTCGTTTTTGAGCCCGGGGTGGCTTCCGGGAAGGAACCCGATCACGTTAGAGCTGTCGCCCCGGACCGTGATTATCTCGATCCCAATCTCCGCTGCCGACCC
>JAHKKQ010000180.1 GCA_020027805.1 Candidatus Dadabacteria bacterium
CCGCTTCCTCCCTGCTCCTGAGCATCCTTAGCGCGAGGTTAAACACGATCTGTGAATAACGGGCGTAGATCTCCCTGAAAGCGGATTTGTCCCCTTTCCTCAAGCGGTCTATCAACTCCTGGTCTGCGCTTCGGGCTGAACCTTTGTCCATGATGGCAAAAGCTTTAGGCTTTTGAACCATTGTATTTAATTCAGTGTTCTTGTCAATCGATGGTGGTGATCCCGGATTCATACGTGATACACCGGCATTTTTATTAATGTTCTGCTTTAGAACCGAATTCCGGCGCTCCTCTTAAATCATATTACGGTACTCGCGCCCGATCGGAGCACGCGCATTTCCAGCTTGCCCGTTGTTCAGCAGAGCGCCTAAACGCCTTAACGGTTGAATATACGCGGTCCCGGTCTATACGGTTTCATAATACCTCGCGGATACTAAAGTCACTTTCCCTGAATTCCGGTTCCCGGGCTCCTGGCGGCTTTGACGAAGAGCCTTACGACCCCGCACCCTTGTCACGATTCGTAAGCCGGAGGGATTATTTATTTTCCTTGCGTATGGGTGATAGCTGGCTATATTATTTCTATCCGTTAAGAGTGTCCAGGAGGCGTTTATGAACCGGTCGTTCGCACTACTGATTATCGTCCCGTTATTGATTGCCATGGTTAGTCTCGGGTGTAAAAGACCCGATGAAGCCGGGGTTTCCGACAAGAGCCCCGCGAAGGCGGAGCAGTCCGAAAAGCCGGCCGCGCCTCAAGAAGAACCGAGTGACGCCGGGGCGGTTAAGGAGACCGTAAGGGATATAAGGACACACGAATTCCCCTCGTTCGCCGACCTCGTCGAGAACTTGAAGCCTTCGGTAGTCAATATCAGCACGACGAGCGTCGTTAAGCCCAAGGGGTTCAGGGAACGCCAGCCGAGGTCCCCGTACGGTGAAAACGACCCGTTCGAGGAGTTTTTTAGAAAATTCTTCGAAGGCGCTCCCCAGCACGAGTACAAGCGTCAGGGACTCGGCTCCGGGTTCATAATCAGCGAAGACGGCTATGTGGTTACTAACTACCACGTAGTTGAAAAAGCGGTGGACATAAGCGTGATACTCGAGAACGGGGACAAATACGAGGGGAAGGTCATAGGGAAGGACCCTAAGACCGATCTGGCGGTGGTAAAATTCGAACCGAAAGGGAAGCTCCAGGCGGTGAGCTTCGGGAATTCGGACGACCTCAGGATAGGTGACTGGGTGTTAGCCATAGGGAACCCGTTCGGGCTCGGATACACTGTCACGGCCGGTATAGTAAGCGCGAAGGGGCGCTCGCTCGGTCTCGGCGCTTATGATGATTTTATACAGACGGACGCCTCCCTCAATCCGGGGAACAGCGGGGGACCGCTCTTTAATCTGAACGGAGAGGTTGTGGGCGTGAACACCGCAATAGTAGCTCAGGGGCAGGGGATCGGGTTCGCGATTCCGATAAAGATGGCCGAGTTCGTAATCGGCCAGCTCAAGGGGGGCGGAAAGGTGGTCCGCGGATGGCTCGGGGTTTACGTGCAGGAGCTCACTCCCGAGATCGCCTCGGGGCTGAACTTGAAAGAGGACGCCGGGGTGCTCGTCAGCGACGTCACTCCGGGGAGCCCGGCGGATAAAGCCGGGATAATGAGGGGAGACGTGGTCGTGGAATTCGAAGGCAAAAAGGTGGACGACGTGTCCGACCTCACTACAATGGCGGCTGTTGCCGAGCCCGGTACCCAGGTCAATATTAAATTTATACACGACGGGAAACCGAAGGACGTAGCCCGGCTGAGGACGCGGGGCTCAGGCCCGGCGATATAATCCTCGAGATCGATAAGAGCGGCATTACCGACCTGAATCAGTACGCTCAGGCGGTCTCAAATGCGAAACCCGGCAGCACGATACTGATCCTGGTAAAGAGGGCCGATACTACTGTATATGCGGCGCTCAGGGTCGAAAGCGGCAAGGAAAAGAGAAAATCCAACTGATACGAAATTGTCCGGGTATTTAATTCAGGCACGCCGGGGAATCCGGCGGGAGCGGCTTCCCGGGTCCGTTATCACCACAGCTTAAGGAGCGGGCCGTGTTCGTTTGTTGATACCGAGTCCGGCTTCGCGGGTGAATGCAGATTACTTTTACTTCCCCGGCTATGGTGATAAGCTTACTCTCGATTGCATAGTAAGCGAGGAGGGCTGAGCCTGATGCCGGATACCGTTCCTACTAATCGTGTGCTTATACTGGGCGGAGGATTTGCCGGACTCGAGGTCGCCCAGAACCTCGAAAAGATCTTCAAGCAGAGAGACGACGTCGAAATAACCCTCGTCAACCAGAACAACTATCTCATCTTCACATCGATGCTCGCCGAGGTGGTATCGAGCAGTATCGAAGCCAAGAACATCGTCATACCGCTCAGGGAGTGTCTGAATAAAGCCGGGTTTAAGGAGCTCATCGCCGACTCCATAGACCTCGAAAAAAAAACTGTCTCGTGCCACCGCCCGGACAATAATGAAAACTTCACGCTCGGGTACGACTACCTCGTTCTCGCCATGGGGTCTATTACCGGGTTCCACGGGGTCGAAGGGGCGGGGGAGTATTCCTTTCCTCTCAAGAACCTCGCCGACGCGATGGAGTTGAGGAGTCATGTGATAGACATGTTCGAGATGGCCGACCTCGAGGAGGACCACGACGTAAGGAGGAGGCTCCTCACGTTCGCGGTCGTGGGCGGGGGCTATACGGGTATTGAAGTCGCGGCCGAGCTTAACGATTACGTGGACGCGAGCAGGAGGTTCTACAAGAACGTCAAATCGGACGAGGTCAAGGTCGTCGTCATCGATCCCGGTGACCGGATCATGCACGAGATGAGCGAAGGGCTCGCGGAGTACGGGACGGCGCTCCTCAAGAAAAGGGGGATGGAATTCCGCCTCAACACGAGGATATCCAAAGTCACTTCGGGTTCTGTGGAGACCGCGGACGGGGGAAATATCGAAACTCACACGGCAATCTGGGCCGCGGGCACCTCCCCGCAGGACGTTATCGCCGCGCTCCCCTGTGCGGACAAGAAAGGGAGGATAGAGGTAAACGAGTATATGGAAGTCCCCGGATTCCCCGGTGTCTGGGCGCTCGGTGACTGCGCGGTAATTCCCGACCCTCACACCGGCAAACCGTATCCGCCGACGGCTCAGCACGCGACCCGGGAGGGCAAGCGCACCGCTCATAACATCGCGGCTGCCATCAACGGAAAAGAGGGGGACAGGAGGCCGTTTATATACCAGACACAGGGCATGCTCGCCCCGCTCGGACACAGGTCCGCTGTCGCCGAGATAAAAGGTCTCAAGTTCTCCGGGTTTTTCGCGTGGGTGCTCTGGCGCTGTATCTATCTGGGCAAGCTGCCGGGATGGGACAGGAAGATAAGGGTCGCGATAGACTGGTTCCTCGACATATTCCTTCCGAAAGACATAGTACAGCTCAAGTTCCTGATGAGGGTGCGTGAGACCGGCGCGCCCGGCAAGGACTGATCACTTCTTTTTTCTCGAAGCGAGGAATTCGACGAGGTCGCTCAGCTCCCGGTTGCTGAGAGTCCCACCGAAGCCCGGCATGTTGAGCCCCCCGTTCATAATCCTCCACGTCAGCTCGTTCGCGTTAAGCCTGTCGCCGATATATGTAAGATCGGGCCCTCTCTGCCCCCCTTGCCCCGATATGGTGTGGCAGTAGAGGCAGCCTTTGTCGTTGAAATCCATCCCCCCCCGCCAAAGGGGTCCGCTGTCGGCCCCGATTATCTCCACGGTAAGGGGCTTCGCGTCGAAGTCTGGAGACCACGGGGACGTTATGCCTATGGCCCACAGCCCCGATATACTCGCGATCGTGAGCGCCACGATGGCGACAGCCCACGGACGGCGCAGCGGGCTCCTCTCTCCTCTGTTCGAGATGAACGGGAGGCAGAAAAGCAGGAGTCCCACCAGGAGAGGCCCGAACACCATGAGGTACGTTTCGATTTCGGGCGGCATGAGCGCGAGGAACGCGAAATAGAATACGAAGTACCAGTCTGGCACCGGGAGCGCGTGGATGTCGGACGGGTTGGGGGGAGGCCCCAGTTCCGGGGGCCCTATTACGATTGCTATCACCAGTATCGTGCATATGACTATGAAGCCGAAGACCATGTCCTTCCAGGCGGCGTCGGGCCAGAACGGGATGCCTTTCTGCTTGACCATGGCCTCGTACTTCTCTCTGTAGTTGGCGGGGTCGACCGGGTCACCCGCTCGCGGGAACTCGGATATTCCGTTCTTGATCACCAGGTAGAGGTGAAATCCTATGAAAACGAAAAGGAGCGCCGGTATGAGGAATACGTGGTAGGCGAACATGCGGCTGAGAGTCGTGCCCCCGACCGTGTCGCCTCCTAGTATGAAGTCGGCGATCCATCCTCCCATAAGAGGCACGCGTCCCGCCTGCTCCGCGGCCACTATCGTCGACCACACGGCGGTCTGGTCCCACCTCACCACCTGCCCCGTGAACCCCATTACTATAGTGAGCGCCAGGAGGACGACGCCCGATATCCAGTTCATTTCCCTCGGGAACTTGTAAGCCGCCGTCAGGTAGACCTGTATCATATGTATGCCTACGAGGAGTATCATCGCCGAAGCGCCCCAGTTGTGCATGCCCCTTACTATCCTTCCGAAGGTCGTCTGAGTCGTAATGAACTGGAGGCTCTGGTACGCCTCGCTCGAGGAGGGGACGTATATGAATGCGAGCGTCACACCCGTAGCCACCTGGAGCATAAACGTGAATAGCGTGGCGCTCCCGAATACGTAGAACCACGTCGCGGTGTTCGGGGGGACGGCGTGTCTGGCTATCGGTCCTATGGCGACCGAGAGGCCGGTGCGGTCGTCAAACCAGAGCCATGCGCGTTTGAGGAAATTCATCGGCAGTACCCCGTGTTCAGGTTTATTCTCGTCGTGAATTTAATATTGTTCATACGGTCGTTATCGGTATAGGGCTCGCCAGTAATTCGACCTTTCCGTTATTTACCCTCACCGGGTACTGATAGAGGCCTCTCGGCGGCGGCCCCGCGGCGACGGAACCGTCTTCGTAATATACCCCGCCGTGACAGGGGCACATGAAGAGCTTCGCTCCCTCTATCCATCTTACGGGACAGCCCAGGTGCGCGCAGTTAACGGAAAAAGCGATGAATTTATCCTCGCTCTCCCTCCTGAGCCATGCCGCCGACTGCGCCGTCACCCCGGCCCACGGCAGCGGAGAAGTGTTCACGTAGTCGACCTTCACGTAGCCTCCACCGACCTTGAAGCTGTCAACCGCGCCAACCACTCTCCATTCGGGCTTGGGCTTCTTTATTATTGGGGCGAGTATCGAGCCCACTATAGGGATACCCACGAGTACCGCGGCTATGCTCCCTAAAGCTATGCTCACGTGCATGAAGAACTGTCTTCTTGTGCAGTCACCCGTTCCAGTCTTTTCGCTCATGTCTCATGTCTCCTATCCATCCTGCAAGCGCTCCTATGAGCAGCACGAGTCCTATGAAGAAAATTATGACGATCGTGCTCACGACCTGGTTGAAACCGACGGCGAGCCCCCAGAGCATAAAAGTGATGCCGAGCGCCATGATTGCGGGCCAGTAACCCGGGGACGGCAGCTTTTCAGGAAGGGGCCTGTGCCAGCCGGGGGGGATGCCTCTCTTTAACGCCTCCGCCTCCATGGCCTGAAAATCGATTGTCCCGCCCTTAGTCCCGTAATCGACGGCGGGTGAAGCCGATCCCGGCGCCTGAAATTCGTTTCCCGTACTCATTCCCTCTCCTCCGCCTCTTTATGTTTTATTTCAGTCATGACCGTTTTATCCCCGTCGTAAATCCCGCTTTCGCGAGTGAGCCTTCCCCTGTGGGAATATTGACCGTATCGGGCTCGGGCGATGCGTACCACCTTGCGATCGTGACCATGCTCGCGGCCAGGTATATGAGGCATCCGGGCACCCACATCGTGAGGCCGCCTATCTGCTGGTCCACCCCGGGCGTGATACAGAGGTCGTTTCTTATATAAGACAGTATCCCCGCGGAGTCAGCCGGGTTTGCGTATGCGGAATAAAGCCCCACTCCTGCAAATGTGATGAGCATGCCGAGTATAGTGCAGCCGAGGCACGCGGAGGCCAGATACAGCGTAGCCGTGCCAGACCCACATCGAGCCCACGCCGAGGAGCCATGCCGGTATGGGGTTCCCGAGGAATTTCATCACTCCGCCCGCTATAGGCATGGTCAGCGCTTTTTCCGCAGCTTTTTCCGGTATCCCCGAGAGGAGCATTAGAGGTATTACGAGGAGTAGTAGTATGTGCTGGACCATGTGGGCGCTGAAAAGGTAATTCCTCCCGAGGTAGTCGAGCGGGGACACGAGGGTCAGAACCATGAGGAATATCCCCGAAGCGAACACCAGAGACTTCCCGTTAAGACGGGACCCGGGCAGGGCCGCGTAAGACGCGATCAGAGCCAGCGCGAATATAACCGCCCAG
This sequence comes from Candidatus Dadabacteria bacterium, assembly GCA_020027805.1. Taxonomy (GTDB): domain Bacteria; phylum Desulfobacterota_D; class UBA1144; order Nemesobacterales; family UBA2774; genus 2-12-FULL-53-21. The sequence continues at coordinate 6,508 of JAHKKQ010000180.1, forward strand.
GGCTCGAACGACCATCCCGTGCCTAAAAAATGTAATACGCTCATGCCGCCCTCTCCCGAATATTTGATATATAAAAGTTCATAAGAACGCCCATAGATATATCACGGAAAATACCACAACCCACACACCGTCGACGAAGTGCCAGTAGAGCGAAATGCACTCTACGGCGTCTGATTTCGGCCCTTTGAAGTCCCCCGCGAGCGCGAGCGCGAGGAGGAGCGAAAGCATAATCAGGCCCACGCATACGTGAAAACCGTGGAACCCGGTGAGAGTGAAGAAAGTCGTGCCGAATACGTTCCGGCTTATCGTTATGTTTTTGTCTATGAGGCCGCTCCATTCGAGGCCCTGCCCGAATATGAAGACCGCGCCCAAAACGATCGTCGCCAGTATCCAGACCTTGAGCATGAAGTGGTTCTTGTTTCTCAGGCTTTTACCCGCGAGCCATATAGTGAAGCTGCTCGCGAAAAGGAACAGGCTGAATATGCCCGTTACGACAGGGTTCAAGCTGTTTACAGCCGTAGGTCCGTCGGTTTCGGAGCCGTGGAAGTTTACGTAAGCGAGTATGAGCATCAGAAAGAAAATAGATTCCGAGGCTATGAAAAAACCGACGAGCATTCTGTTATTCGCCATGCAAACTTCTCCTAAACGATTTTCGCATCGGGCTCGTCCGGCATATCGGGGTGTGCCAGGTCCCAGAGCGGCCGCCTGCCCCTTACGGGCGGGACGAGCTCGAAATTCTCTACCGCCGGCGGCGATGTGGTCGCCCATTCGAGCGTCCACGCGTTCCAGGGGTTATCCCCGGCGGGCCTGCCGTGTCTCAGGCTTGCCAGTATGTTCCAGACAAAGACTATTACCGAGAGGCCCAGGACCAGCGCCCCTATGGTGGATATGAGGTTCATCGATCCCCAGTAGGGCATGTCGTAGTACGTATAAGTGCGCCTGGGCATGCCCATGACTCCCAGGAAATGCTGTATGAAGAACGTCATGTTGAATCCGACCACGGTGAGCCAGAAGTGCCATTTGCCGAGGGTCTCCGAGAGCATACGTCCCGTGAACTTGGGGAACCAGTAATACACGCCCGCGAATATGGCGAAGACAGAACCGCCGAAGATGGCGTAATGGAAATGAGCGACTATGAAGTAGCTGTCCGTCACGACCCAGTCTATGGGCACCGATGCGATAGCGACACCCGTGAGCCCGCCCACGACGAACTCTATTATGAACGCAGTCCCGAAGAGCATCGGGGTCGCGAAATTTATCCTGCCGCCCCACATGGTCGCCACCCAGTTAAGCACCTTGACCCCGGTCGGTATGGCGATAAGCATGCTCGCGAGGGAGAAAAATGCGTTCGTCACGTTGCCGAGCCCTACTGCGAACATGTGGTGCGCCCATACGCCCAGGCTGAGGAGTCCTATAGCCACGGTGGATGCGGCGACGAACTCGTAGCCGTAGATGGGTTTCCTCGAGAAGACCGGGATGACCTCCGATATGATTCCGAAGGCCGGGAGTATAACGACGTTGTTGAGCCCCGAGGCGACGGAGCCTATTCCGGAAGCGAGGAGTCCGAGCGCCCAGTAAGTGGGGCCCTTATTGAGGGAGAAAGGCTTTTCGCTTAGCGGGGCGTATGCGAACCAGCCGACGTCCGGCGCGCCGCTCTGCGTGAGGAAGCTGTAGTAGAGCAGTATGCCGCCAAAGAAAAAGAGCCAGAAGCTCAGCGCGTTCAGGCGTGGGAAAGCCATGTCGCGGGCGCCTATCATGAGGGGGAGGAGGTAAACGCCCACCCCGATGAGGAACGGCATGACGACGAAAAATATCATCGTGGTGCCGTGCATCGTAAAAAGCTGGTTATATACCTCGGGCGTGAGGAAATCGTTTCCGGGATGAGCGAGCTGTACCCGTATAAGGAGCGCTTCGAGACCCCCCAGAAGGAAATAGATGAGCGTTATGATGAGGTACATGATCCCTATCTGCTTGTGGTCTATGGAAGAGACCCAGCTGAGGAGGCCGTTATTCGCCTTGAGCGAGGGCAGGGGTACGGTATTCTCCGGCACGAGAGGGATTCTACTGCTCATCCAGCGCCTCCAGGTATGCGACTATGGATTTCACTTCCGAATCCGAGAGCTTCATGTTGGGCATGAGAGCCCCCTGTTTATACCTCTGGGGGTTGGCGAGCCATTTGGACAGGTTCTCGGGCGTATTCGTGAGCACCCCGGCGCCTATCGTAGCGCGGTCGGCGAGATGGGTCAGGTCGGGCCCGACCCTCGCAGCCGCGGCCGTCCCGCGTATCGTATGGCAGTTCATGCAGGCCATCGTCTGGAAGAGCTTGGCCCCGTCCGCGGCTATTCCGCCGGTCGGGGTGCGGGGTATGGCGAGCTGCCCGTCAAGCCATTTCTTGAATTCCGCCTCCGGCTCCGCGACTACTCTGATGCGCATGTTGGCATGCTGGTCGCCGCAAAACTCGGCGCAGGCGCCCAGGTATACTCCGGGCTTTCCGGCCATGAGCCAGATGTAGTTGGGGTGTCCCGGGACGAGGTCTATTTTTCTCCCCAGCTCGGGCACCCAGAAGTCGTGTATCACGTCTATGGATTCGAGCCGGACTAGCATCTTTTCCCCGGCTGGTATGTGTATCTCGTTGGAGGTCGATACCCCTGAAGACGGATACCGTATCTCCCACCACCACTGATGACCTATAATGACCAGGTCAGGCTCCCTGTCCCCGGCCGGAGGGTCTACTACTTTCATCGTGCTGCACGTGAGAAGGAAAAGCACGGCGACCATCGCTATCGGTATCGCCGTCCAGACTATTTCGAGCTTTATGTCGCCGAAATTCTGATAAGGCTCGCCGTCGTCGCCCGGCTTCTTTCTATATCTGATTATTATGTACGCGACCGCGATGACAATGATGCCGAGTATCACCAGGCATAAGGCGATCGTATAGTAAGTTAACCCGGCCATTGCCTCCATTTCGGGTGAGCTGGGATTAAAGAGGCCGCCAAGGTTTTCCATTGTGATTTATTGGAGCATTGGATTTGAATCGATTGTTAACTCGAACCCTGAATCATTATAATGACTTGCCGGCTTCATTGTCAACACTTCTCACTAAAACACGGTCCGGAATTCCGCCGGTATTTGGAGATATCCGGATGCAATTTGTGGTATTCTCTTGCATAATAGCGGTAGCTCGGCATAATAGAAAATTGGTTTTTCTTGACTTCAACGGAAAGAGTTATCTTTGCCCCCTAAATGAAAAAATATATCTGTCTACCTTTTTTATTCCTGTGTTTATACGTATCGTTAATTCATGCTCCGGCCGTGACGTTCTGTCAGGAAAAAGAGAAAGCAGCGGAAAGCGCCGAGAGCGAAGAAGCCGCCGAGCCGGTCGTCCGTATTTCCAAGATAAAAATAAAGGGGGCGAAAGTCCTCACCAAGCAGGATATAGAGCAGAGCATAGGGACCGGTTTTCCTTCCATCAAGTTCTGGGTTAAGAAGCCCGAGTTCAACGAAGAGGTCCTGAAAGACGATATGATCAGGATCAAGAGGCTTTATGCGAACCAGGGATATTACGACGCCCAGGCCTCTTACGAGCTCAAGTTCAATAAAGACAACACGAGGGTCGGGATAACGATCAATATAAAGGAAGGGGAGCCGGTGATACTCACGGAGCTCAGCCTCGAGTACGAGGGGGACCTGAGCGAGGACACTAAAAAAGAGATAGAGAAAGCCGTGCCGCTCAAAGTGGATAAGAATTTCTCCCCTAACGGATACCAGCAGACCAAGGGGGCGATCACGGAAATACTCTCCAACGAGGGCTACCCCAAGGCCGAGATAGAGGGCGAGGCGCTCGTGAACAGGAAGGAGAAATGGGCGAAGGCGACCTTCGTCGTCAAACCGGGCTCCATATACAGGTTCGGCGCAGTCGTCGTCGAGGGGAACGAGCAGGTGGAGAGCTATATCATTTCGAGGGAAGCGGTTTTCAAGCGGGGTGAAGAGTATTCATCGACCAAGATAAACGAAACGCAGGCCAGTATATTCCAGCTGGGCCTGTTCAGGTCGGTCGTGATCGACCCCGTATACAACGAGGCGGAGAAGACCGCCGACATGAAAATAGTCGTAAAAGAAAGAAAACAGGGGTCGGTGAAGTTCGGTATCGGTTTCGGCACCGAGGACAAGCTGAGGGGACAGGTGATATGGACAAAGAGAAATTTCTTCGGCGGCGGACGCAGGCTCGAAGTTGCGGGGAAAGCCTCTTTTATTACTCAGAGGCTCGAGACGAGCGTCATACAGCCGTATATATTGGGCAGGGATTCGAGTCTCACGGGCGCCCTCAATTTCCAGAGGGACGACGTCCCGAGCTTCGAGGGCGAAAGCCTCCTCACCACGGCCGAGCTCCAGAAGGACTTCGCTCAATACTATTCTTCCTTCGGTTCCTTTAACGTGCAGTTCTCGAGGGTCCAGAAGAGCGCGAGGAGGACCCCGGAAGAACAGAGCAGGGAGAACTTCTTCCTGACATTCTTCAATACCGGGCTCGAGCGGGACACGACGGACAACATACTGAACCCCACCCGCGGCTGGGTCGTCTCTACGGGGCTCGAATCCTCGTTCCGGGCGCTGCTCTCGGACGTGAATTATTTGAAGGGCACAGTCGAGCTGAGAGGGTATAAAAAATTATACAGGATGGTCCTGGCGAAGAAGATAACGATGGGAGTGATCCAGCCTTTCGGCAACACCGGCACGTTCGATATACCTATATTCAAGAGGTTCTTCGCGGGAGGCAGCACGAGCATGAGGGGCTTTCCTTTCCAGAAGCTCGGTCCGCTAAGCGACGGGGGGGACCCGCTCGGCGGCAATTCTCTCCTCGTGGGCAGCTTCGAGGTGAGGTATCCGATCTACGGGGAGTTCGGCGGGGTCGTGTTCTTCGACTACGGTAACGTATTCGCCGACGAGTGGAGCTTCCCGCTCGGAGACATCAAGTACGCTCCCGGCGTGGGGCTCAGGTATGACACCATAATCGGCCCTGTAAGGTTCGACGTGGGATACGCGCTCAAC
>JAHKKQ010000040.1 GCA_020027805.1 Candidatus Dadabacteria bacterium
GTTTCATCAGGTTGTTCCATCGGGATCGACATCATTGGAATCAGCCAAAAGCGACCAATTGCTCACTTGCTCGCAATCGTTGCGCGCTCAGAACTGTTGGTCGAAATGACAGGGCAGGGATGAGATTGCCGCGCCTACGGCTCGCAATGACAGGGTGGGTCGGGTTAGGGGGAGTCACACAGGAATCGTATATGAACACACATTGTGTGCAGCCGGTTTTGTGAGTGTCGGGAAATATGTATCCCCCTTCATTGAATATTATCCCGGAGAATTTCAGCACTGAATTATCTAACATTTAAAACGGCGGCTTGCGGCCTCTGAGGGCGGCACGCGGCCGCGCATCGGCAATAAATAAATTTTGACCTTTCCGTATTTTCCCTTAAACTCTTTTTCCGAAAAAACATCACATATAGCGAATACTTACCGACAGGTAAAGAGGAGGCATTAATGCAGAGATTTGTTATACCTCACAACCACGAGATAACGAAAGAGGACAGGCGGAAGCTGAACGGGCACGGCTCGGTGATACTATGGTTTACCGGGCTCCCGAGCGCGGGCAAATCCACGCTCGCCAATGAGGTCGAGAAGAGGCTCGTTACGTCCGGCGTCAGGACGTTCATACTCGACGGGGACAACGTCAGGATGGGGCTCTGCAAGGACCTGGGGTTCTCGGAGGCCGACAGGGCGGAGAACATAAGGCGCATAGGGGAGGTGTCCAAGCTCTTCATAAACGCCGGATGCATAGTGCTCTCGGCGTTCGTCAGCCCCTACAGGAGGGACAGGGACGCGGTGAGAGCCCTCGTCGAGCCGGGCGAGTTCGTGGAGGTATACGTCCAGGCCCCCCTCGAGGTATGCGAGCAGCGCGACGTGAAGGGGCTCTACAAGAAGGCGAGGGAGGGCGTGATAAAGGGGTTCACCGGGATAGACGACCCCTACGAGGCGCCGCTCAAGCCGGAGCTGATCATAGAGACCGACAAGATGACGCTCGGGCAGGGGACTGACCGGATCATCGACTATCTGAACAGTAAAAATGTCCTGAATTCGAAATAACGCACATGCCCGGTTTTTCGTCCGGGAAGCCAGGGAACATCGGGAAGTAAAGGGATATAGAGAATGAGGAAAAGAATCCTCGTTACCGGCGGGGCGGGTTTCATAGGGTCTCACCTCTCGGAAAGGCTCCTCGGGGAGGGGAACGAGGTCGTATGCGCCGACAACTTCTTCACGGGGTCGAAGGAGAATATCAGTCATCTCCTGTCTAACCCGTATTTCGAGGTGGTGAGGCACGATATCTGCTTCCCGCTCTATCTCGAAGTAGACGAGATATACAACCTCGCGTGCCCCGCGTCCCCCATACACTACCAGTTCGACCCCGTGCAGACGACGAAGGTGAACGTCTCGGGCTCGATCAACATGCTCGGTCTCGCGAAGAGGCTCAATATAAAGATATTCCAGGCGTCGACGAGCGAGGTCTACGGAGACCCCGCCGAGCACCCGCAGAGGGAGAGCTATTGGGGCAACGTCAACCCTATAGGCCCCCGCGCCTGCTACGACGAGGGGAAGAGGTGCGCGGAGACCCTCTTTTTCGATTACTTCCGCCAGCACGGGATTCAAATAAAAGTCCTCAGGATATTCAACACCTACGGACCCAGAATGCTCCCCAACGACGGCAGGGTCGTAAGCAACTTCATTATACAGGCCCTCAAAGGGGAGGATATAACCGTCTACGGGGACGGCTCTCACACGAGGTCCTTCTGCTACGTGGACGATACCGTGGAAGCCATTATACGGATGATGGGGAGCCCGGACGGGTTCACGGGTCCCGTGAACGCCGGGAACCCGGAAGAGGTAACAATACTCAGCCTCGCCCGGAAGATTATAGAGATTGCGGGCTCGCGGTCGAAGGTCGTATTCAGCGATCTCCCGGAGGACGACCCCAGGAGAAGAAAGCCCGACATATCGCTTGCCCGGACTGCCCTCGGCTGGAATCCGGGGACGGAGCTCGAAGCGGGGCTCGAAAGGACGGTCGAATATTTCAGGTCGCACCCCGCCCTCTGACCGGGACACGGCTTGAGGGGCGCTTCTATCCGCCTGTAACGCTGATTACGGGATCAAAACGGGGGGAATCGGCGCGATCGGGTCTATTGACGGTTTTTGCTTCCCATTGGCAAGTATTGACAAAAATAGTCTTGACTTTTTGTAAGCGGTTGTATTATCATTTAAATACCGATACTAGGGCTGTTGACCTATCTAAATGTCTGATATTAAAGCGAAAAATAAGCTCAAGAATCCCCCATTATCGAAGCTCGCGGCGGAGATCGCCGAACGGGCCAGGAAGGCCTCGCTGATCCTTGCAAAGGCTGCCTCCGGTCCCAGGAACGATGCGCTCTTCCGTATGGCCCGGGGTATAGCGGACCGGGCGGACTACATAATCGGTGAGAATAAGAAGGACGTGGACGAGGCGCGGGCGAAGGGGCTCTCGGCCGCCATGATCGACCGCCTGAAGCTGACCGAGGACCGTCTGGCCAGGATAGCGGACGGACTCAGGCAGGTTTCCGCGCAGGAAGACCCGGTCGGAGAGATAGTCCGTATGTGGAAGCGCCCTAACGGCCTCCTCGTCGGGAAGATGAGGATACCGCTCGGCGTTATCGGAATAATCTATGAATCGAGGCCCAACGTAACGGCCGACGCCGCCGGGCTCTGCGTCAAATCGGGGAACGCGGTCATACTCCGCGGGGGCTCCGAGACTATAAGGTCGAACATAGCGATAGGAGAGGTGCTGAGGGAATCCTTGAAGGGAGCGGGGCTCCCGGAGGACGCGGTGCAGGTGGTGCCGGTCACGGACAGGGGGGTCGTCCTCGAGATGCTGAAGCTCGAGGAATACATCGACCTCGTAATTCCGAGGGGTGGGGAGGGGCTTATCAGGTTCGTAGCCGAGAACTCGAGGATACCCGTGCTCAAGCACTACAAGGGCGTGTGCCACATATTCGTCGACGAGAGCGCCCAACAGGGGATGGCCGAGAGCGTATGCCTGAACGCCAAGGTGCAGAGACCGGGCGTCTGTAACGCCATGGAGACTATGCTCGTCCACGAAAAGATAGCGAAGAAATTCCTGCCGGGTGCCGCGAAGAGGTTCGAAGAGGAAGGGGTCGAGCTCAGGGGCTGCGAGCGGACGAGGAAGATACTCCCCGGGATAAAGAAAGCCGGGGAATCCGACTGGCACGAGGAATACCTCGACCTCATATTGAGCGTGAAGGTCGTGAAGGATATCGACGAGGCCATCAGTCATATCGAAAAGTACGGCTCGATGCACACGGAATCCATAATCACTGAAAATTACACGAATTCACAAAAGTTTGTAAACGGCGTAAATTCATCGACCGTCATGGTAAACGCATCCACGCGTTTCAGCGACGGCTATGAGCTTGGGCTCGGCGCCGAGATAGGCGTCAGCACGTCCAAGCTCCATGCGTTCGGACCTATGGGTGCGCTCGAGCTGACGACGACGAAGTTCGTCGTTTTCGGAGAAGGGCAGATTAGAGAGTAGTGCCATCTAAATTAGAGGAGGATGGAAAGTGAGAAAAGCCAGACTAAAAAGCAAAACCCTTCCTGCGTCCGAACGAAAGTCTTCGAGAAGCGGACCCATTTCCAAAAAGAAAGAAAAGAAGAAAGAGAATTTCACAGGCGGCGACTACGATAATTTCAGGGACGAGATAGAGACCGTACAGGAGGAAGAGTTCCTGATTGAAATCGACGAGAAGGTACTGGTCGAGCTCTCGGATGCCGAGATCGAAATGAAGGAAGAGGACCAGGACGACGAATCGTCCGAGGAAAGCGGCAAGCAGTTCACCCCTGACGAGGAATTCAGGCTGTTACAGGTTTATTTCAAAGAGATGGGCATGGAGCCTCTCCTTACGCCGAAAGAGGAGATAGAGGTATCGGCCAAGATAAAGAGGTGCGAGGCGAGAGCCGCGGAGATGAGGACGATGCTCGAAAGCGTATTTCAAAAACGTCTGGGAAAAGCGCTCGAAGGCACTATATCAGAAGTCGAAGGGCTCAAGCGGAGCCAGATCGCGACGCGCCTGAAGACCACGAAAAGGCTGAAGTCGGCCCTGAGAAAATTAGACGGCGAGGCGGCGAAGAAAAGCATCAGGAGATCGACCCTCCTGTCGAAGGTCTACCTCATGCGCGCGAGACGGTTCAAGGAGCGTTTCATAAAGGCCAACCTGAGGCTCGTGGTGAGTATCGCGAAAAGGTATATGAGCAGGGGCCTCCCCCTTCCCGACCTCATTCAGGAAGGTAACGTCGGCCTCATGAGGGCGGTCGAGAGGTTCGATCACACGAAGGGCTACAAGTTCTCGACATACGCGTCCTGGTGGATACACCAGGCCATATCCCGCTCGCTCCTCGACCAGACGAGGACCATAAGGGTCCCCGTTTACGTCCTCGAGCAGGCGACGAAGGTCCACAGGATAAGCTCCGCTATGAACAAGGAGATGGGAAGGAAGCCGCTCCCCGAAGAGATTTCGAGGAAGACCGGAATATCGGTGGAAGGAGTAAAGAGGGTGCTCGAAGCGACGAAGGAAGTCGTGCAGCTCGACTCCCCCGTGCTCGACGGCGAGAAGACCACGCTCCTCGATTTCATACAGGACGACGTTTCAGGCTCCCCCGACTACGCAGTCGCAAAAGCAACTCTTACGTCCAAGATAAAAGACGCCCTCTCCACGCTCACCCCCCGCGAGGAGCAGATACTGAAGATGAGGTTCGGCATCGGGTTCGAGACCACGTTCACCCTCGACGAGATAGGGAAGCACTTCAAGCTTACGAGGGAGCGCATCAGGCAGATAGAAAAGAGGGCCCTCGAGAAGCTCGAGGATTCGGACGTGGGGGCCATACTTAAAAGCTTCATCGAGTAGAGCGATGCTCCTCGGACTCAACCTGAGAAATTTTACCGTCATTGACGAAATCGCCGTCTCCTTCGGACCCGGGCTCAACATTGTCACCGGGGAAACGGGGGCGGGAAAATCCGTTATTGTCGACGCAATAAACGTCATACTGGGGGACACGGTCTCCCCCGAATATATAAAGACGGGCAGGGAAGAGGCTCACCTCGAAGCCCTGTTCGATATATCCGGCAACTCCCAGCTCGGGGAAAGGCTCGAATCCCTCGGATTCAGCGTGACGGGCGGGGAGCTCCTCATAAAGCGCGTCATATACAGGAAGGGAAGGAGCAGGGCCTTCATCAACGGGGGCATAGCGACTATCCCCATACTCGGGCAGGCCTCGGAAGGGATAATAGACATATTCAGCCAGCACGAGCACCAGAGCCTGTTGAAATCCGATAACCACATCAGGGTGCTCGACGAATTCGGCGGGCACGGGGAGCTCGTATCCGGGCAGAGGGAGCTCTACGGCCGTTACAGGGAAGTGAGTAGGGAGATCGAAAAGCTCGCCGCCGCACAGAAGGGCCTCTACGACAAAGAGGACTTTCTTAAATTCCAGTCGGCCGAGATAGACGACGCGCTCCTCAGGGAAGGCGAGGACGAGGAGCTTGAAGACGAAAAGAAACGGCTCCTCAACAGCGAGCGGCTCCACACGGCGGCGCTCGGGGCCTACGAAACGCTCTACGAAAACGAGCCGTCGCTCCTGGGGTCGCTCAGCAGGCTCTCGTCCGATATAAAGGACGCGGCCAGGATAGACCCGGCGCTCAGACAGGCCGGGGAATCGCTCGAGAACGCGACGCTTCAGCTGAAGGACTCGGCCTTCATCCTGAGAGACTACGCATCCGGCCTGGGCTCGGACAGCGGCAGGCTCGAAGTCGTCGAGAGCAGGCTCCAGGAAATAAAGGACTTGAAAAGGAAATACGGGGATTCAATCGGCAAGATACTCGTGAAGAGGGAGGAGATAGGGAAGGAGCTCCGGAACATCGCGGGCTTCGAGGGGGAGCTCGACAGGCTCGGACGGGTGTTGGAGAAGATAGAGACGGAGATGCGGTCGGGGGCGGATAAGCTATCCGGGCAAAGGAAGGAATCCGCATTACGGCTTGCGAAGTCTTTGGAGAGGGACCTCAAGGAAGTCGGTATCAAGGGCGCACGGTTCGAGGCGGTTATCGGGGAAAAGGACATATCGGCCGACGGAATAGACGATGTCTCGTTCCTTTTCTCGGCAAACCCGGACGAAACGCCCAAACCGCTCGCGAGGGTGGCTTCGGGAGGGGAGCTCTCACGCATAATGCTCGTACTTAAGGAGCTCATATCGAAAGAGGACGGGGGCTCGGTGATTATATTCGACGAGGCCGATTCCGGCATCGGGGGCGCGGTGGCCGAGACCGTGGGCAAGAAAATAAAGAACCTCTCCCGCACGTGCCAGGTCATATGCATCACCCATCTGCCCCAGGTGGCGAAGTTCGCCGATACGCACCTGCTGGTAACGAAGACCCTCGAGGACAGGAAGACGCAGGTCCGTATACGGAGCCTCGGGCGGGACGAAAGAATAAGCGAGCTCGCCCGCATGATCGGCGGGATTAACATTACCGAAAAGACGATAGCCGCCGCGAAAGAGATGCTGGGCAATTAACCGCGGCCCCGTACCGGGAACACAGGCATATGCGCGAGGGGGGGAGTATTAGAGCGCCGGTATATCTAACCGTGCGTGTGAGCCATGAGATGAGGAGAGAGCAGTGATAGAGCAATATCTGACCCGCGATTACGTGACCGTTTTCGGATTGGGGCTCCTGGCCGGGGCAGTCATAGTAATCCTCATTAACCTGATCATAAAGGGGAGGGTGAAGGAAATCGCCCTCGAGCTCCTGTCGGAGACCGAAACGCAGAAACTCCAGGATTTGAACAATATCATCACCGGGATCAAGGAATCGTTCGGGGACCTCTCATATAACGCGCTCTCGAGAAATACGGAGGAGTTTCTGAAGCTCGCAGGGGAATCGCTTTCCAAGCAATCGGAACTGGGACAGAAGGAGCTCGAGAACAAGAAAGGCCTGATAGACCAGACCCTGGCCTCGATTAAAGAAGAGCTCACCCGCGTAGAGGGTCAGGTGGTTAGCTTTGAAAAGGACAGGGAGCAGAAGTACGGAGAGCTCGCGGCACAGCTGAAGATTACGGCCGAGAGAACCGCCGAGCTCCAGGGCACTACCAACAAGCTCAGGGAAGCGCTCGCGAATACGAAACAGCGCGGCCAATGGGGAGAAAGGATGGCCGAGGACATTCTGGGTTTTATCGGGTTCAAGGACGGCATTAACTACCATAAACAGAAGATGATCGAGTCGGGCACGACGAGGCCCGATTACACATTCATACTGCCGCGGGGGTTGAAGGTGAATATGGACGTCAAGTTCCCTCTCGATAATTATCTCCGGTTCCTGGAGTCGGAGATCGACAGCGACAAAATTGCATTTAAGAACCAATTCCTCAAGGACGTAAGGGTGAGGATAAAAGAGGTCACGTGCAGGGACTATATCAACCCCGAGGAAAATACGATCGATTACGTATTGGTATTCATACCGAACGAACAGATTTATTCGTTCATACAGGAGAACGATTGTTTCGTCATGGACGAGGCGCTCAAAACCAAAGTGATATTGTGCTCCCCGATAACGCTCTACGCAGTCCTCGCCGTAATCAGGCAGGCGGTCGACAACTTCAATCTTCAAAGGACTACCAACGATATCCTTTCACTCTACGGCGCGTTCAACAAGCAGTGGGAAAGCTACACCGGGACATTCGACAAACTGGGGAAGAAGATCGCGGATGTGCAGCTGGAGTACGATAGCTTGACTACCACGAGGACAAATAAGGTCGAAACCGCGCTCAGGAGAATCGAGCAACTGAGAAATCAAAACAGCCTGCCTGCCGCCGATATGTCCCTTCACGAAATAACGTCCGCCGAGGACGAGAACGCGGAATCCGGGGGATGACAGCCGGGGCCAGGATCTGTTTTGGAAAACTGCCGCGGGGCCGGATTATGATTCGGGAGAGACGACCGGACGGGCCATTAGTCGGGGCCCGCGGGTTTGCTTGATATCATCGGTTGACGATTATTGATAGGCCGCGAACACGACGGCGGATATAACTGTGGTCCAGAGCCCGCTCTTGTCGCCGACAGCAGTCTGGGTGTTGTTCATGGTCTTTACGGTATGGCCGCTAATCTTCCAGATGTCCTTCTGCTCGTCATAGCTCTTGTCGGGGTCAAAAGGCGCCCCGAGCGTGGTCGCGAGCATGTAGGCCGCGAGGTCTTCGGCATACTCCCCGGCTATCGTGTCGTTCTGGCCGTAGCTGTGGTGCTCGGATATATAACCATGGCGGTCGGGGTCTTTCGGTATCGCTATGCCCGTGGCCGAGGCCACAAGCCTGTTAGGCTCGTTGGTCGCGTTCTCGCTCATCACGACGTGCACGATCTGCCCGGCGCTCAGGTACTTGAGGCCGTTCGTGCGCGAGATAAGCTTGCAGTTGGGAGGGAATATGCTCGATACCTTTACGAGGTTATACGCGGCTATCCCCGCGTCCCTGAGCGCCATTTCGAAGCTCGTGAGCTTCTCCTTGTGTCTGCCTACCCCTTTGGTTATAAAAGCCTTTTTTGGTAGAAGCAATTTGCTTACCTCCATGGAATAAGAGCAGAATTTTCTACTATAAGTAGACGCTTGTCAAACACCGGCGGAATTAGTCAATAATTCCGGGCGTCTCCGTCCGGTTTTCAATATTTTAAGCCCGGTCTGACGATATTTGCGGCTATTTTTTCTGCATGATTTTTAATAGCTGAGAAATAAACCGGCGTAAGCCCTTGAAAACACACGCTTGATGATTAGGTTGACAATTGGCATGTAAATTGCTTGTATAATTTACATGAGGTTTTACAAAATTCAAAAGGAGGTGCAGGTAAATGGACATAAAGATAGTGCCGTATACGCTCGATCCGTCTTGCGACTGTCCACCGCAATCCGTGGGTTCGGATAAGAACCTCCATATAGAGAGGGTCCACGCCCCGATCACTTACTGGGGGGTGTTTCTGAACGAGAGCAGGGTTTCCACGACCTCGTCCAGGGAGCTCGCCGAGAAGACCAAGGCGTGGATGGAGAACTGGCTGGCAAGCCCGCAATAACGAAAAAAGAAGTTCCGACACCCCATACCTGCCGCATTAGTGCATCGTACTCGATGCGTTGATGCGGCTTTTTTTATATCCGGTCCTATAAAAATCCTGTCACGAGACCGCCAGTTTAGCCCCGCGCTGTGAACTCCTTTGACTGTTTACTCCCTTTGGAAGTATATTAGTCATTATGGACTCTAACATTAACGGGAACGCACGCGGATGAGAGCCGTCGTCACGGGGGGCACGGGGTTTATCGGCGGGAGGCTCGTAGAGGAGCTCGTCGCCGGCGGACATCGGGTGAAGTGTCTCGTCAGGGACACGAGCGACGTCAAGATGCTGAAGGAGCTCGGCGCCGAGCTATGCCACGGAGACCTCGGGGACAGTGAAAGCCTGAGGAGGCTGCCCGAGGGGGGAGACGTAGTGTTCCACCTGGCAGCGCTCGTTTCCGACTGGGGAGAGAGGCGGGAGTTCCGGAGATACAATGTAGATGCGACAAAGACCCTCCTCGAAGCGTCCGTGAAGGCGGGCGTCAGGAGGTTCGTCCACATGAGCTCATCCACCGTAGTCTGGAAGTCCGACTTCTGGAGCGTCCACAACCTGAACGACATCGACGAGACCTACCCATACAGGGAGAGGTACAACGATTACTATAACGAATCCAAGGCCGACGCGGAGAAGCTGGTCCTTCGTTTTTGTAAAGAGGACGGGCTCGGCACCGTGGTTATAAGGCCCTCTAACGTCTGGGGCGCCGGGGACCTGGTCATACTGCCCCGCATAGCGGCGGCCGCCAGGAAGGGGATACTCCACCCGATGGGGAGCGGCGAGAGGGCCGTCACGCCCTGCCACGTATCGAACCTCGCCCGCGCGCTTCTCCTCGCAGCGGTGAGCGGCAAGGCGCCGGGCAATATCTACTTCATCAACGACGGGGTCAAAATTGGCTACTTGGACTTTCTGAAGAAACAGCTCAAGGCCGCGGGCATAGACTGGACGCCGGGATTCTCGGTGCCGTATAAGCTCGCCTACTCAGTGGCCGCGCTCCTGGAGCTCGTATACAGGGCGGGGAAGTCGAAGAAGCCCCCCGTGCTCACGAGGTTCGCCGTGGCCGCGCTCGCCGGGAGCAGGAGCTACTCGATAGAGAAGGCGAGGCGGGAGCTCGGGTACGCGCCATCGGTCGATATGGACGAGGGGATGAAGGAAATGGCGGACTGGGTCAAGCTGCTCGGCGGAACGGACGCGCTTTTGAAATAGCGGCTCGCAGAAGCCCGGGGACCCCGGCGCTCCGTTTGAAAGAAGTTTCCGTTTAATGTAGTTTTCTTCACACCTCTGACATGCGGGACTCTCTCACAGATAACACATACGATATAAAGGCCGAAGGGCTCGGGAAGTCGTTCGGCCCGGTTGAAGCGCTCCGCGGTATCGACCTCAACGTTGAAAGCGGCGAGTTCTATACCCTCTTCGGCCCGAACGGCGCGGGCAAAACTACGTTCATAAAAATACTCTCCACCCTGGCCAAGCCTTCGTCGGGCAAGCTCACCATAGCGGGGCACGACGCCGTAAAAGACCCCGACGGCGTAAGGGGCGTGACAGGCGTCGTCTCACACGACCCGTTTCTATACGAGAACCTGAGCGCCTTCGAGAACATCAAATTTTTCGGGACCATGTACGGGGTGCAGGATGCGGACGGGAGGGCGGTGGAGTTGATAGACAGGGTCGGCCTCGGGAAGCGGATGCACGACCTCGTCAGGAACTTCAGCAGGGGGATGAAGCAGCGGCTCGCGGTGGCGAGGGCGATAGTCCACGATCCCGGCATTCTTCTTCTCGACGAACCCTACACCGGGCTCGACCAGCACGGGGCCAGGGTCTTCGGCGAGATGCTCTCCATGCTCAAATCGGACCGGCGTACCATACTGATGACCACGCACAATATAGAGGAGGGGCTCGACCGGAGCGACCGCGTAGGTATCCTCGCGGGGGGCAGGATGGTATACGAGAGCCTGAGGGAAGGGCTCGACAGGGAGGCCTTCAGGGAGATTTATATCTCCAGGGTCGGAGACGCCTGATAACGAAGGCTGCTTTAAGTTTTACAGCAAAACATAACTGTGTGTACACGGATAAATACGAGCTAGTACTAATGTTATATATCAACACACATAAAGCCGGATTCAGCATCGATATCGGGCCTCCGGAAATCCCGGTACAGGCGATATGATAATACATTATATATGAGATGTTACTTATTATAATTATTGGATAAACGAGTTCTTTTTATGAGGTTTACACGGTTTGTGGCGATGCCGGCAGCCTTCGGACGCCCCGAACCGGAATGTTTAAAAATCATTAGAGAGGGGAATTCAAAGCCTTGAGCAAGGTCTGGGCAATAATCAGAAAGGACATAGTCACCGAGCTGAGGACGAAGGAGCTCTTTACCTCGATGCTTACCTTTTCCCTCCTCGTCACGGTCATATTCAGCTTCGCGTTCGGTTTTTCGACCGGGCTCGTGAGGCTCGCCGTCCCGGCAATGCTCTGGATAACGTTCACGTTCGCGGGCGTGCTCGGGCTCTCCCGCTCGTTCGCGTTGGAAAAAGAAGGTAACGCCGTGCTGGGCCTCCTCCTCACCCCGACGGACAGGAGCCTCATCTATTTCGGCAAGGTGATAGGCAACACCATATTCGTGTTCATAGTCGGCATGATCATCGTCCCCATGTTCGTCCTCTTCTTCAACCTCGGTTTCCAGGGCACGCTCCTGCCCCTTGTTCCCGTAATATTCCTCGGGTCCCTGGGCTTCGTCGCGGTAGGCACGCTCTTTTCGGCCATGGCCGTCAATACGAGGCTCCGCGAGGTGCTCCTCCCGATACTCCTCTTCCCGATCATAATCCCGCTAATAGTGAGCGCGGTGAAGCTCTCGGGCCTCGTCCTCGAGGGCAAGCCGCTGTCCGAAGGCGCGTCCGCTTTACAACTCCTCATAGCATTCGATATAATCTTTATTGCCGCGTGCGCGGTTGTGTTCGAATTCGTGATAGAGGAATCCTGAGCGGGCTTGCGGCGGTAAAAGGAAAATGAGAAAAGCACTCGCGGTACTCACGTTCATCCTGATGGCGGCGTCCCTGTACGCGGCTTTCGTTTACGCCCCCACCGAGCCGAAGATGGGGCACATACAGCGGATCTTCTATATACACATGGGGACCGTGTGGGTGGCGACAGTCGCGTTCATACTCGTATTCGCTTCGAGCGTCATGTACCTCTGGAAGGGGACGAGGAAGTGGGACATCCTGGCTTACTGCTCCGCCGAGATAGGGGTCGTCTTCCTGACGATCACGATCCTGACGGGGAGCATTTGGGCAAAACCCGTCTGGGGGACATGGTGGACCTGGGAGCCGCAGCTCACTACCACGTTCATTTTGTGGATTCTTTACATCGTCTACCTGGTGCTCAGATCGTCGGCGGGGAGCGACCAGAAAAAGGCCAAATTCGCGGCGGTGTTCGGAATAATCGCCTTTCTCGACCTCCCGCTCGTCTACGCTTCGGTGAGGGTGATGAGGGGTATCTCCCCCGTGGTGTTCGGCCCTGGAGGAGGCGGTATAGCCCCTCAAATGATGCACGCGCTCCTTATTAACCTCGCGGCATGCTCCTTACTGTTCGTGCTCCTCCTTCTGGAGAGGACGGACCTCGAGCGCATGAGCGACGAGCTTGCGGTGCTCAAAACCCGCGAGGGATGAGACGCCTGTTCCCCCGCGTCCGGGCTCGGGCAGGGGCTCGAAAACAGGTAAGTGCTTACTTTAATAATGTGCTGTATTTCACCATATACAATAAATAATATTATTCATGGCAGATCGTTTCCGGATCGGTTAGGTTCGGGTAAGAGTTAATGGAACTCCACGGTGAAATGTACGACTACTACATCATGGCTGCTGCTGCGATAGGCCTCATCGAGTGTTTCTTCGGCTACAGGATACTGAGGTTCATCCTGGGCGTGCTCGGATTTATAGCAGGGGCAATAATCTTCGGGAGCCTGGGGTATGAGCTTTCCGGGGGAAGCGAGCTTATTTCCATTGCCGCGGGCATCGCGGGCGGTCTCACCGGGGCCTTTATCACGTACACGCTCTACATCGTGGGGGTTTTCGCGATCGGGGCGGCGCTCGGCTTCATGACGGCGTCCTACGTATTCGGGATCCTGAACATGGACCCCATGCCCGTCGCGCTGATAGCCGCGGCCGCTCTGGGGGGCGTACTCGCCGCGGTCCTGCAGAAGCCCATGCTGATAATTGCGACGGCGTTCGGAGGGGCGTACGCGGCGGTAGCCGGCATCTCTTACCTTATATCGAAGAACTTCGACCCGCTCGACCCCGAGTTCTTGAACACCCTCGGCGAGGACCAGCTCTACAGGATGGCGATAATATGGTTCGGCCTGGGCGTATTCGGCTTCGTGGTACAGCTCATGACGCTCCCACGGAAGGACGAAGCCGCCACGGGGGACGAGGAAGCAAGCGGCGAAGGCGAAGCTCCGGGGGATACGGATGGAGAAGTTTAACAGCCGACCTGTCCCTCCTGTGTGTGTCAAGTAATTCGGGGACAAAAGTTGACACGGGGGGGACGGGATTGGAAATTGAGACCGCCCTGGTTCGTCTCTCCAAGTTTGTCCTGAGCTCGCTGGAGTACTTGGAATGCATACAAAAGGCAAAATATATTTTCTTCTTTTCCTTTCCTGAAATAAATTCAGGGTATGGATGAAAAGAAGCAAAAATCACGCACGTAGTGTGTTTTATGAAAAGGCAAAGAAAGTAGAAAGGATACTTTTTTATCCTTCTTTTCCTTGATGAAAACACACGTAGTGTGTTCTTTCGAAAAGACACGGAAAAGACAAAA
>JAHKKQ010000181.1 GCA_020027805.1 Candidatus Dadabacteria bacterium
TCAAGCCCGGAATGACAGGAATGAGATTGCCGCGCTGCACTCACTTCGTTTCCTCCGCTCGCAATGACTGGAAAAAAAGCGAGATTCCCGATTAAGACATTCGGGAATGACAAAAAAATATGGACGAGATGCTGAAATAAATTCAGCATGACAAAAATAGATTTCACACATGCGTTCTAAATGACATCCTTCGACCCTTCGACAAGCTCAGGACAGGCAGACTCAGGGCGAACGGGTTGTGGTGAGTTGGTGGGTATGATAGAGATCGGCTGCCCGCTCGAATTCGACCCGCATACGGTGTGAATGCGGGCCGGGTTATAATGCTTCGTTAGTGTCGGTTGTATGGGTAGAAAAAACCGGCTAATTCAACCCGGTCTTTGCGGCGTCGACTACGGCCTTGAAGCTCTCGGGCTCCCTTATCGCCATTTCGGAAAGGGTTTTTCTGTCGAGCTCGATGCCCGCCTTTTTCAATGAACCCATGAACGCGCTGTAGGAAAGTCCGTACGGCCTGACGGCGGCGTTTATCCTCACGATCCAGAGCTTTCTGAAATCCCTCTTCTTGAGACGCCTGTGCCTGAAGGCATAGGCCATGCCGCGAAGAACGGTCTCTTTGGCCCTTCTTATATTGTTCTTCCGTCTGCCCCAGAAACCCTTCGCGAGCTTGAGAACCCGCTTTCTCCTCTTTCTCGAAGCTACCCCTCTTTTTATTCTCATCTTTATCTCCCGTCTTTTATATGGCCGCCGGCGAGGCGACGCTTAAAGCAGCCAGACCCTGCTGACAAGTATTGATTATTTATATGGAACGTAGGACCTGATTCTCCTGGCCGCGGCGCCCTCTTCAATCTTCGAGGAAACCAGTCTCCTCATGCGCTTCCTTCCCTTCTTCTCGTTTGAATGGCTTTTGCCGCCGCTCGAACGCTTTATCTTGCCGCTCGCAGTTACCCTGAACCTTTTAGCCGCGCTCCTGTTCGTCTTAACCTTCTGTTTTGGCATTTTCCCTCCCGGCCTGTGCACTCTTCTTGGGCGATATGACCATAATTAGATTTTTCCCCTCGAGCTTGGGCGGCATATCTATACCGCCTATATCGGCAACCCGCTCGATAATCCTGTTAGCGAGCACCCTTCCGAGCTCCGGATGGACTATTTCCCTGCCCCTGAAGAATATCCGTATCTTCGTTTTATTGTCGTCCTCCAAAAACTCCCTGATGCGGCCTATCTTAACATCAAGGTCATGATCGCCTATATTGGGGCGAAATTTTAATTCTTTTATCGTCTGCGTTTTCTGTCTCTTTGCGTTCGCCTGTTTTTTTAATTCGTACTTATATTTCCCGTAATCCATCAGCCTGCATACGGGCGGGTTCGCATTAGGCGCAATCTCGACCAGGTCGACGCCCTTTTCCTCGGACATCGTAAGCGCCTCCCGGATAGGAACCACGCCGAGCTGCTCACCGGCTTCGGAAATTAACCTGACTTCACGCGCCTTGATCCTCTGATTTATCCGGACCTCGGCCTCTTTAGTTTTAAACCCTTTAGCTATTGCCGTTCAACCTCCCTCCATGTATGAGGATCCAGCTCTACCGCTATATAGTGCAGGAACTCGTCTATCGTCGTCGGAGGCAAGTTCTTTCCTCCGAGCTTCCTCGGGGCCACAGTCCCGGTTTCGGCTTCGTTTTTTCCCACGACCAGGAGATAAGGAATCTTCGCGAGCTGCGCTTCCCTTACCTTGAGCCCCAGTTTCTCGTTCCTCTTATCGTTCTCGACCCTGATCTTCCTCGACCGGAGCGTTCTGTAAATCTCGTCCGCGTACGGGGCCTGCTCGTCGCCTACAGTCGCGATACGAACCTGCACGGGACTGAGCCATAGAGGGAAAGCCCCTCCGTAATGCTCAATCAACACGCCGAAGAACCTTTCCATAGAGCCGAAGATGGCGCGGTGTATCATAATAGGCTGATGCCGCGCGTTATCTTCCCCGACGTAGCTCATATCGAACCTTTCGGGAAGGTTAAAATCTACCTGAACTGTAGAGCACTGCCAAGCTCTGCCTAAAACGTCCTTTATCTTGAGGTCTATCTTGGGTCCGTAGAACGCCCCCCCGCCCTCGTCAACCTCGTATTTGAGCCCCTTCTTGTCGAGAGCGCTCCTGAGAGCCTCAGTCGCCCTGTCCCATCCCTCCACGCGGCCTACGAATTTCTCGGGCCTGGTAGAGAGGTATACCTCATAATCGTCGAATCCGAACGTCTTCAGGAACAATATAGTCAGGTCGAGGACCCCCAGGACCTCGTCTTCCATCTGATCGGGCCTGCAGAATATGTGGGCGTCGTCCTGGGAAAACCCCCTTACCCTCAGGAGCCCGTGGAGAACCCCCGAACGCTCGTAGCGGTAGACGGTCCCTATCTCGGCCCATCTGAGGGGAAGATCCCTGTAACTCCTTATGCCCGTTTTATAAATCATGATATGAAAGGGGCAGTTCATAGGCTTTATCTGGAATTCCGTATTCTCGACTTCCATACGGGGGTACATGTTTTCGCTGTAGAATTCGAGGTGTCCGCTCGTTTTCCAGAGGTCTATTTTGGCTATGTGCGGGGTATAGAGCAGCTCGTAATCGAAACGCTCGTGCTGGTCGCGCCAGAAATCCTCGATAACGCGCCTTATGCGGGAGCCCTTCGGATGCCAGAGCACGAGACCGGCCCCGGTCTCCTCCTGTATGGAGAAGAGGTCGAGCTCCCTGCCGACCTTCCTGTGGTCGCGTTTTTTCGCCTCTTCGAGCCTGTCGAGATACGCCTTCAGCTCTTTCCTGTCCCAGAACGCCGTGCCGTATATCCTCTGGAGCATGGGGTTCTTCTCGTCCCCCCTCCAGTAGGCACCGGCGATGCTCAAGAGCTTGAAAGCCTTGACGTAGCCTGTCGAGGGCGCATGCGGCCCCCTGCAGAGATCGTGCCAGCCGCCCTGCTCGTAGATGGTGATCTGCTGGTCGGGAGGGAGGCCGTTCACAATCTCGACCTTGTAATTCTCGCCTTCCGAGCTGAATATGTCGATGGCTTTTTCCCTCGAGACCTTCTTCCTGACGAGCGGTTTCTTCTGCTCCGCTATCTCCCTCATCTTCTCCTCTATCTTTTCGAGGTCTTCGGGAGTGAACCCGCGCGGGTATTCGAAGTCGTAGTAAAACCCGTTCTCTATGACGGGACCTATCGTGACCTTTGCTTCGGGGAAAAGGGACTGAACGGCTTCCGCCATTATGTGGGCGGCGGTGTGCCTTATGAGGGCGAGCCCCGCCTCGGAGCCGGTCTTCACCGGTTCCAGTTCGGAGTCGGAGTATATCTCGTGCCAGAAGTCGACGAGCGCGCCGTTTACCCTTGCCCCTATGGTACCGTTCTGAATTCCGATGGTATTGATTATCTCCCCTACGGTCGTGCCTTCAGGAAAGGTCCTTTCCGCCCCGTCTGGCAGGTTTATGTGTACCTCTTTCATATTTTCCAATTACACGTGGTGAGCACGGCAGGATTTGAACCTGCGACCTCTTGCGTGTCAGGCAAGCGCTCTCCCCCTGAGCTACGCGCTCAAAAAATTATCAGAACCTTTAATTTTCTAATATAAAACAATAGCTGTCAAGATTCGGAATGACCATATTATACCGTAACGGATAAATTTTTCCCGGAAGACGACTTATGATACCGCGAATTATCCCGGCCGGCTGCGAAAGACGGGCTGGGTTCTCCCGCGAATAACGGGAGACTAAGTCAGCTCGCCCAGCTTCCGGCAGAGCCTGACGAAAGGATGGACCTTTTGAAGCCCGAGCAGCCCGCTGAATTTCGGCGGGAACGGCCTTTTCTTCCATTCGAAATAGCTCTGATATAAAGCTTCGTCCCCGGACACATCGAGAAGGTGCCGGGCAAGGGACTCAGGGCTGTCCCAATCGGAGGCGTCGATAAAGCAGTTCTCACCGGGGGCGAAATCGCGGATATTGGGCGCGCCCAGATAAACGGGCACGGAACCCGCGATCAGCGGGTCGAAGAATTTTTCGGTCACGTAGTCCCGCGCGATAGCGTTCTCAAAGGCTATAGTAAACTTGTACCTCGAAATCGTATCCAATTTGAACCGGTGCCCGTAATCGTCGCCGGCCGGCATGTTCGGAATGAGCTTCCCGTACGAATGGATATCGAGGACACTCATCATTCTCATCAAATACTGCACCCTTCCGCTTTTATTAACATGACTCGATATGAAGGCATTCACGATTTTCCCGGGCTCCTTTTCCGGGACCGGCTTGCGTGAAAGCTCCCCGAAGTCAGGCGGAAGATACGGGGAAAAAATATCCGCCTCCTGACGATGCGACATTGTCAGGTCGAAGCGGCTCATGAACAGAGGGTCCGACAAATAAGGGTAATGCGCTTCGCATTCCACATACCAGGCGACCCAAACCTGTCCGCTCTTTTTATCGATTCCCCCGCCTGTAAAGAGGCCGGGCTCGAGTGTAGGCAGATGGAATACG
>JAHKKQ010000182.1 GCA_020027805.1 Candidatus Dadabacteria bacterium
CGGGTCTCCCTACGTTTGGCTCTATGATATAGTACCGTCCCGTCGAGCTTTCCTTTTTGAATTCTATCGAGCCCAGCCCCATGAACTTTATGCTCCCGAGAAGCTCGTCCGTCTGCCTGACGACCTCATCGTCCCTGCATTCTTCCGCGAGACACGCGTCCCCGTCTTCTATGCGCCACTGCCTGAGCTTGCGTGAGGTGTACGTCAGGACCCGCTCGCAGCTGGAGTTATAATAAAAAATACACGAGTAGAGACGGGAGTCGTCCCCCTCGATACGCTCCTGGACTATGATTTCCCCGGCCGCATCCATGCAGTCGTCGAATACACGGTCGAGCTCCTCGATACTGCCGAGCTTCAGCACCTTTTTCTGAAAAACCTCGACCCACCTCCCGGTTTTTTCCGCGGGCTTGACGATGTAAGGCGGTCTCAATTTCCCGGCGATTTCATCGAGGTCCTCCCTGTGCGCCGGAAAGCACGTGGAAGGTATAGCGAACCCCCTGTCCCGCGCGAATTTGTAAAAATTACTTTTGTTCATGAACAGGTCTAAGACATGCTCATCCGGCAGAACGAATCTGAAATGCTCCCTCAAACTTTCCCTGTTGCGGGAAATAACGCGGACACTCTCGTCGCTGCAGGGGAAGAGGGCGCATATGCCCCGCCTGCCGGCGATGTCGGATAAAGTCTCGAGAAGCGCATCGCCCGACGTGGAGCCTGCCAGTATCTCTTCACAGCAGTTCGTCCTGGCGCAGAAATGAGACGGGTCATCGACGATGCCAATCACGGGTATCCCGTAGCCGGATAAAATCCTCGCCGACTGTAATCCGGTTATGGAATCGAGTTTGATAACGACGGCCGGCGCTTTGACCAAAACATATCCCCTTCGGTAAAATGTATTCGATATCGAAAAAAAAGATAGACAAATGCCGCAAGGCGTTAATCAAGACCGAGTCACCGGTCGCGCGCTTTACCGAGGGCGCGGCCTGACATCTATAGTAAAAATTATGTAGAATAAGTCATTATGGCATAGAAATAATATGTTTATTCAGGTCAGTGAGCTAATTTCCTTTCCTGAATCGACAATGAGAGGATAACCGGCTCTTATGAGTTCTTATGTTCCCGTTTTGACATTTCATAAAATAGATGAGACTCCCTCGGTAACGTCCTTTCCTTCGGCGCTATTTGAGAGTTTCATGGAGAAATTAATCCGGAACGGCTACAGGACCGTCGGCCTTACGGACGCGGTTGAAAATTTGTACCGCGGGGCCCCCTTGCCGGAGAAGACCTTCGTCCTTACGTTCGACGACGGATACAGGAGCGTATACAGTGAGGCATTCCCCGTAATGAAGAGGCACGGCATGTCGGCCACTGTTTTTCTCACGGTCGGAGACCCCGCCAAACCCCGCCCCGGCGGCCGCCTGCCCCCGCTGAGCGGCAGCGAAATGCTGAGCTGGGCGGAGGTAATGGAGATGAGAGAGGCGGGAATCCGTTTCGGGGCCCATACCCTCACTCACCCCGACCTTACGCGGCTCGGTACGGAGAAAATCGAATACGAAATCGTAAAATCGAAAGAAATTATAGAAGGGGTTCTCGGCGAGCCCGTACGCTCCTTCGCCTATCCCCACGGGAGATACGACGAGAGGAGCATGGGCATCGCCTCGCGCTTTTTCGATTGCGCGTGCTCGGACGAGCTTGGCCTCTTAACCCTCGAAAGCAACCGCTATGCCCTCGGACGCGTGGACGCGTACTACCTGAAAAACGAGAGGCTCGCGGGGCTGATGCTGTCCGGCCTGTTCCCCTATTACGTCAGGCTCAGGAACGTCCCCCGCAAGATACTGCGCAGGCTCGGCGGCAGATGAATACCGCAGAAAGGAAGCTCAGATTCTGCATGATAACGACCTTCTACCCGCCCTACGGGTTCGGCGGCGACGCAGTTTACGTACACCAGCTTTCAAACGAGCTCGCCGCAAGGGGCCATCACGTCACGATCATCCATTGCATAGACTCGTATAACCTGTTATCGAAGAACCGCCGGGTTCTGCCGTGCGTCAACCACCCGGGCGTCGAGGTCCACGGCTTGAGGAGCGGATACGGTTCTCTCTCGCCGCTCGCGACCCAGCAGTCAGGCCTGCCGCTATTCAAATCCCGACAGATAAGGGAAATACTGGCAAGCGGCTTCGACGTGATACATTTCCACAATATCTCACTCGCGGGCGGGCCCGGCATACTCGGCTACGGAGAGGGGATCAAGCTCTACACCCTTCACGAATACTGGCTCGTATGCCCGACTCACGTCCTCATGAAATACGAGAGCGCCCCGTGCGTAAAACCGTCTTGCACGTTATGCCAGATCGTCTATAAGAGGCCTCCGCAGCTCTGGCGGCACACGGGCCTTTTGAAAAACTCGTTAAAGCACCTGGACGCGATAATCAGCCCGAGCAGGTTCGCCATGAAAATCCACGAGGACTCCGGTATCGACGTCCCCATCACACATATCCCTCACTTCGCTCCGGACGGATACGGTCCTGTCGGCCCTGACGAAGCGGACGAAGTCGAAATCCCGGACAGACCGTTCTTCCTCTACGCCGGACGTATCGAAACGCTAAAGGGCGTACAAAACCTCGTGCCCGTGTTCAGGGGATACGCCAAAGCGGACCTCGTTATCGCCGGGGAAGGAAATTATGAATCCCGGCTGCGTAAGGCGGCAGGGGGCGCGGACAACATACACATGCCGGGTCATCTGTCCCGCGCCCGTCTCACGAAGCTCTATAAAAGGGCCGTGGCTCTTATCGTGCCCTCTATAAACTATGAAATCTCGACGCTCGTGATTTTCGAAGCGTTCCGCGAGAAAACCCCGGTGATCGTGAATAACATAGGGGCGCCTCCGGAATTGATTGAGTACAGCCGGGGGGGCATCGTTTATAACTCGGAAGCCGAGCTGGTCGGAGCCATGGACCTTCTGCTCGCGGACCCTTCGTACAGGGAAGAGCTCGGCAGGAGGGGCTATGAAGCTTACCTCAGGAAATGGAACCCCGAATCCCACCTGAGCCTTTACCTGGATTTGATCGAGCGGATAGGCGCGCGGAAGAAAGCCCGGTAGCGGGCTTTATCGTCCGGGACTTGATGCCCGGCCACTTGTACTCACGCGCAGCCTCGGATAAGCGCTGCTTCCCAGACAGGACCATATCGCAGTAGAGATCGGACAGCTCCAAGCTGAATTACATTAGCGTAGTATGATCACTAAGTACTATTGGAAGTAGTAATGAGCGATCAATAATCAGTAGTATCTATCAATTAAGATTATAATAGATTATTATTTGTTGCAAATTTAGGTTAGATTTGCTCAAAGGAGGATGTATCATATGAGGGGATTCGGTCATTTTATAGGTATTGTTTTACTCGCAGCCGCCTTAATAGGCGGTTTTTTTGTTTACGCTGCGCACGCGGACCAGGCGTTGTGCTCGATTCAAGCGACTCTATCCGCGCAGGGGGCGGGGAGCCAGGAATTTCTATTTACTGGATTCGCTGATGGTAACCCAATTCCTCCTTTCACATTAGTGGACGGTCAATCTACTGGCGGGACTATTCCGGAAGGTATTGTAGTAGCAGTATCGGAAGAACCACAGGCCGGATGGATATTCGGCGGGATAGTTTGCGATGCGGGGCCGGGAATAGTCATCGTGAATAACAATCAAGGTTTCACGATCCAGTGTGTGAACGCAATCGAGGGTGAAGCGGTTTGTACGATTGTCAATGTGCTTGAATCGAGACCGATCCCAACACTCTCCGATTGGGGAATGATTTCCGCAACGGTTGGATTGGGATTTATAGGGGTGTTCTTCACTTTGAGAAAAAGGAGAGCCGCGCTCTCTAATTGACATCCGGGCACATTTGTTATGCATTAAAGAATACTAAGAAATCAAGTGCACTGCCGATGAGAAAACGGCTGTATAATGATTGCTGTCAGAACCTCATATACTGAGCCCCGTATCCGGTCCTCACCATCCTCCATCGGTTCGGGGCTTTTTTATTACGAACACGAGAAAGGGATGCACCAACCTTGCGTGTAAGGGCCCATGTGGAATACCGGGCCTGAGCCAAATCCCGACACTTTCCGAATGGGGCTTAATAGCTATGGCGGGATTAATGGGAACTGTTGGATTTATAGTTATGAGAGGAAAGAAAGCAGCCGCTAAAGTCTAATGACATTATAAATTAAATTCTACATTGTATACAGTTAGTTTGAAGGTTTATTGGTAAAGAGCTTATATGTCTGATTTTTGAATTGCTCGATTTTGAAAGGTTTGATGATATAACTGTTACCTGCTTCAACCAGGAAATCTAAAGTTTCTTTACCTGGATCGCCTGTTATAAAAAGAATCTTACTTGCTAGTTCAGGATTAGATTTCTTAAGAGTGTTATAGAATTGAATTCCATTAATCTCGGGCATCTT
>JAHKKQ010000183.1 GCA_020027805.1 Candidatus Dadabacteria bacterium
GATGATTTTTAAGTACTGCGTTTAACTTTATATATAAAAGTAAAGTACGATACTTTAAATGTCAAGGAATTATTTTTTCGGGGCTCATTAATCAATAAAAACAAGCCCGACACGCTCGTATAATCCTGCCGTTATTAGTTTTATTCGAACCGCAAGGACGCCTGAATTTTTCCGGATTTAGCTCGAAGAAGCGGCTGAAAATTCAGCTCTGAAAATCCGAGTAAAATTGAGATGTATTCACGATATGCCGGTCTTTTATGATTTATTGAAAAATTGAACACATCCATTACATTCTACCACGGTCAAACGCTATGAGCTCGATTAAATTACTCTCACCCGCAAAGGTCAATCTCACGCTCGAGGTTCTCGGGAAGAGGCCCGACGGATACCACGAAATCAGGTCGCTCCTTCAGCCTGTCGATCTCTTCGACGAGGTAATGATCGAAACGACCGAAATTGACGGGATTCAAATCAGCTCGAGCGGCATCGAGATACCTCGGGGCGAGGATAACCTAGCCTGGAAGGCCGCCGATCTGTTTCTCAAAGAAAGCCGTCTCGACACCGGCCTGGCTATATCCATAAAGAAGAAAATCCCTCCGGGCTCTGGCCTGGGCGGGGGGAGCGGCAATGCAGCGGCCGTCCTCATGGGGCTCAACAGGCTCACCGATGCGCTCACCGAAGAGCGTCTCTTCGGGATAGCCCCCCGGCTCGGGGCGGACGTTGCCTTCTTCCTCCGGTCAGTCGCGTCGGTAGCAGAGGGCATCGGAGAACGGATAACCGTTATTAAAGACTTCCCGCTTCTCTACTACGTCATACTCTGTCCGAACCTCCATGTATCGACGGCCGGCGTTTACACGAAATGGGACGAATTGAATACCGGGAGTCCCGGCCCCGGGCCCTCCTCGGACATCTTTGAAATTGTCGAGCGGTTCAAGGGCGAGGCCGGGGATTTCCCGCTCCGTAACGACCTCGAGAAGCCCGCGTTCGAGCTACACCCGGAGATAAAGGCGTTCAGGCAGATACTCTCATCCCTCGATGTAAAGAACGTCCTCATGACAGGGAGCGGCTCCGCGGTATACGCCGTTTTCAGAGAAGAGTTCGAAGCCTATGAGATCTACGAATACCTGAAAATAAGCCCGACGTTTCAGGTCTTTTTTGCGACAGGCATCAGGGGCTGGCACAGGCTAATTTGACAACCGCGGGCGGGTCGAGTCAGTCACAGGGTTAATATTTTGTAATTTGTGTAAAATAGTTATTCCCGGATTCAACATTGCAGGCAGCGCCAAAGGAGGACCCGCTTGAAATACTCGCTCGGAGAACTGAAGGTAGAAATAAGAGGGGACGACTGCTACATCGCGGATAACGCTCAAGTGATCGGCGCAGTGATAATCCACAACAACGTAAGCATATGGTATAACGCCGTCATCAGGGGCGATTACGAGCCCATCACTATACTCGAAGATACCAATATCCAGGACGGCGTCGTGATACACACGGACTCAGGAGTCCCGACGACCATAGGCAGAGGCGTCACGGTCGGCCATCAGGCCATGCTCCACGGGTGCACTATCGGGGATAACAGCCTCATAGGAATTAACGCGGTGCTGCTCAACAACTCCCGTATCGGAAAGAACTGCATCATAGGGGCCAACTGTCTCATTACGCAGGGCAAGGTCATACCCGATAATTCCATGGTGCTCGGCTCCCCGGGGAAAGTCGTAAGGGAAGTGACGCCCGCCGAGATAGAGGATTTGAAATCGTCGGCCGAGCACTACGTAAACAATTTCAAACGGTTTAAGAGGGAGCTCAAGCGGCAGGACTAGTCGCCCCGTGAGAGACTCGCCTATCCGTAAAGCTCCTCGATCGACTTATCCCCCTTCCCTTCTTTGGGAGCCCTCGAGATTTCCCTGTAGAAATCCTCCCCGTACTCCCTCGTCTTCACCACGACCGGCATCGGGACCGCATGTCCCAGAATGAGGGCCTGCTGCTTCGTATCGAGACTCGCGAGGATGGACCTCAGGCCCGACGTGTTGCTCACCCCTGTGAGCACCGACTGTATATCCTTTTCGTCGTTGAGGAGCGCCGTGATCCTCGTGCCCACCTGCGAAATCACCTCGTCGTCTATCCCCGACGGTCTCTGGTCGACAATTAGCATCGTCACCGAATATTTCCTCAGCTCCCTCGCTATGGTCCCGAATATGGTCTGCTTCGACGCCTGAGAATTCAGGAACTTGTGCGCCTCCTCTATCGTGATCATGAGCTGCCTCGGCTTGTCGGAAGATTCTTTCGTCGCGTGGTATCTCTCAGTCCTGTCTATATAGTTGTCGTGGATCCTCCTCGATATGATATTCGCCGCGAGGAGGTATGCAAGCGCGCTGTTGCTCCTTCCGAACTCGAGCACGATACTGATCCCGCGCCCGAGATGGTCTAATATCTTCTTGATCGTCCCTTCACTCTGAACGCTGTCTTCGACTATGAACGGAAGGGCCCTGATTCTATTAAGCTTCCTCCTCATGGCGGAAAGGGACTGCATATGCGTGCCGAGTTCCTTTGACACGTCCACCAGGTCCTCTTCTTTCCAGGACAATAGCTCCGAGAGCCACCTGTTCCCGTACCGCCTGTATATAGCGAACGCCGATTCTATAGCCGTCGTATTCAGCTGAAGCTCGTCCTGAAGGAGCGCGATGTCCTCTATGTCGATGTCGTCGAGTGAAATGAACGCCTCGACGTCGGGCTTCCTCCCCCTCTTTCGCGTCGAAGCCGGATCGAGGGAGAATATGGCGACCTTCTCCGGGAAGAGCTGCTTCAGCCCCTTGACGAATCCCTTCGAATCCTCGCTCTCGGTCTCCCACCCGTACTCGTTGTGCATATCGAATATCAGGTTCACGGCCTTCCCGTATCTGATAACACCCGCGAGCATCACCCTCGTTAAAAAGGTCTTGCCGGTCCCGCTCTTCCCGAATATTCCGTTACTCCTCTCGACGAACCTGTCGAGGTTTATGCAGACGGGTATGTCCATGTCGAGCGGAGTGCCTATGTTGAAGAACTTCCCCTTCCCGTCCTCACTGCCGAATACGGTGTTCACGTCGGTGCTCGTCGCTTCCGACACGGAGGCGAAATGCGGGGGTATGGTCTTCACCGGCCTTAGCTCCCGGTCCTCGTGCGCGAGCATGAGCATCGGCCTTAGCTCTATAGTCGCGTATGCGCTCGTGCCCGAGAGCACGCTCCTCAGGAGCTCCTCCTCTCTCGCTGGCGGATTGATAAGTATGTTGGGGGACGAAGCGTCGAGCCTGACGTCGGTGATGAGGGAAAAGAACTGATTATATAGTCCGTGGACGACGACGAACTTGCCGGCCTTCACCTCTTCGACGCTCCTCTCGGGGCCGAGCTTCATCTGAAGCCCTTCGACGAGCGAGCCGCTCGTTATGAGACCGAGTTCCTTCACGTCCTTTGTCATATTGTCAGCATTCAGAATAGCCAAGCGTCAGGGCTTTAGCAAGGAAACCGCAGGCGTGCGTCTGTGGCGGTGGGCAACGTCCGCAAAACAACAATTCCCTCCCCCTTTTCAAAGTGGGAACTGCTTCGAGCGAGCGAGAAGTAGGTCGCTCTCTCAACAACGGCGATGTAGCATATTATCTTCCGGCTCAATGATGCCTAAATCAAAATAGTTCGGGTGGGGGTTTACCTTAACACTTCTTAAACCAGTTGTCTTTTTTCTAGTATTTTCATAAATCACACTTCGTCTGTGCTTTATTGAATTACTTGACGTATCAAACGCCGTCAATTACTCTCGGTCGCGAGATCGAACGTCCAGTAGAGCTCAGAGCGGCCTTGAAAGAGGCCTTCCGCGGCGCCGGCGCCGACGTCCTCATATGACGGGTCCATCAATATCTCGCAGTGGCCGGGGGAATCGAGGAAGCTCTCCACGACCTCCGCTTCGTCATCGATGCCGACGAGTATGGTCTCGCCCCAGGCGCCCGGGTCATACCCTTCGTTCATGAGCCTGTCGCCCGTGTTGGAGCCGTCCGACCCCTCGTGGCCGAAAAACTGGTTCTCGGCCATGTCTACCGAGTGGCCGAGCGCTGCGGCCTCAACCCTGTCGTCCCAGTCAAGAGGCGGAGCGGCCGGGAAGAATACGGTCCCGCAGTTTCTCGCCTCCGCCCGAGCATCGTTAATGAGCTCGAGCATCGTGCTCTCGAAACCGCCGGGAGGATTAGTGGGAGACGGGCTCGCAGTAGGCGGATCCGTTGGCCCGGGCGTGGGATCGCCCCCGTCCGACCCGCCGTCGCATGCAGCGATCATTAGAAATAAAACTAACAGAACCGCATTTAAAGTCAGTAACTTTTTGATCGAAGTATTCTCCTTATATTCCGTTATACCTTACGTTCGTACCTTATGCGACGAGTTCCGCATATCATCATATATCTGTCATTG
>JAHKKQ010000184.1 GCA_020027805.1 Candidatus Dadabacteria bacterium
CCTTATCTCCCCCGCGAGCCCTACCTCGCCAAAAACGACGATCTCAGGCGCAACCGGTCGATTGAGGAAGCTCGATACGAGTGCGATGGAAATCGCGAGGTCTATCGCCGGCTCTTCTATCTTTACCCCTCCCGCGACGTTCATGAATACGTCCTGGCCCAGTATCTGGAGCCCGGCCCTCTTCTCGAGGACGGCTAGTAGGAGCGAGACCCTGTTGTTGTCGAGCCCTATCGTCGTCCTCCTCGGTACGCCGAAGCCGCACGGGGAGACGAGGGCCTGTATCTCGACCAGTATCGGTCTCGTCCCCTCCATGCTCGGGGTCACGACCGAGCCCGAGGCGTTTACCGGGCGTTCGGAAAGGAATATTTCGGAAGGGTTCTTTACCTCCCTCAGCCCGCTGTCGAGCATCTCGAACACCCCGATTTCGTTGGTTGAGCCGAACCTGTTCTTGAACGCCCTCAGAATCCTGTAGGGGTGGTCCTTCCCCCCTTCGAAATAGAGGACCGTATCGACCAGGTGCTCCAACACCTTGGGACCCGCTATGGTCCCTTCCTTGGTCACGTGTCCTATCAGGAATACGGCCGTCCCCCTCGTCTTTGCGTACTGCATGAGCTTGGCCGTGCACTCCCTTATCTGACCCACGCTCCCCGGGGCCGACCCGAAATCCTCCGTAAACATAGTTTGTATGGAATCGATCACCGCGATCTCGGGGGAGAGCTTCTCTATCTCTTCGAGTATCGTCTCGACCGATGTCTCCGTGAGCACGAACACGTTTTCCGACGAGACGCCTGTCCTCGCGGCCCTCATCTTTACCTGCATCGGCGATTCCTCACCCGTTACGTAGAGGAATCTCGATCCGGTCAAGCCGCGTTTTTCCTTCTGCTTCCCGATGTCGTTTAGCATCTGGAGCGCGAGGGTGGACTTGCCTATACCGGGGTCCCCTCCCACGAGTACGACCGAGCCCGGGACGAACCCTCCGCCGAGCACCCTGTCGAGCTCCTTATTCCCCGTGGGTATTCTTTCCTCGCTCCCGCTGTTGATATCCGTTATGGCGACAGGTTCTGAAACATCGGCCCTTTTCGCGGTCTTTTTCTGCCTTTCTACCTTTTCCTCGACGTATGAGTTCCAGCTCCCGCATTCCGGGCACTTGCCGAGCCACCTGGTGGAGCTGTTCCCGCAATTCTGGCATACGAACTGGGAGAGGCTTTTTGCTTTTTTCATAGCGTCGTCCGGGATAAGAACCGAGAGGACATTATACAATATTATGAATATGAATTAGAATTAACGATACGGCGGCAGTTGCCGAGGGTCCATAAAAAAGTAACACAAAGGAGGGATTAAGAAGATGAATAACGACTTTGCTTTCTCGAGACGGAGGTTCATACAGGTGAGCGGCGCGGGCTTGGTGGGGATGGAGTTCCTGAAATCGGGAGGGGGTTTATTCCATACGCCCGAAGCGTCTGCGGCCGATGTTACATCGCCCCTGACCAGTCATGAAGCCCTTAAGGAGCTGCTCGACGGGAATAATCGCTTCATTAAATCCATGAAAGACAGCTGCGTGCTCAGAACCCCGGACCGCCGTATGGAAGTCGCCGAGGGGCAGAACCCGTTCGCTATAATTCTCGCGTGCGCGGACTCGAGGGTTTCGCCCGAGATAATATTCGACCAGTGGATAGGCGATCTGTTCGTCGTCAGGGTGGCGGGGAATATAGTCAGCCCCGCTAATTACGGCATCCTTGGGAGCATAGAATACGGCGTCAAAGTCCTCGGTGTGAATCTTATCATGGTCCTCGGCCACAGCAGGTGCGGGGCCGTCGAAGGTGCGATCAAGGCGTTACAGGACGGCACGGTATTTCCGGGCTCCATCGAAGCTATCGTGAAGACAATCGAGCCCGCTGTACAGAAAGCGAAGAACGAGCCGGGCGACCTGCTCCAGAACGCGATACAAGAGAACGTCAGACTCGGCGTGAGCAGGGTAAGCGATACGGATCCGGTGATAGCGCCCTTGGTGAAGGAAGGGAAGGTCAGAGTCGTAGGCGGGAACTACGACCTGGTTTCCGGGGAAGTTTCATTGGTGGCGTAGTCTCTTTATCTAACCCCGGCCCCGGGCGCAGCGGACGAGAGCTGACCTTGCGGTTGATGAGTTAAATCTCTTGAAATCTCGGGATCGATGCATATTTTTTCTATCGAAACAATCGCAAAGCAACAGGTTGTTTAATCAACTGGAGGAAAATTCCGAAAATGGCTGACCAGTCGCCGAAAAAACACGAATTCCAGGCAGAGGTAAAGCAGGTCCTGGACATCGTTATACATTCCCTTTATACCGACAAACAGGTATTTATACGGGAGCTCGTTTCGAATGCCTCTGACGCCCTTGAAAAACTCAGATACCTTCAGCTCACCGAAAAGGATATATACGACGAGAGTCTTCCTTTGGAGATAAATATCCGGACGGATGACAAGGAAAATACCGTTACTATCGAGGACCACGGTGTGGGGATGACGGAGGAAGAGCTTGTGGAGAACCTCGGCACTATAGCCCATTCGGGCTCAAAAGCGTTCCTCAGAGCGGTCGAGGAATCGGGCGGGGTAAGCGAGAACCTCATAGGCCAGTTCGGCGTAGGCTTTTACAGCGTTTTCATGGCCGCTGAGTCGGTGGAGGTATGCACGCATAACTGGGAGAAGGACGGAAAGAGCCTTCTCTGGAAGAGCGACGGCGGGGGCGGATATGAAATCGAGGCCGCCCGTGGCGAAAGGCGCGGTACAAAAATTATCGTGCGCCTGAAGGAGGACGCGAAGGAGTTTTCAGATGCCGAACGCGTGAAAGAAGTTCTCACCCAATATTCGAGCTTCGTGCAGTTCCCGATAATGCTGAACGGGGAGCAGATCAATAAGATCCAGCCAATATGGATGAGAAGCAGGGGAGAGATATCTGACGAGGAATATAACGAGTTTTATAAATTCCAGGCTGACGCGTTCGACGACCCTCTCTTCAGGCTGCATTTCAGCTCTGAAGCCCCTCTCGAGATTAACGCCCTCGTATTCGTTCCCGGGGAAAACCCGGAGAGGTGGGGGTTCGGCAAAACCGATCCCGGGGTCAGCCTGTATTGCAAAAAGATACTGATCGATTCGAAGCCAGAGGGCTTACTGCCTGACTGGCTCAGGTTCCTGAAAGGAGTCGTCGACAGCCCCGACCTCCCTCTCAATATCTCCCGCGAGACGATGCAGGACTCGGCACTCGCAAAGAAGATCGGGCAGGTCATAACGGGCCGGTTTATCAAGATGCTCGAAGACGAATCGAAGAAGGACCCCGGCAAGTACGAAGAGTTCTACAAGCAGTTTGCCATATACGTCAAGGAGGGTGTCGCATCGGATTTCAAGAACGGCGCCCAGCTTGCAAAACTACTCCGTTTTGAGTCCTCCGCGACGGAAAAGGGCGCTCTCACGACGCTCGATGACTACGTCTCCCGTATGAAGGAGGGCCAGGATGAGGTTTATTACCTCTACTCCCCGGGGCGGGACATGATCGAGGCGGGCCCTCACCTGGAGGCTTTCAGGGCGCGCGGGCTCGAAGTGCTTTATCTGTATGAGCCCGTCGACGAATTCGTCATGACAAGCCTCGGGAAGTTCGAGGGCAAGACGCTGGTCTCCGCGGATAATGCCGACATAGAGCTTGGGGCCGGGGCCGCCCGACCCGGCGAAGACGCTTTGGCGGAGGCCGATGCGAAGGATCTCTGCGAGTGGATCAAGGAAACGCTCGGGGATAGCGTGAATGAAGTGGGTGTCAGCGGGCGTCTCGTCGATAGTCCCGCCATTGCGCTCAATGCGGATAAATTCATGACCCCTTCGATGAGGCGCATGATGAAGGCCGTGAAGAAGGACGCCGATATCAAATATTCCGTCAATCTCGAGATCAACCCCGGCCATAAGCTTATTAAGAATCTCCCGGCGCTCAAAGGCAAAGACCCCGAGACGGCGCGTCTCGTCGTCGAGCAGATATTCGACAACGCCCTTATCGCTGCCGGGTATCTCGAAGACCCGAGGTCAATGGTCGACCGTCTTTACCGCATACTCGAGCGCGTCGCGGAGAAATAAATTGCCGCCTCGAGAAATCCCGTTCGATGAGATGTGACGAATTAACTGCGGCTCACTGTCCGCGCATGTGATCAGCAGTGCTTAATAGGAAAGCGGACGTCCGCTTCTATCTTAATTTGATAATGCCTTCTGTAAAAAGTATAATTTTTATAGTTCCTGCAGGATAAAACAGGCCTGAGAACCGTTAATGTTACAGGCAGGTCAATTACGAAATCTGAATAGTTACGGGGTTTAACAAATGAAATTCGAAGGCACTGACAGTTATATTTCAACCAGGGATTTGAATCTCGCGGTGAACGCGTCGATTACACTCCAGAGGCCGCT
>JAHKKQ010000185.1 GCA_020027805.1 Candidatus Dadabacteria bacterium
ATATGGGTGGACCTGGACAGATTGAATCTGAAGGCCGGAGCGCCGGTGATGGTTCTTGATCCTGATGACATCAACCTTGCCGGCAACGTATCTGACAGATTTCATAAAGCCGAGAAAACGCCGTTCTGAGATTGTTTGGCTCAAATGGAAGGACATTTAACTTGAGGAGGCTCAGTTCCGGCCGCAATAAGAGAGAATAGATTTATTTTTGGAATCTGATTGCAGCTCAGTCCACCATCAGCATGCCGCCGTTTACATGTATCGTCTGGCCGGTGATGAATGTGCTTGCGTCGGAAGCCAGAAACACGGCCGTTCCAGCCAGGTCTTCAGCCATACCCATACGCCCCAGGGGGATGTATTTCACAAATTGGTATAGCAAATCCCGGTGGTCTGCGTGCATAGGGGTGTCGACCGCTCCCGGGGCAATGTTGTTTACACGCACTCCTTTGGGAGCCACGTCCTGGGCTGCAGCCCTGGTCAAAGCCTGAAGGGCCGCCTTTGAAGAGCAATAATCCACCCCGCCGCCATCCAGGTTGAAAACCGAAGCCCGCGACGACCATGAGCTTCCAATATTAATTACGCTCCCTCGACCGGCTTTTACCATCTCTTTCAGGACCGCCTTCATTATCCTCATCGGGGCCCGGACGTTCACTGAGTAAATATCATCCCAGGTCTTATCGTCGACCTCGAGCATATCGGCGAATGTCATGAACCCTGCATTGTTGATCAGCACGTCGATTCTACGGCTCAGATCCATAGCTGCGTTTACGATCATCTCCGGCGCGTCCTCAGCCGTCACGTCGGTAACGACGGTTCTTACTTTGTGTCCTATCGCGCGTATCGAATCTGCCGCTGCCTCGAGGCCACCGGCACTCCGGCCTACAAGGACAAGGTCGCTCCCGTTGTAAGCGAGCGCCTGGGATAAAGTCAGGCCTATCCCCTTTCCGGCGCCGGTAACGATACTGCAGAAACCGTTTAAGTCGAATAGATTTTTAGAAATGTCCGGTACGGGAAGAGTCATTGTTATATACCCCTTGAAATGAATTGCGCGTATGTAATTCGTAATTGAATCTTAGCGCTACATTATACAAGATTAAAATGGAATTTTTTCAAATTCTTACTTATTCCGAGGCGGGAGAATGGCGGGCGATGGGGGACTCGAACCCCCGGCCTCAGGCTTCGGAGGCCTGCGCTCTATCCACTGAGCTAATCGCCCGGTTTTGAAATTCCAAGCTCCTTCATCACTACCTGCATATCTTCCCAGAGCGGCTTCTTGAAATTCGGGTTCCTGAGAAGCGCCGCAGGATGATAAGTTACCATAAGTTTCGCCCTACCGTATTGATGGAACTTGCCCCGGAGGCTCCCCAAGCTCTGCTTCGTTTTAAGTATTGACTGCGCGGCCGTGCTCCCGAGGCACACTACCACCCCGGGCTCTATCGACCTAATCTGCTTGAAAAGAAACTGTTCGCACGTCGCCATCTCGTCGGGCTCTGGCGTCCTGTTCTCGGGCGGGCGGCACTTCACGACGTTGCATATATAGACATCCTCTCTCTTTAGCCCCATAGCCTCTATGATCTTGGTGAGAAGCTGCCCTGATCTCCCCACGAACGGCTTGCCCTGTAAGTCCTCGTCCCTCCCCGGTCCTTCCCCCACGAATACGAGTCTCGCCTTGGGGTTCCCTTCCCCGAACACCAGGTTCGTCCTCCCCTCGTGGAGCTTGCACCGGGTGCAGTCCCCTATTTCTGCCCTTATCTCTTCGAGCGTCATCTTTTTAGCGGAGGCGTCGAAAATGCCGATCTGCTCCTCTATTCTTATAACGTCGTCCTTTTTTTCGGGTGATGTCTGAGCTTTTGGTTGTGTCTTCACGGGTTCTTTCCCGGGCGCCTTAGGGATGGTCTCTTCTTTAGCCTTTTTTTCCACCGGCACCCTCGCGACCCCCATGGATTTCTGGAATTCGAGGTGCCTCTTTAAGTCCCCGATGATCCCTTTAAGCTCTGATTGACGTTTCATATCGGTCGATACCTACTATAATTAACACTGTTTAGGCCGAAAAATCCATATCCCGGAAATATACGTATTCTTTGTCCAATGCCTCCGGTTATGGTAAATATTTCTATCCTTATTATAAACGGCCGGAGCCTGAGAGCGCGCGATGAAAGAGAGTTATAAGCCCGAGCAAATAGAAAAAAAGTGGCGGGATTTCTGGGATGAGAAAAAGCTTTACGAGGTCCGGGCGGAGAAGGACCGTGAAAAATACTACGTGCTGGAGATGTTCCCTTACCCTTCGGGACGCATACACATGGGCCACGTCAGGAACTACACCATAGGGGACGTCGTCGCCCGCTATAAGCGCACGAGGGGGTATAACGTGCTCCATCCTATCGGGTGGGACGCGTTCGGGCTCCCTGCCGAGAACGCGGCCATCGCCCGGGGCGTGCACCCCGCCGTATGGACATACGATAACATCGCCCAGATGAAGGCGCAGCTCAAGCAGCTCGGCTTCAGCTACGACTGGACGAGGGAGATCGCCACCTGCGACCCGTCCTACTACAAATGGGAGCAGATGGTATTCACCAGGATGTATGAAAAAGGCCTCGCCTACCGGAGATCGACGACCGTGAACTGGTGCCCTTCGTGCGAGACCGTGCTCGCGAACGAGCAGGTGGAGGACGGGCTCTGCTGGCGCTGCGGTTCCGCGGTCGAATTGAAGGTTATGGAGGGGTGGTTTTTCAAGACGACCGCATATACCGAGGAGCTCCTCGAATGGACCGAAAAGCTGAAAGAAGGCTGGCCCGAAAGGGTCCTCGCCATGCAGAAGAACTGGATCGGGAAGTCCACCGGCGCCGAAATAGATTTTCCGCTCGAAGAAACCGTCGGCGGTGAGAGCGGTCTCCGTATATTCACAACCCGCCCCGACACCGTATTCGGCGTCACCTATATGAGCATCGCGCCCGAGCACCCGCTCGCTGTGGAGCTGATCAAAGGAAAACCGGAAGAAAAGGCGGCGCTCAAGTTTATAAAACGGGTCACGAAGCAGAGCAGCATCGAAAGGGTTTCCGAAGGGACAAAGAAGGAGGGGTTTCTTACGGGCGCTTTCGCCGTAAATCCCTTCACGGGCGGGCGCGTCCCGATATACATAGCCAATTTTGTTCTTATAGAATACGGGACCGGAATAATCATGTGCGTCCCGGCACACGACCAGAGGGACTTCGAGTTCGCGAGGGAATACGGGCTACCCATCGTCCCCGTTATAGAGCCCGAAGGGACTAAGCTAGTTACCGAGGATATGACCGAAGCCTACGAAGAGCCGGGAGTCATGGTGAATTCGGGGCAGTTCACGGGCCTCCCGTCGGAAGAAGGGAAAGAGAAAGTTATAGAATATATAGAGGAAAAGGGTATCGGCAAAAGAAGGGTCAATTACAGGCTCAGGGACTGGGGCATTTCGCGCCAACGTTATTGGGGCGCGCCCATACCGATCGTCTATTGCGATACCTGCGGCATAGTTCCCGTTCCCGACGAGGACCTCCCCGTCGAGCTTCCGCTCGACATAGAATTCACGGGTAAGGGCGGCTCGCCGCTAGCGAAAGCCGAGAGCTTCGTCAACACCGTTTGCCCAAAGTGCGGCGGGAAGGCGAAGCGCGAGACGGACACGATGGACACGTTCGTCGAATCCTCCTGGTACTTCCTCAGGTACGCGTCCCCTCATTACGATGAAGGCATGTTCGATAACAAGGAGGTCGGGTACTGGCTCCCCGTGGACAGATACATAGGCGGCATCGAGCACGCGATACTGCACCTTCTCTACGCGAGGTTCTACACGAAGGTACTCCGGGACTTGGGCATGTGCGCTCTCGACGAGCCCTTCACCAACCTCCTCACCCAGGGGATGGTCATAAAGGACGGGGCCAAGATGTCGAAGTCCGTCGGCAACATCGTAGACCCGGACGACATGATAAAGAAATACGGGGCCGACACGGTGAGGCTCTTCATGCTCTTCGCTGCCCCCGTACAAAAGGACCTCGACTGGAGCGACGAAGGGATAGAAGGGGCATTCAGATTTTTAAACAGGTTATGGCGTCTCATCTCCGACAGGTTCCAAAAGATCGATCCGCTCAAGGGCAAGACACCGGACGCGGATAAAATATCCGCCTCCGGCAAGAACCTCCTGACCAAGGTGCACAAGACTATTAAAAAAGTTACAGACGACCTCGAGAAGTTTCAGTTCAATACTGCTATCGCCGCGGTCATGGAGCTTCTCAACGATACGTCCCGCTTCGACCCCGCCTGGGACGAGGATGTGAAGGTGGTGAGAGAGTCGGTCGAGGCCATGGTGAGGCTCCTTTACCCGATAGCCCCGCATGTATCGGAGGAGCTCTGGAGTGAGCTCGGATACAACGCCTC
>JAHKKQ010000186.1 GCA_020027805.1 Candidatus Dadabacteria bacterium
AAGCAAACAAAATAGCAATCACTCTCATGTCTTCAAAACCTCCTGATTTTTTTTACCGGCCGGATTTCCCCGGTCAGCTTTACTAATTATAGTGCAATAACCGTACCAATAAAACATGAACTTAAAGATCTAGTTTTAACGGCATGTTGCATATTATAGTTTATATTAGGGGTATGAATATAGCTTGCGGCTGCGTTAAAAACCACAATAAATTGTGTAGTATTACACACTTCGCTTCGGCCTGGAGTCACTTTATCTCCGGAATTAGACACGGAAATTTTTAAGGGCTTCCCTCATTCTCGAAACCGAAAGCTTACGTAGGGCTTTCTTTTCGATCTGTCTTATCCTTTCTCTCGTGAGCTTGAATTTCCTGCCTATATCGTCGAGCGTTACGACATCGCTCCTGTCTATCCCGAAGCGCATCCGCAACACCTCCTCTTCTTTCACGCTCAGCAGCGACAGGGAGCTCCGTATAATCTCTTTTAATTCGTAATCCACGACCATGTGATCGGGAGAAGCCGATTCCTCGTCCTCTATAAAATCGTACAGCGTTCTCTTCTCCCCGTCCACCGGAGTGTCGAGACTCACCGACTCGTTTGTGATTTTCAATATACGGATCACGTATTTGAGCGGCACCCCGGACCGCTCCGAAATCTCTTCGGCGGTCGGATTCTTGCCGGATTCTTTGAGGAGTAACGCTTTCGCGCGGTATACCCGGCTTGTTACCTCGAGCAGATACACGGGGACACGCACCGCTCCCCTGTGGACCAGGATCGCTCTCGTTATTGCCTGGTATATCCACCAGGAGGCATAGGTGGAAAACCTGAACCCTCTCGAATGGTCATATCTTTCGATCGCCTTCATGAGGCCTATGTTCCCCTCCTGGATGAGGTCGAGAAAGGGAAGGCCGTGGTTGACGTACCGCTTGGCAATGCTTATAACCAATCTGAGGTTGGCGCTCGCGAACCTCTTCTTCAGTTTCTCCGCCTGGTGAGAGTAGGCTCTGAGGGAGGCATTGAGCCTGTTCCTGTTTATTTTGTGGTTAAGATGACCGTTGGTTTTTCTTCCGTTGGCGCCGTTTGAGGTTTCCAGATAAGAAGTGATTTGTTCAATCTTGAATTCGCATTTTTTTATCTTCGCCGGTATCTCTACCTCTTCCTTGATGGTGAGGAGGGGTTCTTTCGATATATCCCTGAAGTAATCGTTCAATATTCTGAACTCGTCGTCCTGTCTATCGTAGATATCCGTCCTTTTGGGTAACTCTCCCGCGGCTCCGTTGTAAACGTCCCCCGGCTCTTCGA
This sequence comes from Candidatus Dadabacteria bacterium, assembly GCA_020027805.1. GTDB lineage: Bacteria > Desulfobacterota_D > UBA1144 > Nemesobacterales > UBA2774 > 2-12-FULL-53-21. Next base: position 1,302 of record JAHKKQ010000186.1, read on the forward strand.
CGGCGAACAGATCGTCGTCCGTGAAATTCTCGTCTTCCGCTATTTCTTCGAAATGATCAGGGTAGCTTTGAGTCTCTGTTTCCGGTGCATTTATTTCGTCATATTTCATCGTCGCCTTCCTCCCTTGAATTTTTTGCGGCTTCGGATCGACTATCGGTAGAAAGCGAATGAAAGCCGTGAACCTGTTTTTGGCTCTCACGTCCTTTGCCCTCTTCTCTACTATGATTATGTGAGCAATATCTGTGCCATATTACTCATCTTTATGTTTTATTTGTGATATAGACGGCTTATACGATTTGAAATTTTAAATCAGGCTGAATACCCGTTTCAGTGTGTAAAATTACACTGTTTGAGGTGTACGAAATTCACCCAATAAATATGACGCCGGAATGCGCTGCGGAGCCATGTCGGGACACGGGTTCATCTCCTGCCCTCCCGGGAAAACGCATACCAGTTATTTTCTCTCTTTGTATACGCATGTTTCGTCCATTCCTCTCTTCATAAAATATGTCTCCGGAGATCTGTTTATACGATCCGAACTTGAATTCTCTCTATAAGTACCTGTAAAATCTTATTAATGTCGAATGACCTAAATGAAATACTCGACGCTCTCGAGAAGCCGCTCAGATTTGCGTCGAGAAACAACTTTTCGAACCTGGATAAGGTGAAAGCCCTCGACCAGCTTGTCGGGGATCTCACGCTAAAGGCGCTCTCCCTCCCGCTCTCAGCCGTGCAGATTAGGGATTTCGAATCACTTCGGGATTTCTTCTCCGCGTACGACGGTCTCGGCCAGGGGGAGAGAAAAGATATTATCAGGAAGTCGCTCACCATAATCGGCGGGCTTAAAAGTACAAACAGCTCGAACGAATCCGTCAAACCGGCCGGGGATACGCCGCCATCGTCAGTAAAAAATCCGGAAGACGAGGGGGCTTCAATCCGGGATACCGTTGCGGGCCCGGCTCCGGACAGAAGGGAGCCGGATCAGATTCCGATTCAATATATAAAAGGGGTCGGACCCAGGATCGCGGAGATACTGAAGAAAAAAGAAATCGAGACCGTGGAGGACGCGCTCTATTACTTCCCGAGGACTTACGAGGACAGGAGGACCATAAAGAGCATATCGAAAATAAGGCCCGGCCATCGGGAAACCATAGTCGGGAAGATAATTCTCGCAGGAAAGGTCCGCACAAAACGGAGGAGCCTCTATCAGGTGGCGGTTTCAGACGGCACGGGGACCCTGACCCTCGTATGGTTCCAGTTCAACGAGAAATACCTGAAGAACGCTTATAAACAAGGTGCTTCCGTGATCCTGACAGGCGACGTGAGCGTGGGTTACAGGGACGCGCTCCAGATAGTCCACCCGAGGCCCGAGGACATAGAGGTCATAGAAGAAGGGGAAGACCTCGACGAGGGCAACGTGCACTTTAACCGCATCGTGCCCATATATCCCCTCACCGAGGGTTTGAAGCAGAGGCGCATAAGGGGGGTCATGAAGTCCGTCGTGGACGGGTATGCGGATTCCCTTTCGTCGGTAATCCCTTCCGCTCTTGGAAGAGAGAGAGGGGTCATTGATCTGGGCGCGGCGGTATCGAGAGTCCACTTTCCGATGAGCGACGAAAATATGGTCGAGCTATCGGACAAGGATTCCGTCTACGGGTCGCCTCCGCACAAAACGCTCTCCTACAATGAGTTCTTTCTGCTGGAGCTCGGTCTCGCGCTCAAGAAGCGTGACATAGCCGGACTCGACGGCATATCCCTCTCGCCTACCGGAGAATTGACCGGGAGGCTCATCGCGGGGCTTCCGTTTAAGCTCACGTCCGCTCAGGAGCGCGTGCTCTCGGAGATCGAACGGGACATGCGCTCGGGAAGGCCCATGAACAGGCTGCTGCAGGGGGACGTGGGAAGCGGCAAGACCATCGTCTCGCTTCTTTCCATGCTGAAGGCGGTCGAGAGCGGCTATCAGGCGGTCCTTATGGCCCCTACTGAAATTCTCGCGGAGCAGCACCTTTCCTCGGTCATGAACTACGTAAAAGGCATGGGCCTCCGTGTCGTGTTTCTCAAGAGCGCGCTCGGGAAGGGTGAGAAGAATGCCTATTACAAGGCGATCGCTTCGGGAGAGGCGCAGATAGCCGTCGGTACGCACGCCCTCCTTCAGGAGAAGGTGGACTTCAGGAACCTGGGGTTCGTGGTCATAGACGAGCAGCACAGGTTCGGCGTCATGCAGAGGGCGAGGCTCATGGGTAAGGGCAGAAACCCGGACGTTCTTGTCATGACCGCAACGCCTATACCCAGGACCCTCGCCCTTACGGTCTACGGCGACCTCGACGTCTCGTTGCTCGACGAGCTTCCGCCCGGCAGGAAGGAAATCAGGACGAAGGTCTATTACGACCAGAAGGGCTCCCGCGAACGGGCATACGAGGCCGTCAGGAAGGAGCTCGGGAAGGGCAGGCAGGCGTACATCGTCTACCCGATGATTGAGGAATCGGAGAACCCGGATTTCAAGGACCTCAAGTACGCGACCCGGATGGCCGAGGAGCTTAAGAACGATATATTCCCCGAATTCAGGGTAGGGCTTCTCCACGGTAGAATGAAAGCCGAGGAGAAAGATGCAGTGATGAAGAGGTTCATTTCCCATCACATAGATGTACTCGCCGCGACGACGGTGATAGAAGTGGGTGTCGATGTGCCGAACGCGACCGTGATGGTCGTGGAAAACGCCGAAAGGTTCGGCCTTACACAGCTCCATCAGCTGAGGGGCAGGGTGGGCAGGGGAGGACATGATTCGTTTTGCATTCTGATTTCGAGCTTCAAGAGGTCTGAGGATGCGGAAAAGAGGCTCTCGATAATGGAGGAGACTACGGACGGCTTCAGGATAGCCGAGGCCGATCTCACGATCAGGGGCCCGGGGGATTTTCTGGGAACGAAGCAGTCGGGTCTGCCGCAGTTCAGGTTCGCCGACCTTATGAGAGACGCGAGGATACTGGGGGAGGCCAGGGAAGACGCGTTCCATATCGTGAAGGAAGACCCTCGCCTTGAGAATTATCCCGGATTAATGAAAGAGGTTATGAAACGCTGCGGGGCGGCTTTC